>JAVBTE010000103.1:0-21126 GCA_031556335.1 Eubacteriales bacterium | reverse complement strand
TGGGTAATGCGCTGGGCCATTTCCCAGGAAAGGCCCTCCTGGTCGATCAAAAGCCGCATCAGTTCCGGAATGGCCAGGCCTGGGTGGGTGTCGTTGATGTGAAAGACGGCCTTGTCCGGGAGCAAATCAAAATTATTGCCGTGGTACTTTTTAAAGTGCTTCAGGGCATATTGCAGCGTGGCGCTGGTAAAGAAGTAATGCTGTTTCAGCCGGAGCATTTTGCCCTCGTAGTGCTTATCTTCGGGATAGAGCACCTTGGAGATGACCTCGGCCATCTGCATTTCTTCCATGGCCTTCATGTACTCGCCTTCGCCAAAGGAGCGAAGGTCGATTCTTTCCAGGCTGCGGGCGCTCCAGGTGCGAAGGGTGTTGACGCATTGGTTGTCGTACCCCACCACGGGCATGTCGTAGGGAACCGCGTCGATGGTGTAGGCGTTTTTCAACCGGAACACCATCCGGCCGTTTTCTTCCCGTTCCTCCACCTCGCCACCATATTGCACCTGGCAGGTATCCTCGGTTACGGGCATTTCCCACACGTTGCCGTTTTGCAGCCAGGTATCGGGCAGCTCCACCTGCTGGCCGTCCACCATCTTCTGGCGGAACAGGCCGTATTCATAGCGAATGGTGCAGCCCATGGCCGGAATGCTGAGGCTGGCCAGGCTGTCCATAAAGCAGGCGGCCAGCCGCCCCAGCCCGCCGTTGCCCAAGGCGGGTTCCGGCTCTTCCGGGAAAATGGTGTTCAGCGCAATGCCCAGTTCTTTCAGGGCGTTTGCATAGTCGTCCTGGCTAAGCAAATTCAGCAAATTGCAATGCAGCGCCCGGCCCGTTAAAAACTCAACGGACAGGTAGTAGAGCCGCTTGCCCATGGTTTTGTGCCGCAGCTCCCGGGACACCATCCACTTTTGCATGATCTGGTCACGCACGGTAGAGGCCACGGCCTTATAAAGCTGCTGGGGGGCCGCTTCCGCCACGGTCACACCATTGTAGCGTTGCAGCTTTCCCATAATGCTCTGTTTGATGCTTTCCTTATCAAATTGTGTGATGGCCATAGACTGCCTCCTAGCGTAAAGATGGGGCTATTATACCACGAAAGGGCCTCTGGGGCAATTTCTTTCTTCTTTTAGGGCAATTGACCCCCTTGGCCGCTTTCCAAAAAATTGTTTCACGTGAAACATTTTGCCTTCTTTCGCGCACCGGTTTCCAAAATTGTTTCACGTGAAACATTCCCCGGAAGGCGGGCCCCCTGCGCCCGCCGCCCCATTTTGACATTGCCAACCGAATGGGATACAATACCGTATAAAGAAAGAAGGTGCCGCCTGTGCCCGTGTGCTTTACCCCCGCCCAGCAAAACGCCATCACCGCCCGCAACCCCCAGCTGCTGGTGTCCGCCGCTGCGGGCAGCGGCAAAACCGCCGTGCTGGTGGAACGCATTTTGTCCCTGGTGCGGCAGGATGGGTACAGCGTGGACCGAATGCTGGTGGTGACCTTTACCAACGCCGCTGCCGCCGAAATGCGGGAACGGCTGGAGCAGCGCCTGCACGACGCCGCCCTGGAAGAACCCGGCCTGCGCCGCCAGGCCGAGCTGGTGGAAACCGCCCAGATCAGCACCCTGCACGCCTTTTGCCAGAAGCTGGTGCGGGAGTATTTTGAAGCCGTGGAAATCGACCCCCAGGCTGCCCTTTGCGACGAAACCATGCGGGCCAAAACCCTGGGGGAGGCCATGGAGGAAGCCCTGAACGAAGCCTATGAAAAAGCGACGGAGGATGAGAACCTTCGGGCGCTGACCCGAAAGTTTTCTGAAAATGAAATCGCGGATATGCTTTCCTCTTTGTATGGGTTCCTGATGGCCCAGCCCAGCCCCTTTGCCTGGCTGGCTGCCTGCGCCGCCCATGCCTATACCCAGGCGGACCTTTTGGAAAGCCCCATGGCCCAAACCTTGCTTTTGGACTGCCGCATTTTGCTGGAAGGGGCCCTCAGCCTTTTCGAAGAAGCCCGGCTGCTTGCCAGGGACCCTTTCTGCCGGGAGGGCTACGCCCAAACCATCCAGGCGGACGGCCAACTGCTGCTTTCCCTGAAAGAGGCCGCCGCCGCCGGGCTGCCCACCCTGATGGGGGAAATCACCCGGGCGGCCTACCCGAAGCTTCCCGCCTACCGCCTGACCGACGAGCGGGAAGCGGCGGTGGCCGACCGGTTCAAAGACCTGCGGGCCCGGTACAAAAAACTGACGGAACGCATGAAGGACCTGTTGCCCCCAGACCCGGGCCAAAGCATCGCCGATCTGAACGCCATGCAACCCGCCCTGAGGGGGCTGGAATGGACGGCGGGGCGCATGCACGCCCTGTTCATGGAGCGAAAAAGCAAGCGGGCCCTTTTGGACTTTAACGACCTGGAACACATGACGTTGGATATTTTGCGCCGGCCGGAACTGCAAAAAGCCATTTCCGCCCGGTTCGACGCCATCTTTGTGGACGAGTACCAGGACATCAGCGGCATTCAGGAGGCCATTTTGCAGGGGCTGCACCGGAAGCCCCTGGAAGGAAAGCTTCCTTTCTTATGCTTCTATGTGGGGGACGTGAAGCAGAGCATTTACCGCTTTCGCCAGGCAGACCCCACATTGTTCATGGAAAAGCAGCGCTGCTTTTCCCCGGACCCCGGCGCGGCCTGCCGGAAAATTTCCCTGAACCAGAATTTTCGCAGCCGGGGGGAAGTGGTGCGGGGGGTGAACCGGGTGTTCACCCATGTGATGCGGGGCGAAGTGACCGAGATCGAATACGACGAGGACGCCCGCCTTCATGCCGAGCCCGAGTCCGTCGGCGACCCGCCCACAGAGCTGCATATTCTGGGGGGCGAGGAACTGCGGGCCGCCAAACAGCCGGCCCTGGAAGCGGCCCTCATCGCCGAAAAAATCAAAGCCATGGTGGATACCCCCCTTTACGACCGAGAAGGCAAGGACACGGGCAACAAGCTGCACTACCGGGACATGGTTATTTTGCTGCCGGCCGCCAAGGGGGTGGCCGACGTGGTGCAGCGCACCCTCACCGCCGCCGGGGTGCCCGTGTATACCGAGGACGGGCAAAGCGGCATGGGCAGCGAGGAGATCCGCCAATTGCTCAGCCACCTGCGGCTGCTTGACAACCTGATGGACGACCTGGCCCTGCTGGCCGCCCTCCGGGGCCCTCTGTACGGCCTCACAGAAAAGGAGCTGGCAAGCATCCGGCTTTGCAAGCCGGAAAAAGGGGCCAGCTTCCTTAACGCCCTTCGGGCCGCCGGCGAAAATGCTGACCCTGCCCTGGCCCAGCGTTGCCGGGACATTTTGGAAAGCCTGCACCGGGAACGCTTCCTGCAAAGAAGCATGCCCCTGGATGAATACATGTGGGACTTTCTCAGCCGCAGCGGCATGTACGGCTTTTATGGCGCTCAGCCCGGAGGCAAGCTGCGCCAGGCCAACTTGCGCATGCTGTGCAATCGGGCCGGAGAGCACATGAAAAACCGAGGCGGGGAATTGCAGGACTTTCTCTATTCCGTGGCGGCCGTGGAAGGCGTGCGGGACGACAAAAGCCCCACCGTGCTCAGCCCCTGGGAGGATGTGGTGCGGGTGATGACCATCCATAAATCCAAAGGGCTGGAATGTCCCGTGGTGTTTGTGATGGGCCTGGGGGGATCGCTGCACCGCCGGGGTCCGGGCAAACGGCTGGCCATGCATCCCCGGCTGGGGGTGGCCATGGAATACCGAAATGAAGCCGCCCGTACCAAGCGGGATACGCTTCTTGGCAGCGCCATCGCCCTTCGGGTCCAGGCGGAAGAAAAGGCGGAGCGGGCCCGGGTGCTGTATGTGGCCCTGACCCGGGCACGGGACAAGTTGGTGATGGTGGGCAGCGCCCCGGCCCTGGCAAAGGACTTTGCCAATGCCCAGGCCACCCAGAACCCGTTGCCCACATTTCCTTCTGAAAATGAGGAAAACCCTTCTGAAAACGCTTACACAGTTTGGGAAGCCAAAAGCATGCTGGAATGGATTTGGCAAACCCGCCAAAACGCTGATGAAATAAGGGTTTTAGAGCGAGAGCACTTCTCCACATCTCCCCTGTGGGAAACAAAACCGGAAACCCACTTCTCCACAGAGTCCACATTTTTTCCACAGAAAACAGGGGGTTGGAGGGTCGTTTTCCACATTGAGCCAAGCGGTGCAAGCCTTTGGCAGGAGGGGGCCGATGAAACCCAGTCCCCAGGCCAAAATGCCCAGGCTGCCAGGGAAAAACGGCTGGAAAACCTGCTGCAAGAAGCCTCCCCAACAGCAGACCCGACAAAAGCGGCCATCGAAACAGCCAACGAAACAGACGAAAAGCAGGCCGCAACCCTGCCCCCTCTCTTCCCGGAGACAGACCCCCTGTTGCCCCTCTGGCATTTTCCCCACGCACCGCTCAAGCTGGGCGTTACCGCCTACTGCCGGATGGCGGACGCCCCTGCCCGGGAAGGCTTTTTAGAAGGAGAGGACAGCGCCCCCGCCGAAAGCCCGGAAGTAAAGCGCCTGCCTCTGGCCTTTTCCCGGCCCAAGCTGCTGGCCGATTTGCCCGCCCTGCCCGCCTATCTTCGGGGCACGGAGGAGCAAACCGCGCTGCTGCGCGGCGTGGCCACCCACAAGGCCCTGTCGCTGATCGCGCTGCCCCCGCTGCGGGCCGCAATTTCCCAACGCAACCGGGAGGAAAAGCTGCAAGCCGCTGTGGAAAAAGAGCTGGCCCTTTTGCAAATGGAGGGCCTGCTCTCCCCGGAGGAATGCGGGCTGGCCGACGGCGGCATTCTTGCGGGTTTCTTCGGCAGCCCTCTGGGCCTTCGCATGCTTTCCTCGGAGCGGCTCCACCGGGAGTGGAGCTTTAACCTGCACGCGCCGGCCCTGTGCGAAAGCCTGCTGCAAGGCGTGATCGACCTGTGCTTTCTGGAAAACGGCGGCTGGGTGCTGGTGGACTACAAAACCGACCGG
Source organism: Eubacteriales bacterium (assembly GCA_031556335.1). Classification (GTDB taxonomy): domain Bacteria; phylum Bacillota; class Clostridia; order Christensenellales; family Aristaeellaceae; genus Limiplasma. Next base: position 16,151 of record JAVBTE010000103.1, on the reverse strand, counting down.
GTGGATTCCCCCCAGGCCTTGTGGAAAACCTACGGGCTGCAAATGGCCCTGTACCGCCGGGCCCTGCAGGAGGGGACAGGGCTGCCTGTGAAAGAAGCGGTGCTGTTTGCCCTTCGCCTGGGAGAAGGTGCCAGCGCGCCGGAGGATTTTTCCTAAGCCCCAAGCAATCGTTCCCCCGCATCAGGGATAATATGACAAAAATATTTCATTTTTGGGAACAAATCACGCGGATCGATCGTCTTATGGTAGAAGATCAAGTGAAAAATCGCTTGATTTCTCAATGGTTACCTTGTACAATAGGCTTGGCAAGGCATCATTGATTCGCAATTGAAAAGGGCCGGGGCCTCCCCAAAGGCCCTCACGGTCAATTGCTCACAAGGACGACCAGAGGCGCGGCCCCGCCGCCCTCGCCATCACAAGGGAGAGTTGAATTTGATGATGAAACGGCGTTCACAAATGAAGCCGGGTGCAAACCATATGCGGATGAAAAGGCTGCTGCTGGTGATGCTCCTGTTGGCGGCGGCCGTCATTCTCAGCGGTTGCTATCTGGACGCGGACCGCACCATTGGCGACGGAAACGGGCTTCCCGCGGGAACCGGCGGCGCGCCCACCTTCGAAGCGGTCATCACCGCCACGCCCACCGCCACCGTTACCCCCACCCCCGCCCCTTCCCAGGACCAGCAGGTGGATTGGAACGCCTGGGATTTTGGCAATGACACGGCCACCAATCCCCCAAGCAATGTGATCTCCGTGGGCGACACCCCCCCGCCGGGGCCCCAGTCCACGGGCAATTCCTTTGCCACCCCCACGCCCAAGCCCTCCACCGGCGCCACCACCGGCGGCGATGTGCTGAAAAGCGGCAGCGAGGGCGCGGCGGTGAAACAGCTGCAGGAACGCCTGAAAGCCCTGAAATATTATTCCGGCACCGTGGACGGCAAGTATGGCGCCGGCACCGTCAGCGCGGTGAAGGACTTCCAAAGCGCCAACAACCTCAAGGCGGACGGCATCGCCGGCAAAGCCACCCAGGAAGCCATCTATGGTTATTACGCCATTTCCAAGGACAAGGCCGGCACCAGCTCCTCCAGCAGTTCTTCTAGTTCCAGCAGTTCCAGTAAGCCCTCGGGCAGCTCCACTTCCACCTCCAGCTACACCAACGGCAAGACCGATATTTACCTCAAGCTGGGTTCCACCGGCTCTCAGGTGAAGATTCTGCAAAACCGCCTGATCGTGCTGGGGTACCTGACCGGCTCCGCCGACGGCGATTTCGCCGCCACCACGGAAGCCGCGGTCATGGCCTTCCAAAAGCGCAACAGCGTCTATGCCGACGGCGTGGCCGGCCCCACCACCCTGACCAAGCTATACTCCTCTTCCGCCAGAAAAGCCTCCTCCGTGACCGCCAACATCGGCAGCCTTCGCAAAGGCATGAGCGGCAGCGGCGTCAAGGCCCTGCAGCAACAGCTGAAAACCCGGGGCTACTATTCCGGCAGCGTGGACGGCGACTTTGGGGACGGCACGGAAGCCTCCGTCATCGCCTTCCAGTCCGCCAACGGCCTCACCCCCGACGGTGTGGCGGGTTCCTCCACGCTGAACGCCATCTATGCCGCCTCGGGCTCCGGCGGCAGCGGCAACAGTGGCGGCAGCGGCACCAAGCCCGAAACCTTCGGCCAAAAGGTGACCATCAACGGCTACACCACCATTTCCAATTCTTCAGGTACCAGCAAGGCCAACGTGACCCAGCTGCAAACCGTGCTGCAAAGCAAAAGCTATTACAGCGGCGATCTAGATGGAAGCTATGGTAGCGGCACTGCGGCGGCCATCAGCGCCTTCCAGCAGGCCTCGGGGCTTCGGGTCACCGGCATTGCCAGCCCCAGCACCCAGCGGCTTTTGTACGGCATCCTCACCGAAAGCGGCAGTTACAGCAAGCTACAGGTGGGCAGCAGCGGCACCGCCGTGAAAAACCTGCAGTATACCCTCTACGAAATGAAGTACTACGACGGCGACATCACCGGCAAGTATGACGAAAAGACCAAGAACGCCGTCATGACCTTCCAGCAGGTGAACGGCCTGAGCATGGACGGCGTGGCCGGGCAGGATACCCAGCGCCGGCTGTACAGCGGCTTGGCGATTCCCTGCAATATTTAAAGGGACGGGGGACGGGGACGGGGACGCTAGGGGCTGCGCCCCTAGAACCCTGCCCAGGGCTTCGCCCTGGACCCATCATCTGACCGCGCTGCGCGCGGTCAGATTTTTTAATGGAAAAATAAGTGAATGAAAAAAGCGTCATCCTCTGCAAAAAGAAGGATGACGCGTTCTGGTTGATGGACTGGATGCTTCATTTTCAAGCTGTTCAGTACCTTCGCCGCTTGTTGGAATCTTTGGCCGCTCCAAAAATCGTACCCACAATCACATACAACAACCCACCCGCAATGATCGCGAGCACTTGGAAAATTTTCGCAATCCCCATCAATACGTTTTTCTGTTTGTCAGTCAGCTTTTTCATGACTTTCCCTCAAACACAGTTGTACAGAAAAGGTTCTTTTATCATCCCTGACCATTCCCCTTGACCGCGTGCAACGCGGTCAAACATGGGTCCAGGGCGCCGGAGGGAAGCGTGGGCCCTGTGGGCCCTTGGGCGAAGCCCAAAGCGACCCGAAGGCGGGGCTTGAAGCGAGTGGCTGAGCGGTAGCGATAGCCACGACGACTAAAAGCCCGGGGAAGCCCTGGGTAGGGTCTTAGGGACGACAGTCCCTAACGTCCCCCGTCGCCGCCCGCCTAGTTGTACACCCGCACAGGCAGTACGAGGTAGAGGTAGTCGTCGCCCTCCACGGGGCCGATGACGCAAGGGCTGACGTTGGTGTTCATGCTAAGCATGCAGCACTCGTCGTCCACGTTTTTAATCACGTCGCTGATATAGCGGGCGTTAAAGGCGATTTCGATCTCCTCGCCCTCCAGGTGGATGTCCAGCTCTTCCAGCACATCGCCCAGTTCGCTCATGGACGTGATTTTGAGGATGTCGTTGTTGGCGCTCATGCGCACCAGGTTGTTTTTGCCTTCCCGGGCCATGAGGCTGGCGCGCTCAATGGCGTCCTGGATCTCCTTGCGCTTCACGGTAACCCGGGTCAGCCAGGCGGCAGGCAAAATTTGGCGGTAATTGATATATTCTCCGGCCAGAAGGGTGGTGACCAACGTGGTATCGCCCATTACAGCCATCAGGTGGGTGTTGTCCAGGTGGAAGGTAATCATTTTCTCCTCGTCGTCCATGATGCGGCTCATTTCGCTCATGACGTGGCCGGGAATGATGGCGGTCACGGTGTCCTTGCCCTCGGGCAGCACAAAGGTGTCGTGCATGCGCTGCAAGGCCAGGCGGAAGCCGTCCAGGCCCACCAGCCGAAGCTCGTCCCGGGTCACTTCCATCAGGCAGCCGGTAAGGGCCTGTCGGCTTTCCTGCACGGCGATGGCGAACACCACTTTGCTGATCATCTCCCGCAGGCGCTTTTGGGGCAAGTGCAGGGCATGGGTTGAAAACAGATCCCGCATTTGGGGGAAATCGTCCGGAAGCATGCCGGTCAACGTGCTGCGGCTTTGGCAGCACTTGATGGTCACCACCTGTTTGTCGTTCATTTGAAGGGACACGGTGCCTTCCGGCAGCTTGCGTACGATTTCCGTCAGCAGTTTGCCGGGCAGCACCACCGCGCCGGCCTCGGCCACGGAAGCCTGCACCCGGCAGCGAATGGAAAGCGCGCCGTCGGTACAGGTAAGAAAAATTTCATCCTCGCCGGTTTTTAGCAAAACGCCCTCCAAAATCTGCATGGCAGGACGCGCGCCCAGGGCGCGGGTCGCGTTTACCAGGCCGATCATCAATTGTTGGGCCGAACATTCAAACTTCATTCGATTCGCCTCCGCCATAGGTTGTAGTAGTCATCTTAGTCAGTAGTAGTAGTAGGGGGTGTGGAAACCGTGGAAAACCGGGTTGCGCCCAGAGCCGGCATCAAAAACCCCCATGGATTTCCTGTGGAAGAAATTCGGCTTTCTTCCGGTTTTCCTCATGGCAGGAGGCCCGCAGGACGCGCAATCTATTCACACTTCGATATTTACATCCTGTTTTCCTGCCATGCCGGAAAGAAAGGGAACGATAGGAACCAAAGTGCAGGGGAACAAAATTTCGGTATTTTCCCCGAAAAATGGGTTTTTCCATGTTTTCCACTGGCATGGAAAAACGAACCATGGAGAAAAAAATGCTGGAAAACAAAAGGCTTTTTTTCACCCGTCCATAAAGAGCGCAAATTTTTTTCCTTATCCGCGCCTAGTGACGGAACAGGGCCAATAGGCTCTCTACCGCCAGGCCTTCGTCCGGGCCGTCTGCTACCAGTTCGCAAAGGCCGTCGCCGAAGGAGGGCTGCGAAAGCAGCCCAAGCATGCTTTTGGCGTTGAGAATAAAGCGGTCGGTTTCCAGGGTGAGGCGGGATTCGAAACGGGAAGCCGTATGGGCCACCAGGGCGGCGCTGGTTCTGTCAAAAGGCAGCATCGGCTTCAGGTTCAAAGGGGTTCTAATCATTGATATAGCTCCTTTCGGAAGATCGTTTCAGGAGGTAGGCGGCGGTGGCTGGGCCCCGGGCTCCGGCGGGAAGGCCCCTGGGCTTTCCGCGTATTCCATCAGCCGGCGCATGCGGTGGTTCACCCCGCTTTTGCCAATGGGCGGCGAAAGCATCTGGCCCAGCTCGCTGAGGGACGCGTCCGGCGCGTGAATGCGGGCCAGGGCGATCTCCTGCAGGGAAAAGGGCAGGGACTGGAATTTATCGCTGGAAATGAGCCCGACGATTTCCTTGATCTGGCGGTCGCTGGCATTCATCAGCTTTTCCAAATTGGCCGCGTCGCAATTCATGGCCCGGTTCACGCCCCCAAGCACCTCCCGGCGCACCCGGGAGTCCTCCAGCTTCATAACGGCCTGATGGGCCCCGATAAGGGCGAGAAAGTCGGACACCTGCTCCCCCTGGGTAAAATACAGCCGGGAGGTTTCCTTGCGGCTGCTTTGGCGAATGGGAAGTTCAAAGCGTTGCAGGCATTTGGCCACCGCCAGGCGAAACCCGTCGTCGGGCACGGAAATTTCCAAACGGTATCCCCGGTCCGGATGGGTGACGGTGCCCGCCCCCAAAAAAGCGCCCCGCAAAAAAGCGCGCATGCAGCACCGACGGTTCAGCGCGGGCTTGGCGGTCATGCTGCGAAGCACGGCCTCTCCCCCCGCCTCGGTTTCCATCATGGACAGGCGGTGAAGCAGCAGCGGGGTTTGCTGGGGGCTTACGGTCAATACCCATTTTTTGAAGCCCCCAAACCGGGCATGGGTCACCGAATGCACCTGGGAGGCAATGCCCATTTCCTTTTGCAGCAACAGAAACACGCGACGGGCAATGGCCGCGCTTTCCACCGTGAACTGTACGCTCATCTTCCCAAGGCCAAGCAGGTTCAGGGCCCCCGCGGCCATGTAGAGGGCGGCCAGCTCGCTTTGGCGGCAGCAGGGCTTGTCCTCCAGGGGTATCCGGCTTAGCTCCTCTTTGCAATCCGAAGAAAATGACATCGATCGTCGCTCCCATAAGACGCGGGCCTTCGCCCTCGCCAGGATTCCCTATGCGCCGCTTTCCCCACTCTTTTCCCTATTGTACAATGCCCGGGGGATTCCGTCAAGTAAGGCCTTTGGAAGCTTTGCCTTGCAATTCCGCCAAACTTTTGTTATGATTAAAACAGTTAACAATTAGGATCGTCAGGGGGGTTTTGGATGAAAATCGGGGCTTTGGAAGCAGGGGGCACCAAAATGGAGCTTGGCGTCTTTTCCAAAGAGGGAAAAGAGCTGGCGCGTTTGACCTTGCCGACCTTGGAACCGGATCAGACCATGCCGCAGATCATGGAATTTTTGAAGGACCATGACATCGACGCCCTGGGCGTGGCGGGCTTTGGCCCCCTGGACCTGGACGAGAAATCGCCCTCCTATGGCACCATCACCTCCACACCCAAGCTGGCCTGGCGCAACTATCCCCTGCTGGCCACCCTTCGCGCCGGGCGAAACATTCCCTGCGCCATCGATACCGACGTAAACGCCGCCGTGCTGGCGGAAATTAAGCAGGGGGCCGCCCAGGGCCTGAGCAACGCGGTGTACATCACCGTGGGCACCGGCATTGGCGGAGGCGTATGCGTGGGCGGCCAGCTGGTGCACGGCATGATGCACCCCGAGGTGGGCCACATGCTGCTGCGCCCCCATCCCGACGACCCCAACCCGAAGGGCGTTTGCCCCTACCATGACGGCTGCCTGGAAGGCCTGGCCGCCGGGCCCGCCATTGGAAACCGGGTGGGAGGCGACGCCAAGGGCCTGCCAGACGACCATCCCGCCTTTGCCATGGAGGCCTACTACCTGGCCGAAATGTGCGTGAACCTCATCGTGACCGTCAGCCCGGAGCGCATCATTCTGGGCGGCGGCGTAATGCAGCGCCAAAGCCTGTTCGCCATGGTCCGCAAGGAGACCGTCCGCCTCCTGAACGGCTACGTCCAGCACCCCTTGATTCTCGAACACATCGACCAGTACATCGTTCCGCCCAAGCTGTTCCCCGTCAGCGGCCTGGTGGGCGCCTACCTGCTGGGCCTTGGGGCGTGGGAAAGGGCCGGGGCGTAGGGGGACGGGGGGATGAAGGGACGGTGGGGGCTTCCGCCCCCACACCCCTGACAAGGGCTTCGCCCTTGACCCGTTTTTTGCCCGCGCTACGCGCCCGGGCCAAAAGAAAAAATAATAGCAAAGGCGCTCCGATCCTTCCGAAGCGCCTTTGTTTTTCTTTTCACCGCGTGAAACGCGGTGAATGAAGGGTTCAGGGCGTAGCCCTGATGGGGTGCAGGGGTGAAACCCCTGCGAACGTCCCCGTTCCCCGTCCCCATCCCCCCGTCCCCCTCCCCGTCACAGCCACTCCCCAAACTTCTTCACGTACAAGGCTTTCAGGCCCTGCACGGCCATGCAATAGCCAACCAGCAGCAGGGCGGCCCAGGGCAGGAAAGCGGCGGGAATGGCGGCGAAGTCCAGGCCGATGGTGAAGTTGGTGAACACAAAAACCAGCGCCAGCACGCCCACGGCAAAGGTGGACAGGATCAGGGGCATGGAAGCGCGGCTTTGCAGCAAGGGAATTTTGCGGGTGCGAATCATGTGCACCACCAAAATTTGGCTGAGGGTGCCAAACAGGAACCAACCCGCCTGAAAGAGCGGGGCCTGGGCCAGGGTGCGAAAGCCGAACACGTACCATAAAACGGCAAAGCAGGCGATGTCGAACACGGAACTGAGGGGCCCCATCAGCACCATAAACCGGCGGATGCTGGCGGTTTCCCAGCGGCGGGGGCTGCGCAGGTATTCCGGGTCCACCCGGTCGAAGGGAATGCCCATTTGGGAAAAATCGCACAGCAGGTTTTGGGTCAGGATGTGCACGGGCAGCATGGGCAAAAAGGGCAGGAAGAGGCTTGCGAACAGCACGGAAAGCATGTTGCCGAAGTTGCCGCTGGCGGCCATCTTGATGTATTTTTGAATATTGCCGAAGGTGCGGCGGCCTTCGATCACGCCTTTTTCCAGCACCATCAGGTCCTTTTTCAAAAGGATCAGGTCGGCGGTCTCCTTGGCGATGTCCACGCCGCTGTCCACGGAAATGCCCACGTCCGCCTGGCGCAGGGCTGGCGCGTCGTTGATGCCGTCGCCCATATAGCCCACGGTGTGCCCGGCCTTTTGGAATGCGTCCACCAGGCGCTGTTTCTGGCTGGGGGAAAGCTTCACAAACAGGTCGCAGGCCTTGATGGCGTTGCCCAGGGCGGCGTCGTCCATGGCCTCCACCTCTGCGCCGGACAGGGCCTGGCGGGTGTCCACCCCCACCTTGGCGCAAACCTTTACGGCCACGCCGCCGCTGTCCCCGGTCAGCACCACGGTGCGCACGCCGTGGTCTTTCAGGGCCGCGATGGCAATTCGGGCGCTCTCCTTCGGCGGGTCCAGAAAGCCCACAAAGCCGATGAGCACCATGTCGCTTTCGTCGTCCACGCCGAACACCTGGATGCCCGCCACGTTGTTTTTCTGGGCCACGGCAATCACCCGCAGGCCGCCCTGGTTGTTTTCCTCGTACACCCGCAGGGCTTCCTGGCGCAGGCCGCCGTCCAGGGGCAGGATTTGGCCCTGATATTCCACATACTTGCAAATGGAAAGGATCTCCTCCACCGCGCCCTTGGTGATGAGCTGGCGCTTGCCGGCCCCGTCGGCCAGCACCACGCTCATGCGGCGGCGGGCAAAGTCGAAGGGAATCTCGTCTACACGCTGGTATTGGGAAAGCACGGGCTCCAGGCCGTTTTCCGCAGCCCGGTTCATAATGGCCAGATCGATCAGGTTTTTCAGGCCAGTTTGAAAAGCGCTGTTCAAATAGGCGTGGCGAAGAATGCGCATGTCGTCGTTGCCGTGCACATCCATGTATTTTTCCAGAATGATGCGGTCCTCCGTGAGGGTGCCGGTTTTGTCCGTGCACAGAATGTCCATTTCCCCAAAGGTTTGAATGGCGCTGAGGGTTTTGACGATCACCTGCTGGCGGCTGAGGGTGACCGCGCCCTTGGCCAGGGTGGAGGACATAATCATGGGCAGCATTTCCGGGGTCAGACCCACGGCCATGGTCACCGCGAACAGCAAGGACTGGAACCAGTCCCCCTTGGTCATGCCGTTGACCAGGAAGATGACCGGCACCATCACCAGCATGAAGCGGATCAGTAGCCGGCTGACGCTGTCCACGCCCCGCTCAAAGCTGTTTTTGGCCTTGTCGCCGGTCAGGCTGCGGGCCATGCTGCCAAAGTAGGTATCGTTGCCCGTTGCAAGCACCAGGGCCGTGGCGCTTCCGCTGATGACGTTGGTGCCCATAAAGCCGATGTTGGGAAGCTCCGTCAGGGCCGAGCTCCCCTCCGGGGGCAGGCCGCCAAACTTCTCCACCGGCGCGCTTTCCCCCGTCAGGGCGGATTGGGCCACAAAGGTGTCCTTGGTGGTCAAAAAACGCACGTCGCCGGGAATCATGTCCCCGGCGGACAGCTTCACCACATCCCCGGGCACCAGGTCCTCCATGTTGATTTCCACGGCAGCGCCGTCCCGCCAGGCGTCCGCCTTGCTGGAGATCATGCGGGAAAGCTTCGCCGCCGCCGCGTTGGAACGCTCCCCCTGAAAGAAGGATACGGCGCTGGACACCAGCACCAGCACCAGAATGATCAGGCAAGTGGTGTAGTCCGGCTTGCCCGCCAGAATGACGTCGGTCACAAAGGTGATGACGGCCACCAGAAACAGCACCAGATTGAACGGGTTTACCAGCGATTCCCGCAGCCGGCGAAGCGTGGTGCTCTCCTGCCCGGTTTGGATGACGTTTTTGCCTAAAGCATCAAGCTTTTCCGCCGCCGCCGCATTAGAAAGGCCCAGCCGGCCGGAAGCAAGGGACAAAAACAGCTCTTCCTCGGAAAGCAGGGCCTGCCGCCGGAGCACCGCCTCGCTCTCGGACCTTTTTTGCGCCAGAAGCGCGTTCGTTTTTTGGGTCATGAAAAATCCCCCCTTCATACTGTTGTCCGGATTCCCCGCGACAATGCAGTAAGGGCAGGCACAGGCCATTTTGGGGGCGGAAGCCGCCGCGCTTAGCGGCGCGGCAAAAGCAGCTGTGGAAAACAACTGCCCGGAGGTTCCTCCATTCCGCCGGAACAGGGCCCATGGCTGCACCTGTCCCCATTGCCAGAACTGGTCATTGTTTTCCACCTCCCCGCCGCTTGGTTGTCAAGAAAGCATCGTCATTGTAGTCCCATGGGGGGAAAAAGTCAACGGGGATGAGGGCGAGGGGGACGAAGGGGGGGACGGGGGACGTTTGCAGGGGTTTCACCCCTGCACCCCATCAGGGCTTTGCCCTGAACCCAAAACTGACCGCGCATAGCGCGGTCAGCAGGGGAAGGGAAACGGGTTCGTCGGTTTGGCGAGGGTGGCTTACAGGGTTCCCGCCGCTTCGGTCCAGTCCACAAACAGGTTGTACCGCTTGGTGCGAAAACGCAACACGCAATACTGGGGGTCCTCCGGGCCGGAGAAGTGCCGCCCCATGCCGTCATACCACTGGGCCTTTTTGGCCTCCGGGTCGGTGAGGACTTCGATATCCCCCACCAGGGTGATGTTGTAGTCCGGCCCGGAAAAGCAGACGCTGGCACGGCCGCAGCGCTGAATGCGCTGCGCCTTGTTAGCGGAAAGCCCTGTGCAGAAGAACAGCTCCGCGATGCCGTCGGCCTTGGAAGCGGTCAGGGTGGAAGCGGTGGGGTACCCGTCCTGGTCCATCAACGCCAGGACGCAATAGGAATCGGCCCCTTCCGGGCTAAAGTGGGCGGAGTTTTTCTGGATGATTTGACCGGCCTTTTGGATGGTTTCGTTCATGGGAAAGCCTCCTTGTAAGAATGGTTTTGGGGAATCATGAAGGATATTTGGCGAGGACATTGGAAGAATAACACACCGAACCGGACAGCTGTCTGTCTGGTTCGGTGTGTTATTCATATTGTTTTGCAATTTTCTGGGCCGTTTCGCGGTGCTCCTGGGCCAGGTCCGGAGGGGAAAGCACCTTTACTTTGTCGCCAAAGCCAAACAGCCAGGAAAGCATATAGCTCCGGTTGGTGTAGTCAATCATAAGCCGGAGCATGCCGTCCGGCTCTCGCTGAAAGCTTCCTGGGCCGTAGGCCTCAACCAGGAGGTATTCCACAGAGGGATGGAAAAGCGCCGTCAGTTGCTTGTCGTTTGCAAAGCGGTCGTTCAGATTCCGAAAGCTGTCGGGAACCGGCCGGGGCAAAAAGGTTTGCTCACATAGGCGGGCTTCCCACAGCCGGTTCAGTTTGAACATGCGAAAATCCTGACGGTCCAGGCAATAGCCCACCAAATACCAGTCCGCCCACTGAAACAGCGCAAAGGCGGGTTCTACCTGTCGGGGAGACATGCCTTTTTCATAATAATAATCAAAGGCGACCACCCGGCGGTCCCGGATGGCCGTTTTCAGCAGATCGATTTTCTGGACCAGGCTGCCCTTGTGATGGGCGGACAGATCGATGACGATGGGCAAATCCAAAGAGATGAGCGCGTCCCGGCCCAGGGCCAGCTTGCTTAACGTACGCTCCACCTGGCTTTGCTCCTCCACGGTGCCCAGGCCCTTGAGGCCCGCCAAAAGCCCGCTCAGTTCATCGGCGGTCAGCAGGGTTTTGTCCAGCTTATAGCCGGGTGCCAGGGAAATGCCCCCGCCCCCGCCCTGCCGGGTCACCACGGGAATGCCCGCCCGGCACAGGGCGTCGATGTCCCGGCCAATGGTGCGCCGGGTCACCTCAAAGCGCCGGGCCAATTCTGGCGCGGTAACGCTGTCCTTTTGAAGCAGCAGGGTGAGAATGCCAAACAGCCGGTCCAGTTTCATATTTCACCCTCATGGCCCAGCGGGGTCTTTAGAACGCGTTGCCGCTTTCCAGCAGAAACGCCACATAGTAAAAGCTAGAATATGCGTGCCACAGTAGCAGGGCAAAGGCCGGGCCATAAAAGGCCCAGCGGGCCGGGGGCCGCTTTTCGCCCTTCCAAAAGGCGGTAAAGGAGCCAATGAACCGCCCCAGCATCAGCACCCACAGCATCAGCGCGGAGGACATCAAAGCCCAGTTGAAGTTGCCATGGCCGTTGCGAAGGCCGGTTTCCCGGAAGGCCATGGATTCCAGCACGCTGAACAGCGTGATCAGCAAGGTCAGCACCAGCAGCCTGTCTTTGAACAGGCCCTTTTCATAGGAGCCCAGAAGAACAAACAGGGGAAACGCCGCCATAATCAGCAGGCTCCGAAGGGCGGCCCAGGCGGAAGCCGGGGTAATGCCCACCGTTACGCCGCTGGTGTAGGGCACCACCACCCCGGTATAGTAAAGATATTGCAGCAGAAAATACAGCGCCGCGGGCAGAAACACCAAAATCATCTGGCCGAAATAGCGGCTGTTTTTGGGGTGGCGCACCCATTCCACCAGAAAAAACAGGGCGCAGGCCGGCAAAAGCGCCTGCATGAAGGTGGGCTTGCAGGCCAGGCTGAACATGAGCAGCGCCGCCAAAAGAATGGCCTTGGGCCAGGGCAGCAGGGTTTTGTCGCCCTGGTCGGGCAGGCGGCGTTCAAACTCATACCAGGTATGGGCAATGTAGGGCACACACAAAAACATGGACAGCGTCACCATCAGCTGGGTGGGGTTATGCCACACCGTGGGGGAGCCCACCTGGCGGTACACCTGGGGGTTGAACCAGGGCAGCAGAATACCGGTGACAAACATCAAAAAGAACGCCGCCAAAGTCAGCGCGTGGCGGGGCGGCCGGTTTTCGGTCAGCAGGGTCAAAAGCGTCAGGCACAGCCACATGCCGGCCACCTTGGCCAGGGCGCACACAAGGGCCGACGCCCAAATGATGGGCACCCCCAGCTGAAACAGCGCCGAAACAAACAGGTGCCACATAGGGTAGGCCAGCTGGCTGGTGATGGTGTGCAGGTCTGCAAAATTGAAGGTGCTGGCGATGCGGGCATGCACGTGCAAATCGGTAAAAACGAACTGATACTCCCACTGGTACATGAACATCGAAAACGCGAACACAATGGCATAGGCCAAAAGCCGCAGGGCATCAAAAGATTTTTTGGTTTTGCAAAGATCGCGGGCAGCCAGAACCGGGTCCATAGGGCGCTGCATTCAATTCCTCCTTCGCCATAAAGCCGCTGGCAACCATGGCGCAATTGCGGCCAGAGAACAATAAAACAAGCCGGAACGCGGCAAAACAGATTATAGCATGTTGTGGAGAAAAAAAACAGGGGGAGGGGGGCATCCCCCTCTCCCTCACTCAAAAAACAACTTAATAAAATTCCTTTGCTCCTTGCGCACCTTATAGCCGCAGGCCAGGTAAAAGGGATGCGCCTTTTCCCGGCTGAAACCGGACACCAGGCGAACCCCGCAGGCCCCCGTGTCCCGGGCCCAGGTTTCCACGGCCTCCAAAAGAGCCCGGCCCACGCCCCGGCCCTGCCGGTCCTCGGCCACCACCAAAGAAAGGATGTTTTTGAGGGAATAGGCGTAGGTGCACTCGTAGTCCGCGGCGTGGATGTACCCCACCACCTCGCCGTCCATCAGGGCCACCAGCAGGTAGTTGTCGGTTTTGGCAAGGATGTACTGAAGCCGGGCGCGGGTCTCCTCGGGGGCAAAATCGTACCCCAGGCCATCGCGGTTCAGGGTGTAGATGGCTTCAAAATCATCCACCGTGGCAGGACGGACAACAATGCTCATGCTGTTTACCTCACATCTTTTTTCTTTTGGAAAGCAGCTCATCCATCTATTCCTATGATAAAGGACAAAGCGGGCTGTGTAAAGTGTTTTTCAAAAAAACCTAAATGCAAAACGACGGAGGGCCCGAAGGCCCCCCGTCGAAAGGGTGTTGTTTTGTTATTCGCTCTCCGGCGGTTGTGTGGGGCTGTCCGAAGGCGCCGGCGTGGGCGTGTGGGCGGGGGTATGGGTGGGCGGCGAAGAAGCGTCCGGGCTTTGGGTGGCTTCCTCCTGGCCTTCCTTGCCCTCCGGGGTGGCCGTGGGCTCCTCCGTGGGGGCGGGGGTGGGGGTCGCCGCGCTTTCCATGGTGGTGGTGGGCACCAAAATGGAAGAGGGGTCTACAATTTCCAGGGCGGCCAGGGTCATGGCGCTTTCCGCGCCGTCCGGAGCGCCGCTGTAATACACAATGGCGTCCCGGCCTTTCAGTTCGCCGCTGAACCAGCTGGCGGGCAGCAGCGTGCTTTCGCCAATGGCCACGGTCACAGTTTCGCCGCCCGGGCTTTCCAGGGTTAGGGAATCTTGGGTGACTTTCAGCACCTTGCCTTCCACCACGGGCACCTCAATGTACCGTGCGGTGACCTTGCCGGGCTGGCTCATGGCCATGGAGCCGTCATAATACACCTTCAGGGGCACACCGCCGAACACATGGGGCATATTGCCGTTCAGCCGCACCAGCACGTCGCCGAAAAGCTTGTCCCCCGTCAGCAGCACCCCTTCCTCGGTCAACTGCAAAACGCTGCCTTCCAGGGTGTAGCAGCCCAGGCGGTCCGCGTGGGTTTGGGGGGGCGCGCTACGGGTTAAAATGCCGCCGGATTTTGCGAAAACATACATGCCCTCGGCAAGCGGGGTTTCCGCCAGCACGCCTTCCAGCACGGTTTCCGGGTCCACGTTCAGAAGCACCTCGCCAAGCTGCTCATCCTGAAGGATGATGCCGCCGTCAATCACTTCGGTAATGAGGCCGCAAAGCTCCAGGGGCTTCGCCTCCGCAAGACCGACGCCGGGCATAAGCGCGGCGGAAAGCATCAGCAGGCAAACAAATGGCGACAACCATTTTTGTTGTTTCATGCTTGTTCCTCCATTCCAAATGGGTCTCGCAAGTATAGACGCTCGCCGCGGGCAAAAGTTCCGCTTGGCGGGCCGGTTCATTTTGGCAAAACGGGCCGGGCCTGTCCCCTTGAAAAGGAAACCGGACGCTTGGATAAAATCAAGGCCATTATACCACAAAGGAAGGGCAAAATAAAAATGGCGGAACTGGCGAAAAATCGCCATGATTGTAAATCTTTTGACAGGCCCGGCAAACCCGCTGGCGCAAAGAAAAAATTACAGCAGGGAAAACAGGTCCACCTGGCTGGTTTCCGGCAGGCCCTCCAGGGCGCCCTGCTGGCGCAGCATATCCACCACGCTTTGGCCCACCCGGCACCGGATGCGGAAGTCCTCCACGGAAATGAAGGGTTTGTGTGGGTCCCGCGCCTCCAAAATGCCCTGCACCGCCGCCTCGCCAAACCCGCTGATGGCGGTGAAGGGGCAGCGCAGGTCCCCCCCCTCGGGCAGGAAGCGGATGGCGTCGGAGTGGTACAGGTCCACCGGCAGCATGCGAATGCCCCGGCACTGCATTTCCAGCAGCATGTGGTAGGCGTTTTCCTCCTGCTTGTCCTTCACGTTCAGCTTTTCTTCCCGGGCCGCAAACTCTTTCAGCCGGTCTTTCAGCGATTCGTTCGAGAGAATCATCCGGGCCGCGTCAAAGCCGTCGGCGCGGATGGTGAAATAGGCGGCGTAGTAGGCCAGGGGATGGTATACCTTGTACCAGGCCACCCGAAGCGCCATGGTCACATAGGCCACGGCATGGCCCTTGGGAAACATGTACTTGATTTTTTTGCAGCTGTCCACAAACCACTGGGGCACGTTCTTTTCCGCCATGGCCGCTTCCATTTCGGGTTTCAGCCCCTTGCCCTTGCGCACGAATTCCATGGTGTCAAAGCTCATCTTGCTGTCCACGCCCATGGAGATCAAATAGTTCATGATGTCGTCCCGGGTGCAGATGCACTGGCGAAGGGCCGCCGTGCCGCTGTCGATCAGGTCCTTGGCGTTGCCCAGCCATACGTCGGTGCCGTGGGAAAGGCCGGAAATGCGAATGAGTTCCTCCATGGTGGTGGGCCGGGTGTCGGCCAGCATGTCCTGCACAAAGGAGGTGCCAAACTCCGGAACGCCCAGGGTGCCGATTTCGCACATGATTTGCTCCGGGGTCACCCCCAGGGCCTTGCAGGAGGTAAACAGGCTCATCACCTGTTTGTCGTCCAGGGGAATGGACTGGTAGCCCACCCCGGTCAACTCCTCCAGGCGGTGCATCATGGTGGGGTCGTCGTGGCCCAGGCAGTCCAGCTTCACCAGAATGTCGTGCATGCTGGCAAAATCGTAGTGGGTGGTGATGGTTTCCGCCTTCATGTCGTCCGCCGGATGCTGAATGGCGGTGAACTGATAGATGCTGTACTCCTTGGGTAGCACCACGATGCCGCCGGGATGCTGGCCTGTGGTGCGCTTTACGCCCATGCAGCCGGCGGCCAGCCGCTCCTTGTGGGCCCGGCCGGCCCGGATGCTTCGCTCCTCCAGGTATTTGGCGGCAAAGCCGTAGGCGGTCTTTTCCGCCAGGCCCGAAATGGTGCCCGCGCGGAACACAAAGCCCTGGCCAAACAGTTCCTCGATGTCTTTATTGGCCCGGGGCTGGTATTCCCCGGAAAAGTTCAGGTCGATGTCCGGCACCTTGTCGCCCTCAAAGCCCAAAAAAACCTCAAAGGGAATGT
>JAVBTE010000049.1:0-8746 GCA_031556335.1 Eubacteriales bacterium | reverse complement strand
TGCACCCCACCAGGGGCAAAGCCCCTGGACCCTGCAATGGACCGCGCAGCGCGCGGTCCAAATGCACAGCATCCCTAAACCAAAATGCCAAAGCCCGGGCGTGCCCGCGCTGAAAAGAGGAGCGTATGATTACCTTTAGCAAGAAGTCCAATTTGCTGATGCAGGCCAACTACCAATACGAATTGCAGGATGTGACCGAGCCCAACCTGTACCGGGAGATTTTCGACTACCGCTCCATTCCGAAAATCGCCTTCAACAACCGGGTGGTGCCCATGAACATGCCCGCCGAAATCTGGATGACGGACACCACCTTCCGGGACGGCCAGCAAAGCGTAAGCCCCTTCACCCCCGCCCAGATCGAGCATCTCTTTGCGCTGTTGGCACGGCTTGGGGGCAAGAACGGGTTGGTGCGCCAAAGCGAGTTCTTCCTTTATACAGACAAGGACCGGGAGGCTTTGCAGCGTTGCCAGGACCTGGGCCTGCCCTTTCCGGAGATCACCACCTGGATTCGGGCCAACGAAAAGGACTTCCAGCTGGTGAAGGACGCGGGGGTGCGGGAAACGGGCATCCTGGTTTCCTGCAGCGATTACCACATCTTCAACAAAATGCGCCTGACCCGGGGCCAGGCCATGGAAAAATATCTGTCCATCGTAAAGGCGGCCCTGGACCAGGGCATTGTGCCCCGCTGCCATTTTGAGGACATCACCAGGGCGGACTTCTACGGCTTTGTGCTACCCTTTGCCGAGCAATTGCGCCTGCTGTCCGTGGAAAGCGGCATCCCCATCAAAATCCGCGCCTGCGACACCATGGGCTATGGCGTCAATTACCCCGGCGCGGCCCTGCCCCGCAGCGTGCCGGGCATCATCTACGGCCTCAACCACTATGCCGGTTTCCCCAGCGAGCAGCTGGAATGGCATGGACACAACGATTTTTACAAGGTGGTGTCCAACGCGGGGGCCGCGTGGCTCTACGGCTGCGCCTCCATCAACTGTTCCCTGCTGGGCATTGGCGAGCGCACCGGCAACTGCCCCCTGGAGGCCATGGCCATTGAGTACCAGGCCCTGCGCGGCGACGACGGCGGCATGGACCTGACCGCCATCACCGACATCGCCGAATACATGGAGCGGGAGATCGGCATTGAAGTCAGCGCCCGCCAGCCCTTTGTGGGCCGCAACTTCAACGTGACCCGGGCGGGCATCCATGCCGACGGCTTGCTGAAGGATGAAGAGATCTACAACATTTTCGACACCACCGCCATCCTGAACCGGCCCGCTTCCGTGGCCGTGGACAGCCACAGCGGCCTGGCGGGCATTGCCCACTGGATGAACAGCTATTTCCGCCTGAAAGGCGACCACGCCGTAGACAAGCAGGACGCCCTGGTGAACGCCGTGAAGACAATGGTGGACGACCTGTACACCCAGGGCCGCAACACCGTCATGGGCGACCAGGAGCTGGAAATTATGGTGCGCGACGCCAGCAAGGAGCGCTACGAGCGGCTGGTTTTCCACAAGAGCAAGTGACTGGGATGGGAACGAGGGGGGGGACGTTGGGGACGTTTGCAGGGGTTTCACCCCTGCACCCCATCAGGGCTTTGCCCTGAACCCTTCATTAGTTGATTTACAATATAGGCGTTTGTGAACCATTGAACGGTATAATGCTTCCAAGGCATTATGCCGTTTCTTCCTGTCCGCAAGTGGCGGGCTTCTCGGCTGCGGGTTCGTCCCCTACATTTAGCATACTCCCGCTTGGAAAGCAAAAACTCCGCGTCCACTGTGCGCGAATCGTAGGCAAAAGAGGAAACCAGTTCACCGCCCTCTGTCTTTTCCGGGTTCTTGGCATACTCCGTGCGTTCACGCAAACATGGCAAGAAGCTTCTTTCGCCTCTCCACTTGGCAGTCTGATGGTTTCATGAAAAAACAAGGGGAGCGCAATCCCCAGCCCGTTACCCTCTTGGCGTTTGGTTTTGCACGGCATCGAGAAACGCCAGGATATTGGCTGTGGGAATGTCGGCCGGCATGGAATGCGTCGGGGCAACAATGTATCCTCCGTTTTTTCCCAGAACGTCCATCAACCTGCGCGTCTCCCGCCGCACCTCGTCCGCCGTTCCCTTTGGCAGCAAGGTCTGGGTGCTGATGCCGCCGTAAAAGGTAATCTTGTCGCCATACAAACGCTTCATCTCGGCCACATCGTAGACCTCCGGCTGAAACGTATTGTAAATATCCAATCCCAGCTCGACCAAATCAGGAAAAACCTCGCGGATATCCCCACAACTGTGCTGGGCCACGTACATGCCTTTTTGCTTTACATAACCGTACATTTGCGCCAATCTGGGCTTGATAAACTCGCGCCACAAGGGCGCCCCCATAATCAACCCTTTCTGCTGGCCCCAATCGTCGCCAAAGAAAATGCTGTCTATGTCATACTCCGCAACAATATCAATCACCGCCAAATTGTACGCAACGATCCGGTCCAGCAGTTCCGCAATAAACTCCTTGTTCTCCAAAAAGTCTATGAGGGTTTCCTCCATGGAGCGCAGGGTCCACGCCCTTTCAAACAGGGAAAAGCCGATGATATACATTCGAAACTGTTCCCGGGCCCGCTGAAGTCGCTCACACTTTTCTCGAATGAGCGCCTCGTCGGGAACGGGCATTGTGTAGCCGTCAAAGCTTGGGTCTTTCAGGCGATAGCTGTCCACCACCCCAAAATCACCCTCCTGCGTCCGGTTCCAAACAACGGAGTACATATCTTCAAATTTTTTCTCAGACAGGACAACAAAACTCTCGTTACGCTCCACCGCCAAATGGGAGCCTGTTTTGGTGTAAAAATCAGGGTCATGGAGGTCTTTTTGCAGCCTTGCATAGACTTCCTCGCTCAAATCCAACTGAAATGGAATCGTGTCTGTTTGCTCATGCCCAAGGGCTTGCAATACTCTTTCACGGCAGTTCATTCAATCCCTCCGTTTTCCAGATGCCCGTTCAAAAAAATCCGCGCTCCGGGTTGGGGCGAAAATTCACGGACAGCATCCTCATAGCAGATCACCAAGCGCTCCGTTCCGGCGCGCACCGCTACCGCGGTCAATTTTCCCTGGGACCAGGAAAGATCAATTTCGTGTCCGCCGCGGGCCCGCAACCCTCTAGCGCGCCCCGTGGGCCACTCGTGCGGAAGCGCTGGCAACAACCGCACCCTCCCCTGGTGGCTCTGCAGCAGCATTTCCGTCATGCCGGCGGCAAACCCAAAATTGCCGTCAATCTGAAAAACCGTCGCGTCGTTTTCCGTTAAGGGCGGGTGCAGCGTAAACAGGTTGTCATACACATATGCTTCCGGAATTTTCTGCAGGGCTTCATAGGCCTGCTCTGCATCTCCCAGTCTGGCGAACAGATTCACATACCATGCCCGGCTCCACCCGGAATGCCCTCCTCCGTGCTTCAGTCTGCGCCGAAGCGTCGCCCGTGCCGCGTCGAGAAGCCGACCGTCTTTTTCGTCAAAAACGCCCTGGCCCGGGTATACGCCAAACAGATGCGACAAATGTCTATGCCCTGGCTCAAATTCCTCAAAATCCCGCTCCCATTCCATGATTTGGCCCCACCGCCCAACGGCATAGGGTCGTAGCCGCGCAAGCGCCAAAGAAACCCGGCGGGATACGTCGTTTTCCCTTTGCAACACCGCGCAGGCCGAGAGATAATTCTTGAACAGCTCGCGAATCATGGCCGTGTCGGCCGTGCTTCCCGCGCTTACGGCGCATGCTTGGCCGCCTTGCGTCAGGAAAAGGTTCTCCGGCGAAGTGGAGGGGCAGCTTACAAGGCGCCCTTCGCCATCGGCGCATAACCAGTCAAGTGAAAACAGCGCCGCGCCTTCCAGCGCATCAAAGGCGGCGTCGCGCAGAAACGCCATGTCCCGCGTAAAAAGAAAATGCTCCCAAAGGTGCAGCGTTAACCACACCCCCCCCATGGGCCAAAATGCCCATCTGGCTTTGCCCGCAACCGGGGTTGTCATGCGCCATAAATCCACATTGTGGTTCGCGATCCAGCCTCTGGCCGCAAACATCTCCCGCGCCGTTTTCGCGCCGCTTTCCGCCACCTCGCGGGTAAAATCCGCAAGCGGCAAATGGCATTCGCTCAGATTGCCGCTTTCCGCCATCCAATAATTCATTTGAGTGTTGATATTCACTGTGTAATTGCTGGACCAGGGCGCGCGCAAATCGCGGTTCCAAATCCCCTGCAGGTTTGCCGCCTGGCTGCCCGGGCGAGAGCAGGCGATGAGCAGATAGCGCGCGTAATTGTACATCAGCGCAAACAGTCCCACGTCCGTTGTGTTTCCCGCGCGAAAATCCGCAAGCCGTTGATCGGTGGGCAATGAAGGGTTTCCCTGGCCAATCTCCACCTCCGCCCGCGCAAACAGGTTTGCATGATCCGCTTCATGCTCCTCCTTGGCCGCCGAAAAGGCTTTTGCGCATGCTTTGAGCAGAGCTGAATGCGCCTGCGCGCCCGAATCTTTGCAGGGCGGGCGGTCAAAGCCATCAAACCCGGTGGCGGCTGTCAGCACCAGGGTAACGCTGTCGGCGCCGCGCACGCGAAGAACTCCGTTTTCCACGTGAACGGCCCCCCCATGCGCCAGGGCTTTCATACAAACGGCAAACCCCATCCCCGGCATCTGCGCGTCGTAAACGACGGGGTTTTGCGCATCATATACGTAGTTTGGCTCCACATGCGTTGGCGCCTGCCCCAGCAGCATAAGCCCGTCAGGGCCCAGCGCTTCCACCGAATACCGAAGCTGCGATTCGAACCCCGCATCAAAGCTGACTGCGTTCGGCGCGTTACAGCCAAAGTGCATCAAAAACGCCTCGTCGGGTCGCGAAACAAAGCTCTCTCTGGCATACCGCTTGCCCTCCGCCTCAAAAACCACGGATGCGATCGCGCCGGACAATTTCAACGTCCTCTGATACCGTTCCGGTTTTCCCTGAAAATTCTGCTTCACAAGCAAATCGCACATCGGAAGGTAGGACTGCGACCAGCTCCCCAGCATGGCGGCCTCCACAACATCCTGCGCCTCCCCATACGCGCCTTGAAGCAAAAGGTCGCGCACCCGTGGCAGCGCGTTGGCCGCGGTGGGAATTTCCACATGGCGCGGCCTTCCGGACCACAAGGTGTCCTCGTTCAGCGACACCATCTCTTCCCCGGCCCCGCCCCAAACCATCGCCCCCAAGCGCCCGTTTCCCAGCGGCAGCGCCTGATGCCACGCGCGTGCCGGCTGCTTATACAAAAGCATATCTTCCATAGCAATTTCCAGGCAATGGATGCCTGTGTATCCTTTCAGTAATTTCGATATTGCAAAGGTGTTACGCCAACCACCTTTTTAAAGATCCTATTAAAGTACTTCTCGTCGTTATACCCCACCCGGTTCGCGATGTTGTAGATGGTGTCGTCGCACGTCGTCAGCAGTTTTTTTGCCTTTTCAATGCGGATCAGGTTTAAATATTCAATCAGCGTTTTTCCATACACTTCGCTAAACACGTGGGACACATAGCTTGCGCTTCGGTTCACCGCCTCGGAAACCGTGCCCACGTCCACTTCCTGGTGGGAATGGTCATGCAGGTACCCCAGAATCTCATGGGCGATTCGGTACTTTGAGGAGATGTGCCCGTCGCCCTGCTGCCGGACCACCACCGCGCTTTGGCTGCGCTCCCCCATCGCCTGGCGTTCCTTCAGCAAGCTGTGAACGGTATGCAGCAGCTCGTGGATGACCACAGGTTTTAGCAGATACTTGCGCACCCCAAACTCCATCGCTCGTTGGGCATATGTAAAATCGGAATATCCGCTGAGGATGATGACCTTCACAGCGGGAAACTCATTCTGTATGGCATGTGAAAGCTCAAGGCCGTCCATGCCTGGCATGCGAATATCCGTAATCACAATATCCGGCTTGTTGGCGCGCATGTGCGCAAGCGCGCAAGCCGCGTCGGAGGCCGTCCACACCGTGGTCACGCCAAGCAGGCCCCATTGAATCGTGCTTTTGAGGCCTTCCGCGATATCAAAATCATCATCTACAATCAAAAGCGCAGCCATATCAGCACCCTTTTACACATATGCATTGGTTGTCGCATCAAAATTCACCCATACTCGCACCCGTCGCCTTCTTCAATATTTTAGGGAGATTCACTTTCACCACTGTGCCCACGCCGCTAGCGCTTTCCACCTCCAGCCGGTAGCCACCCCCAAAAAACTCCTTCAACCGATCGTCAATGTTTTTAAGCGCGATATGGTCTTTCCCGCCCTCCGGGTTCCGGTTTACAATCAGCCCAATTTCCGCATCCGTGCCAACGCCGTCGTCCGATACGCACACGTGCACATACTCACCCACGTCTTTTAACTCAATCTGAATCGTGAGGGCTTCCAGCCCGGGTGGCATGGCGTGGATTACACAGTTCTCCACAATCGGCTGCAGAAGCAGCTTAATCACCGTGTATTCCAAAACCGAAGCGTCGACGTCCCATTGAACGATCAGTCTTTCTTTAAAGCTCATCTTCTGGAAGAAGAGGTAGTACTCTACAAATTCAACCTCTTTCCCAAAGGTGGTAAGCGAATTGTTATCAGACAGCGCCAGTCTAAACAGATTGGACAGCGTTTCGATTCGGTGGGCCACATCAAAATCTTTGTTCTTTCTTGCGGTCCAACGAATCCCATCCAGCGCGTTATACAAAAAATGAGGATTCATTTGCGAGGCGAGCGCCATAAGCTTAAACTCCTTTTCCCTCAGCCCGGCCACATACACCTCCTCAATCAGCTGTTCCACTTTCCGAACCATATCGTTAAAGGACTCGCTCAGCAGCGTGAGCTCGTCGTTGCCGTCAACCTGGGCACGCACATCAAATCGCTCGTTTTTAACGGACCGCGTCACTTCCATCAGTCGCCTCACCGGATTGTTCACGCTTGCGGAAAACACCCGCGCGGCATATGCCACCGCCACCATCATCAGCAGGCAAAGTCCAACAATAAACAGCGCGGAATTGCGCGCGTCGCGAATCAAGGGGTCAACCGAGGCAACATACGCCAGCCGCCAGCCGTTCACATCAAACGAGGACCACGCAATAATTTTTTTGCCGCCCTCCGCCATAAGCGTCGCTACGGTTTCCGGCGTTTCGCCCTCCACTCCGTTACAAATCTGCCGCCAATATTCAAACGGCTTATAAACAGCCTGCGTTTGGTTAGAAAACACGACGGTTCCATCTCTTTGCATCAGATAGACGTCGCCTTCTTCCACCGCGTTGGAACAGATTGACTGAAAATAGCGCGGATTGTAAAGAAGGGTGATAACACCCACGTCTTTTTCCCCCTGCAAGATGCCGGAAAAGGAGCGGCTAACCAAAAACCCGGCTCCGCCGCCGTCCCCTGCGGATGCCTTTGCCGATAGCCCGGTCCACACCAGCACGCCGTCCGCCGCAACCGCCTGGTTGAATACCTCGGGCGTCACCAGGCGAGAAACCCGTTTGATGTCCTGGTAATCAGTTTCAATCACGGTGGATGTTTGATAGTCTTTGCGCTTGCTATCCATAACAACAAGGCTTGCGCGCATGATGGAATTCTCGTTGAGAACGATGCTGCGCTGCATATACTCGGTTAACGCGGCCGACACACCGTGTACATAGTCCAGCGAACGGTTGGTACTGGATCGGTACTGAAATAGCTTGCTCTGGAAATCGCGGTCATATGCCACTTTGATCGTGACATTGTTAATGCCGGAAAACAAATAGTTCACGTTGGTATGCAGTCCGCTGCCGATTTGCGCGCAGTACCGTTTGGCATGCTTTCGCATGTCGTACACGGATTTAAAATAGGTAATTCCGCCGGCCAGCAGCAACGGGATAAAGGACAGGATCAAGAACATCAGAAAAAAACGTTTTCCAATTCTGATTTTTCGCAGCTGGCTTTCCGAAAAGGAGCGCTTCGTTTTCTTTGCCACTGTGGCGCACCGCCTATCGCAAGCGATTCAACGCGGCACAATCTTTTGCTCGGCACGCGATCTGACGCGGGCTCGGTCGGCAGATCGCGAAACAACCGTCAGTCTTTGATCGAGCCGGTGGTGATCCCATTGATGATGTACTTCTGCATGATCACAAAAATAATTATAGCAGGCACAGCAATAAGTACAAGTGCCGCGTTGTAGTACGCAAGATTTTTTCCGGTCGTGCCGTACACCCCCTTAAACGCGCTGATGGCGACAGACGCGGTAAAAAGCTTTGGCGAGTTTAAAAACATTAGCGGGAGCAGGAAGTCTTGAAACGACCACATAATCTGCAACACCGCAAGATTGATGAGGGCTGGTTTTCCCAAGGGAAAGTAAACATGCAGAAATACCTGCCACATCGAGGCCCCATCCAGGTACGCGGACTCCATCAGCGTATCCGGCAATCCATCGTAGTAGTTGCGCAGCATCAACACCCCGAAGGGAAGCGTCATGGTCACTTCTGGTAAAATGACTGCGAGGTACGAGTTGTACAGGCCAAGGCTTTTGAGTGTGAAAAAAAGCGGCACGAGCACAATGGGCCCCGAAACGGCAAGACACATTAAAACCGTGTTGTAAATAACCTTTTTCCCTCGAAAACTGATTTTTGAAAACCCAAACCCGGCCAGTGTGGAGATCAGCACGCAGAGCCCCGAGGAACCCACCGCGCACACAAGGGAGTTAAGAAAGTAAAACGAAAAGGGCACGCCCTGCACGGGGTTGGTCAAAACATATAAATAATTACCCA
>JAVBTE010000075.1:0-9000 GCA_031556335.1 Eubacteriales bacterium | reverse complement strand
TAAATCTCCTCGCCGCCCAGCACATAGCGCTTGACGACGTCGCTCAGTTCAATCATCCTCCGCGCCTCCCTACTCGCCCCGCCGGACGGTTCCGCCACCGCCGCCGTTGCCATTGCGGAAAACCACGTTTCCGCCCCCGGCGGGCATGGCGCCCCCGCCAAACTGCATCATCATGCCGCCGCCCATAAAGTTGCGCGTTCCGTTGCCCGTGTCGGCTTCCCGGGTGATGAGCACCGTGTCGCCTTCGCTGAGGCCTGTCAACACCTGGGCGAAACTGTCGTCGGAAAGGCCGGTGGTAATAAAAGTTTTTACCCCAGGCTCGTCGCTTTCTTCGGCGCGGTTTTCATCTTTCAGCCACACATACTGGCCGTCCCTGGAGGTGTTCATGGCGGCGATGGGCACCAGCAGCGTATCCCTCACCTCCTGCACCATGATGGTGGCCGTGCCGTTCATGCCAATTTTTAATTGCTCGTCGCCCTCCAGGGAGATGGTCACGTCATACACCGTCACGCCGCTGTCCGCCGTGCCAATTTGGGACACATGGGTCACCTGGCCCCCATATACCTTGTTTTGCAGCGCGTCCATCACCACGGTGGCGCTTTGGCCTACCTCAACATTGGTAATGTCCAACTCATCCACGCTGACCACCATTTCCTTCTGGTTGCCCACATACAGGGTCGCCAGGGAGGTATTGGCGGCCACTTCCGTGGTGGAGGGCGCCGTGATGACGGACACAATGCCGTCAATGGGCGAAGGCACCGCGCCGCTTTCTAAAATGGCCTTGGCTTCGGCAATCTGACGGGTTAGGTTTTGCCGCTTTTCCTCCAGGGTTTTGTAGTCCTCGGAAACCGGCATGTTAATGAGGTACGCCACCCTGTTCCCTTCCCATTTTTTATCGTTCAGTTCAATGTAGACGTTGGAAATATAGCCTTTGTCCGTGGTGGTGAGCAGATAAGGCACGTTGATCCTGGCGGGGGCCGTGCCCAAAGATTGCTTGCCAAACAGCACTTCCACCTCCCTGCCCTCGTCGGCGAAGGTATCGGCAAAGGTGATCTTGGCCTTTCCGTCGTTCAATTCCCGCACAATGCCGGTGGTTTCCTTTTTGCCAAGGCGCACCACGGTTTCCGAGGTTACGCCCATGCCTTCCGGGGCGTCCACCTCCACGTACATCTTGCCGTCCAGGGACAAAAGCGCGATGGAGCCCTTTTCCTTCATGATGTCCTCCACCCGCCTGCCGATCTCCAAATAGGACGCCTTGATCCGGCCTGTGAGGGGCATTTTCAGATAGCTGCTGCTGGTATACTGCTGGGCCTGGGTGGCCATGTCGCTTTCGCAGGTATCCAAATCGGTCTGCATGGTGGTGATGGTGGTTTTCAGCAGTTCCTGGTCCACCTTCATCATCGGGTCTCCCGTGCTGACCACGTCGCCCACGCTGGATATTTTTCCCTTGACCGTGATGGCATAGTCCAGGGCCACCTCCTGGGTTTCGCTGATGCTGAGGGTGCCCGTGCCTGTTACGGCCTTGCTGAGGTTGCCCTTCCCGATGGTAGCTGCGGCGTATTCCTGCGTTGTGGTGGCGGCGGCTTTCACCTGCGTGGACTGGTAGTATTGGTACCCAAAGTACCCCGCGCCGCCAAGCACAGCCAGAATGAGCAGAACTTTCAATGCCTTTTTCATGCCGATCCCCCTTAGAAACGGTAAAATCTGTTATCAAGCACATCTTAAATGCTGAATCTAGCGAAAGAATGACCGTTATGTGAAGAGTATGTGTAGGCGCGTGGGTTCCAAAAGGCGGAAGCGGGCCCGGCGATAAAACCGGGCCTTTCCGCGCATAATGTGTGAAAGCATCTCGCAAGGAGGCATTGTTTCGATGATTGGTTTTCTGTTCAGCGTTATCGCCGGCGCGGCCATGAGCGTGCAGGGCGTCATGAATACCCGCCTGTCCGACAAACTGGGACTTTGGGAGGCCAACGTGTTTGTCCAGGGCACCGCCTTTGTCCTTTCCCTGGTGGTGATGGCCATTTTCGGCAAGGGCGACCTGCTCGCCATTCGCACGGCGCCCAAGGGCTATTTGCTGGGCGGGGCCTTCGGCCTTGTCATTACGGTCACCGTCATGCTGTCCATCAAGGGCCTGGACCCCACCGTGGCCATTTCCACCATTTTGATCGCGCAGCTTTTGGTGGCCGCGCTCATCGAATGCTTCGGCTGGCTTGGGCAGGAGAAAATCCCCATGCAGGCGCGGCAATACATTGCCCTTGCCATGATGCTGGGCGGCGTTGTTTTGTTCAAGCTGAAATGAAAGAGAAAGGCGCTCTCAGCGCTGCAGGATGTGGTCGTTTGTATACTCGCTCATTAGGCTGACGGCCTCGGTCAGGGCCATGAGCGAATCGTTCACCTTTTGCCCGCTGGCAAGCTTCGCGTCATACGCGTCGATGATGGCATAAATATCGTCAAAATAGTTCTGCTTGTAAAGCCGGCCTACCTCACCATACAGGCTGACGTTCAACTCGTTGATGACCTCCACCCCGTGCACATACTGCCGAATCCGTCCCAGGGTGCCGCTGGTGCTGGTGGCCCCCAGGCGGCTTAACGAATTGGTCTGCTGAACCGCGCTGCGCATTTCGTTGTGAATTCTGGCGTTGCGCTGGTTTTCAAAGTTTTGCTCGTTCAGGCCGCCTACGCCCACCAGCCTGAAAATAAGCAAAGCCGCCACCACCACCAAACCCAGAATGATCAGCGGCCGGAACCGGTTGGATTTCATCACATAATTGAAACGGTTCTGATTGGAATAACGGTACAAAATTTTTCCTCCTTTGTCGCCCGCGCCACGGCGGTGGCCGCGTCGCGGGTACGCACTAGGCATTTTCGGGTCGTTTTCCCGGGGAAAACAGCCTGTCTATTCAAAAAATCAAATGGCTCTCCGTTTTCTGGCAGGGCAATTATAACACAGGTGGCACAGGCGGTAAAGCCCGGCGAAGGGCATGGGCTTTGCCGCCAATTGCCGCTGCTTGACAACAAGTGCGGAAATGGTATGATATTTTCCATACGAATGACAGTGAGTGTAGGGGGATGGCAATGATTTCCGCAATCGCCTTTGTGGGTTCCGCCCTTGTTTTGAGCCTTCTTCGCAGAAAAAGAATCGAGCGCGTCCTGGCCCCGGTTTTTTGCGCCTGGATGGTGCTTTTGACTGCGCTGGCGGCGCTGAACCGGCTGCAATGGACCGACATGGTCTGCTGGGCCCTGGTGGTGGCGGAAGCGGCCGGCCTTGCTTTTCTCCTTTTCAACCGGTCCCGGCGCAAGGAAGGCCCCTTGGGCCGCGATCTGCTGCGCTATGTGCTGACCCCCGGCCTGCTCATTTTCGGGCTTCTCACGGCTTTCTTCTTTGTCGTCTGCAAGCCCCTGGTGGTCTGGTGGGGCGACGATCTGCTCTACTGGGCCCTGCAGCCCAAGGCCCTGTGGTTTCAAAACGGCCTGACCGATTCCCTGGGCAGCCTGGCCCCGGACTTTGGCACCTATACCCCGGGAATGCCCGTGATGCAATGGTTCATGTGCCACATCTTTGGCGATTTCAGCGAGAACCTGCTGTACTTTACCCTGTTCCTCAGCTATGTCATTTTTCTGCTGCCCCTGTGCGAGGGCGTCACCTGGAAGCGCTGGTGGTTCATTCCCCTGGCTTTGGGCGGCCTGGTGGCCTTGCCCGCGCTGTGCGGCGCCCTTTCCTACACCTTCCTCAGCGTGGATACGGCGCTTGCGGCCTGCTTCGCCTTTGTGCTGCTGGCGCTTTTGATGGAGCCCTCCGATCCTTTCGCGGTGCTTTGCGGCCTGTGCGGGCTGGTTTTGCTGAAGCAAAGCGGGCTGCTGCTTTGCCTGATGGCGCTTTGCTTTGCCCTGTTCATTCCCCGGGCCTTGAGGGGCAAAGGAGAAAGCCGCGACCTGCAAAACAAAAATTTCCTAAAGGCACGCCGCTTTCAATGGCTCGTCTGGCTTGCTCCCCTTTTCCTCTGGGGCCTGTGGATGCTGTATTGCCGCCTTGCGGGGCTTTCCGGCGTGCACACCCAGCGGACCTTTGGCAACCTTTCCTCCCTGCTGTCCGGCTCCTTTGGCGGGCCGTCCGGCTGGAGCGAGATGCCCGCCGCCCTCTGGTATGCCCTCACCCACCTGCCCGCTACCGGAAAGCTGCTGACCGCCCTGCCGGTTTTGGCCCTGCCAAAGCTTTGGTGGCTTCTGTTGCTTATCGCCTTCCCCTTGCTAATGGCCCGTGCCTATGGCCTTAAACCCATGTTGCGCCTCAGCGCGCTGACCGCCGTAAGCTCGGCGGTGTATGTGGCCCTTGTGCTGGGCAGCTTTTTCACCACCTTCGGCACGGAGATCTCCGCATATTCCGGGGAGAAGATCAACAACCTCTGCCTGCTTTTGGAGCGGTATTTGGCCCCGCTTTTGATGGGCTTTGGGGCTGTGGAGCTGTTTTTGGCCCTTGGCCTTTTGCTTGAAAAAGAATTTCGTCTCGCCCAAAAACTTTGCACCACCGCCGTTTTGCTGGTTGTGTTTCTGCTGTGCGCCAACTGGCCCATCATTGGCGACACCCTCTTTGGCATGAATCAGGAAGAGGCGAATGCCCGCATCTGCGTGGCCGACGCCACGGAAGAAACCAACTTCTGGGCCGATTCCCTGGAGGAGCGCAGCGGGGCTGTGGTGCTGGTCGGCTTCAGCGATTATGCCGAGTATATCGAAAACCTCTGCTACACCTTCGCCCCGGCCCGAATTTTGCTGCCCGCCGGGGACAGCGATGATCCTCAGGCCCTGCAAGAGGATATCATCGCCCGGCACATCACCCATGTGGTTTGCCTGGACGACGCAACGCCCCTGTACGCCGCCGCCGCGGAACTGACGGAAGACCAGTGGCTGGAGACCTACGCCCTCTATGCTGTGGAGGAGGGGGCGGACGGCCCCGGGCTTACCAGCGTGGAGTAAATTGCGTTTTTTTCAAATTTCCTGCTTGACAAAAACCAGGGCCTCGGATACAATCATCAGCAAACGTGATGACAGGGCCCGGCGGTCCAAACCTGCTTATAGAGAAATGCCGGTTGGTGCAAGGCATAAAGCGGGCGGAACGCCTCTCCCCCTCGAGCGGGCGGCACGAAAGTACAGTAATGCCGCACGGGTCGGCCCGTAACAGCTTTTGAGTGGGAGCTTTCGCTCCAACCGAAGTGGTACCGCGGATGTTATGCCTCCGTCTTCGCAAAGGAAGACGGGGGCTTTTTGGTTTCGCGGGCCATCAAAACAAAAAAGGAGGATCACCAAATGGCTTTTGCGCCAACAATGACCCTGAACCACTATACTTTGCCCGGCCTTTTGCGCAAAAACGCACAGCAGTTGCCCGACAACGACTGCGTTGTGGCGCCGGAATTTGACGTTTGCTGGAGCTGGAAGGAATTTGACCAGAAAACCGACGAAGTGGCCCGGGGCCTTTTTGCCATGGGCATCCGCAAGGGCGACCATGTGGCGATTTGGGCCACCAACGTGCCTGAATGGCTGCTGGTGATGTTTGCGACCGCCAAGCTGGGGGCCATTTTGGTGACGGTGAACACCAACTACAAGCAGTTCGAGCTGAACTATCTGCTCACCCAAAGCGACAGCAAGATGCTCATCATGATAGGCGGGGTAAAGGGCAACGACTACATCAGCCACATCACGGGCATTGTACCCGCCCTTTTGACCGATGCCCCCGGCAACATGGAAAGCCCCATGCTGCCCTGCCTGAAAAGCGTGGTGCTGATTGGCGACGCCGCCGAAAAGCCCAAGGGCATGTACGCCTTTGCCGACATTTGCCAAAAGGCCGCGGAAGTGCCCCAAAGCGTGGTGGAAGAGCTGATCGCCGGGCAGGACACCCACGACACCATCAACATGCAATATACCAGCGGCACCACGGGCTTCCCCAAGGGCGTGATGCTGACCCATTACAACATCGCCAACAACGGCCAGTTCATGGGCGATTGTATGAAGTTCACCCCGGCGGACCGGCTGATGATTGTGGTGCCCCTGTTCCACTGCTTTGGCTGCGTGCTGGGGGTGATGAGCTGCCTCACCCATGGCTCCACCATGGTGCTGATGGAGAAATACAATCCCCTCAAGGAAATGGAGCTGATCGTTTCCGCCCGCTGCACCGCGGTCCATGGGGTACCCACCATGTTCATCGGCATGCTGGAACATCCGGATTTCGGAAAATTCGATTTTTCCGGCCTGCGCACGGGCATCATGGCCGGCAGCCCCTGCCCCATCAAAACCATGCAGGACGTTACCAGCAAAATGCCTTTGACGGAGCTGACCATTACCTACGGCCAAACGGAAAGCTCCCCGGGCATTACCATGAGCCGAACCGACGACCCCCTGGAACTGCGCTGCACCACCGTGGGCAAGCTTTTGCCTCACACCGAGGGCAAGATCGTAAACCCCGAAACCGGCGAGGAATGCCCGCGCGGCGTGCCCGGGGAAATCGTAACCCGTGGGTACCACGTCATGAAGGGGTATTACAAAATGCCCGAAGCCACCCACCAGGCCATTGACGCCGACGGCTGGCTGCATACCGGCGACATCGGCACCATGGACGAGGACGGCAACTTCCGCATTACCGGGCGGCTGAAAGACATGATCATCCGGGGCGGGGAAAACATCTATCCCCGGGAGATTGAGGAGTTTATGTACACCCATCCCGTCGTTCGGGATGTGCAGGTGGTGGGCGTGCCGGATGAAAAGTACGGCGAAGAGGTGTGCGCCTGCGTCATTTTGAAGGAAGGCGCGGCGGCCACCGAGCAGGAAATGATCGATTTTGTCAAGGCGGGCCTGAGCCGCTTCAAATCCCCCCGCTACATCATGTTTCTGGACTCCTTCCCCATGACCGCCAGCGGCAAGATTCCGAAATACAAGCTGCGGGAAATGGGCGTGGAAAAGCTGGGCCTGGAACGCGCGGACGCCATTGAAACGGCGTAATTCATAGAAGAATACCAAGGAGGACCTCGCCATGAGCCAGAACCCCACCCGGGAAGCCGCCCTTGCTCTGTTTCAAAAATACAACCCGGAGCCCTTTCACCTGCTGCATTCCCTCACCGTGGAAGGCGTTATGCGCTGGTACGCCCAGGCCCTGGGCTATGGGGACGACGCCGACTTCTGGGCGCTGGTCGGGCTTTTGCACGATGTTGATTTCGGCTCCTACCCGGACCAGCATTGCCAGAAGGCCCCGGAGCTTTTAAAAGAAATCGGCGCAAGCGACGAGCTGATCCATGCGGTTTGCTGCCATGGCTACGGCATTTGCAGCGATGTGGAGCCCGTGCACCCCATGGAGAAGGTGCTTTTTGCGGCGGACGAACTGACGGGCCTCATCGGCGCGGCGGCCCGGATGCGGCCCTCCAAAAGCTGCCGGGACATGGAGCTTTCCAGCCTGCAAAAGAAATTTAAGGACAAGAAGTTCGCGGCGGGCTGCTCCCGGGACGTAATCACCCAGGGCGCGGAAGCACTGGGCTGGGAGCTAGATGCGGTGTTGGAAAAAACCCTCCAGGCCCAGGCCGCCTGCGAGGAGCAGGTGAACGTGGAGTTTGCTTCGCTGACGTAAGGGGGGGTGGGGGGGGGTGCCCCAAAACCGCCGGCCATGGCTTTGCCATGACCGGCGGTTTTCAATTCTGCCAATATTTCTGCCCCGGGCGGTAAAACCGCTGGATATCGTCATACCGCAGTTGGCCTTCAAAATGATCGCTTCCCGTGGCGTGGACAGCGGGCATGCTGATGACGATGCCGTCCGGCTTCAAAAAACAGATCAGGTTGTCCGGCCAGTCGAAAGGGCTGTACGAGCTTTCGGCGGGAGACTGCATGCTCAGCATTTCCCCAAAGCTTTTCGCGTCATAGGACGTGATGGGGTTTTTGGGGAAAAACGCCTTGCTGAAAAACGTCCTGGCAAAATCGGCGTTCACCGTGTATAAATCGGTCAGCTTTACTTCCGTCATGGTGGACAAGTCGATGTTGTACCCGAACAGATCGCTGAAAGGATGGGCGGAGCCTTCCACATCGCTGTACCCCCAAAAGACCACGCTGATCATTTTGCTGTTTTGTAGGGTCACCGCCGCCTGATAGTCCAGCGTCAGGCCCACATTGTCGCCCAGGTCCGAAAAATCCGGGGTGGCGAAGCCGCGCACCTTTTGCTCGATCAACGCGTTCAGCTGGCTGAGCCCCGCGCCGGAAAACCTGGGATATTGAATGCTGATGGAGCTTTTTTGGTTAGGCGCCTGCGTATAATACAGCATTTTGTAACCCTTTTGGGAAGCCCCTCCGTCCGCGCCGGAACCGCTGAGCGCCAGATAGTCGGACACCACATAGCCGTTTTGGCTGCCCGCCCGAACATAGTACCAATGGTCGAAGGTTTCGCCCAGCACGGTGACCGTGTCGCCGCCCTGCAGCTTGCCGATGGCCGCTGCCCCAAGAGACGGCCCGCCGCGCAGGTTCACCCATCCGCCCCCGCCGGGGTTCACCACCGTGGCCGACGGCTGCTTCGATAAAACAGCGCTTTGATCATTTCCCCAATACAAAAAATCGGATTTCATATAGCCCGACTGTTTCCCGATGGTCACGCGAACCCAGGCATTATTCGGGTCCGACGCGCACTGCACTTCCGTGCCGGTAAAGAAAAGCCCCAGCGACTTTCCCTCCGTGGAGGCCCGGTCCCGCAGGTGCACCCGATCCGACGTTTTGCCGTCGACCACTGCCATGCCAAAATCCGCCGCGCCTGCCGCGTCCAGATGAGCGAATGCCAACAAACCAACCAGCAAAGCGACCGCCATCATTTTCTTTTTCATGACAATGCTCCTATTCATTTTTGCTTTTCGCCCCGTGAAACGGGGTGAAATGATGGGTTCAGGGCGAAGCCCTGAGCGGGGTTTTAGGGGCGGCAGCCCCTTAACGGACTTTGTCAACGCTCTGAAGCCGCCCCACAGGGCGGCTTTTTTGCGCGCTTCG
>JAVBTE010000110.1:0-45059 GCA_031556335.1 Eubacteriales bacterium | reverse complement strand
TTCCTGTTTCTCCTCCGGAATCCGGTGTACGCTCTTCCTTCCCATATACAAAAACCTCCTGTGTAGTTTCATTCACCTACATTGAAGGCTTCCCTTACAGAAAATTTTTAACAGGCTCCATTTTGCGAAGCAAAGTCTAGTGTGTTATGCCTGCTCTGCACGAGAAAAACCAAAGTGTGGTGGCAACCAACCACGAGCATACCGTTGGTACGGCCTGACATTTGCATGGGATTGTTACCTGCAACCCGTTAACGGGTTATCATAGTCATCTGTTCCCCTGCTTGGTCTTCCTTCAGTTGATTTCTGATATACTCCTCGATTTTCTTCGCATTTTTACCCACCGTGTCCACGTAGTATCCCCTACATCAGAACTCCCGGTTCCGATACTTGTATTGCAACGCTGGAAACTGTTCATAGATCATTAGGCTGCTCTTACCCTTCAGGTATCCCATAAAGCTTGATACGCATACTTTGGGCGGAATTTCCAGCAACATGTGTACATGGTCCGCACATATCTCTGCCTCCACTATCGTGACCCCTTTCCACTCACATAATTGCCGAAGTATTTTTCCGATTTCCCTTTTCTTTTCCCCAAAGAACACTTTTTTCCGATACTTGGGTGCAAACACGATATGGTATTTGCAATTCCACTTCCTATGGGCTAAGCTCTTTGTGTCGTTCGTTTGAATGACCTCTTTTTGCTTTGTTGCAGTTGTCAGGCCGCAACATCATTCTAGCAAAAGGAGTTTTTCTATCACTCTCAACGGCAGAAGCCTTTTTCGGAACCACTGGCCTAGCCAGTGGTTTTCATGATACAAAAATGCTCACCATCAGCAGGACGGTGAGCATTTGCAACAGGGTCTTGGAGTGCATTCATCTTTTCAATTTTTTCATGGTGGGGCCTCCCTATTCAGTCACCAGTTTGGCATGGATCAGCAGTCTGTGGCTGGCGATCCGCACAGGGGTACAGGTATACAGGGTGATTTCGGAAAAGTCTGTAGGCTGTCCAAAAGCGCTTTACTCGCCGGGACGGATGGTGCGGATCTCGTAGGCCTCAAAGCGCAGGGGGAACGCCGTCCTGGGGCTGATACGCAATCGCATCGCCCTTTCCAGCTCCCCATGGATCGGTCAAGGGTTGCCGCCCGTACTGCTCGTACTTACGCACCAGTAATTTTTCCTGCGCTGCGGCACGGCTTGAAGCGTACACGGAACGATACCGGGGTTTTCCATTCTCCCTGCGCCCGACCATATACCGGCCTTCCCATCTTCTGTCCTTTCTTCGGTAAATGTTCTCCCTTTTTTGCACATGGGTGTCCCTCCTTTTTGACGGTTTATCTGACGGCTTAAAAATTTGGCCGAAAGAATCAGTCCATGGATGAGTGCAAAACCCTTGTCATAAAAGGAGTTGAATGAAAGGATGTGGGTGCGCGGCGGCGCGCCGTCCCCCCGAAAATCCCTATCGAAGTCAAACGGTTACATGAAAGTGACAAAGGTCACGAAATCAAACCGTTGACAATACAAGGGAAATGGGGTACTAGAAAGGCGACTCCAACCGAACATGCTTTTATCTGCGCAATCTCGAATAGATTGCGCAGTTTTTTCTTGGCTTTTATCCGTTGTAAGCCTAATCTCTAGCTGTTTTGCGAGCGATACCAAAACAAAAAAGAAGTGAGAGAGACGCAACAAAAAAACGCCCGTTGACTTGGCACTGATTTGAGGCTTATGGAAGTATGTAATGGTTGGAGTGGGCTTGGGTTGCTTCGCGCAGGATTGAGGAGCGTTCCGCTCTTGGCGGGTGGATAACACGAATATGTTCTGGGATCAAATGAACGACTTCTTATCTTTTTTGTGATGTTCCAGCCTCAGGTTGTTTGTCCGGAGCATGTGCGCAAATATAGAAATATTTGGATGTTACGCATGGATAGGATTATATCATGCAAATGTGGCTGCACAGTAACCGCCGTTAAATCTTTTTTGCTCTTTTCCTGGCCCGAACCATTTCCTTTCATCCCCTAATATAAACCCCGTTCAGGGCTTTGCCCTGGACCCTTGATTTGACCGCGTTTCACGCGGTCAAAAATAGCAGCAAAAAAAGCATCATAAAATCTGTACCTTTTTCAGAAAACTCAAGCAAAGGCGCTTCGGTTCCCCGAAGCGCCTTTGCTGATTCATTGACAGGAAAACGTCCTGCAACCCCTCTTTACGGGATTACCGTTACCGCGCAGGTTACCTTCTTGGTGGCTCCCTGGCAGGTGATGGTGGCCTTGCCCGCGCCCACGGCGTAAACCATGCCGCTTGGGGTAACCCTGGCCACTGCGGGGTTGCTGCTGCTCCATTGCAAAATCTCGGTATTCTCCCCGGTAAGCGTCGGCTTCAGCGCCAGGCCGCCGCCGCTGTTCAACTTCAGCGTCGCCTTGGTAATATTCAGCTTGATGGTCTTGGCCGGCTGCACCACGTGCACTTCAATTCCCGTGGAACCACCGCCATACAGAGCTTCCACATGCACCCAGCCCCGACCCAGATGCAATGTCTTGAATTTACCCGTATTGCCGGAGGACTGGAACATGTAGTTGCCGTAATCCCAGTTCCACATCAGGGGGTCCGTGCTCTTCTTGTTTGGCAAACGGGTCACCTTCGGCGCAAAGGTCGCGCCCAGGGCAACGATCATGTTGGTGCTGGGCACTGACAGTTCGTCGGCAGGGTCCAAAACGACCACCGGTTTCACAATCTTTTTCCCGTCCGGCGTTTTGCCGTAGATGTTTGCCTTGCCCAGCCCGCAGGCAAGGGCTACGCCGGTGTTCGGATTCACCGTAACCACTTTTATATTGCTGCTGCTCCAGGTTACGTTCATCCAGGGCTCCATATAGTAATCGAACCAACTGGTTTCGCCGATCCCTGTCACCCATGGGGTTTTATCGTAGAGGTAGAAGATCGCCGTGCTTGGGAGCACCGTCACATTAACCCTCAACGGTTCCCAATCATTATGGTCCGGGAACACGCCGACCATCTGGGTCTGGCCCGGGTCGCCGCCGACGATAATGCCGCCCAGGGGGCTGATCTGCGCGATGTGCCACTCCTCTTCGTTCGCCACATCCCATATGATTTTCGGCAGCTTTGCGCCCTTGGGCTCCACTTTCAGCGCCACCGTCTGCTTTGCCCTCGGTTTCAGGGTGATGCTCGGCTTGGTAACCGTCACCCTTGTCGCTTCCGGGGCCGTAGACGCCGGATCATGGACGACGACAGTGCAAGTGGCAACACAGCCATTGATGGGGTTTTTGGCCGTGATTACAGCGGTACCCACGGCCTTGGGCACCAGGGTCACCTTGCCGTCGTTGTCCAGCACGATTTTACCGGAAGCATCTTTCAGGAAATCCACCACTTTGGGTTTGGGGGTGGTCCACACCATGAGGCCTGGCACATGATCGTCGTGGTCAAAGCCATGGCCCCAACCCCAATTCATTTTTGTCCAAAGCTTCGCGTCGGTTTGGTTCTTCGCGACACTGACGCCCCCCTCGCGTACGTCCGTTTCCCAAGGATCCTCGGAGGTAAACATCCGCATCTCCCCGTCGGGGCCCACGCTTACCGTGCAGACCGCTTTCAGCTTGGCGGGCACGGTGGTGGGCATGCTGCCGTCCGGTTGGCGGGGATAGCTAAAGAGGGGCCAGAAAGTAATTGTGGCAATGCCCGGCTTGCCGAAAGACCGGATGTAGCCGTCCTCGTACTTCGCGACCTCCGGATGATCGCTCACGCAGGTGAAGGGCTCAAAGCTGGTGGTTGGCGACATCGTCACCGTCAGGGGTTCATAGCCGTCGGGCCACATGCGGAGGGTTTTCTTGCTCAGCTTGATGCCCGTGGCATTTTTCCAAACCAGGATGCGGCACTTGGCAAAGTTGCTCCATGGGTCATTCTTCACGCGGAGGATGATCTCCGCCTCGCCCTCCGCAAGGCCCTTGAGGGTCACTTTTCCGTCCAAATCCTGGCTCATGGAGACAACCTTGGGGTTGTCGTTGAACCATTCAAAGCCCCAGCCTTTGGCCCTTACTTCCTCGGGAATGTCAAGCTCCGCCGTTTCCCCTTTTTTCATGGCCCATGCTTCTATGTCTTCGCCATTCATCAGGAGCTTGTAGGGAACGTTCCCATCCCAGAACATCTCATGATCCTGCCCCCCAAGCCGTCCTGCGCCCTCCACCCAGTAGGACTGGGTAACGGGATCAGCTCCCGGCGGCAGCTGCAGCGTACCGACAACC
The DNA here is from genome assembly GCA_031556335.1 of Eubacteriales bacterium. GTDB lineage: Bacteria > Bacillota > Clostridia > Christensenellales > Aristaeellaceae > Limiplasma. Next base: position 40,812 of record JAVBTE010000110.1, on the reverse strand, counting down.
TTCTTGGGCCCGAAGGGGCCGTTCCCCTGCAGCCCGCCGGTGTAATAGAATACGGACAGAAGGCGGTCCGGCTCCTCGCCATTTTCTGTTTCTTCTTGCCACACGATGGTGCCATAGCTTCCCGCGGGAGTGAATTCCACCACCGGCGGCGCAATGCGCACCCCTTCCATAATTTGGATTTTCTGGCCGTCTGCGGGGGATACCAGCCGGAAACCCGTGGCCATGTTCGTATCGCGGTACAGCGTCAACTCCACCTGATCATATACGCCATTGGCGGCCACCGCGATGATTGAAACCTTACCGGGTTTGTTGCATCCCTCGGGCACTTCCACCGTAGCGCGGTAGACCTTGTCATCCTGCTCGTCTTCAAAAGGATCACTGACGCTTATAATTTTCAGCATCGTAGGATCGGTGGTAAGCCAGGTGATCGTTTCTTCGGCGTCCGCCGGATGGACATGGGCCTCAAACGTCCTTTGCCTTGCCGCCGTGTCGGTGGCGTTTATGTTGATCGCGTTGGCGTCGGGAATGTGCATTTCTGCCGACGTGTCCTCCAGGCAGGAGATCCAAACGTTAACGACGGGCTGGGGATGCACCACAATTTCGCAGGTCTTTACCAATTTGCTGGCGCTTTTCACCGTCAGCGTGGTTGTGCCTGCCTTCACGGCCTCAATTTCCGTCCATCCCCAAGGGTCCACGTTGACAATCCGCGCAATCTTTGGATCTTCAATCTCCCAGGTCAGCCGCTGGTGCGCGGTTTGGACGGGATAATGGTGAACCCTGACATAGCCGCGCTCTTGGGCGCTTCTCATCTGCAGGGTAAGCGCTGCGGGGGAAATGACCATGCGTACCGTGTCCGGCACTTCGCTGACATTGCGGACCTCGACCCAAAAGCCTCCCTGAAGCTCGTCGCCGGGAGCGCGGGTATAAGTGGCGTCTATTTGCACGACGTCCCAACCGCTTGCCGCCGTAACCTTGCCCGAATTGGCATCGATGCTCACGGTGGCGTTGGGTTCTTCTTGCTGGGTTTCTTCGTCCCAGTGGGTGTAGTCGGAATGCGATTCCCATGTCACCTCACTGGGGGCGATGGCGGCTTTCAGGCCACCGTCAAAGCATAAATAAGGAATGAGCGTGAAACTCTCAGCCTCTTCCCCATTTTTATGGCCGATCCAGTCGCCTTCCAGCCCCTGGGCTTCCAGCTCCAGCCCGATGGCGTCTGCGACATCCCGCACGAAAATCTGAATCTCCGCGATTGGTCCATTGCCGCTTTCATCGGAGCTTTTGGCGCTGAGGGTACAATTTCCGCTCGAAAGACCCTTGATGGAGACTGATTCGCTGCCTTTGGCGGGCGCCGCCGGAATCAATTCAATGCAATCGGGGTTTTCGCCGCCCACGCTCCACTCCACGTTGGCCAGCGAACCTCCGGCATCGCATTCCACAATGATCTCCGCCACTTCATTCGGCGTCAGCACCTGATGGCCATCCCCGGGAATGTTCAGCCATTTAAGGTCCGTGCGCTTGCGCACCTCCAGCGTAACGTCCCTGGAAACGCTGCCCTCCTCCCATTCGCCGGGACAGGTGATGGTAACGGTAATGCTTGCCGCTGTGTTGGCGCCAACGAACGAATCCTCGCCCTTGGCGGTTACCAGACCGGTCTGGTCTACGCTGATCACGGTCCCATCAACAAGCGGGTCCGCCACAGACCAGGCAACAACACATCCCTGGGGAATCTGTGCTATGGTGGGGCGTCCCATTTGCGGCAACAGCTTCGCCTGGTACTGCACCCAATCCCCTTCGCCAGCGCCCGCGTAAATATATCCCGGCCAGGTCGGTTCCACAGGGGTGATCCGAATTGTGAAATCATCAGGATTGAACACATACGCCTGAAGCTCCATGTCGCCCTGAAGCGCCATGCCGCCTTCGTCCGCCGCAGCCAGTAGCGTCACGTCCGAGGCCGCTTCGCCTTCTAAAACCTGGAACTGGAAAAGGCCCGCGACTTGCGCTTCCTCGCCATTTCCCCAGGCTTCACAGGTAACGGATACGGACACCTGGGCGGCGCCGGTGGCAAGGCCCGTGGCGATGCCCGTTTGCGGGTCCACCGCCGCCACATCCGGCGTGCCGCTGGACCAGGCAAAAGCAAGGCTATCCGCCTCGGGGAGCACCGCGTCCAAATGCACAGGCACATCCGCCAGGGCCAGCTCGGCGGTCAGCGCCAGCGTCTCCCCGGCCAGAACCCAGCCCTGCTCGGGCGTGGCGGAAAAACGCACCTGGAAATCCGCCGGATCAAACACATAGGCCGCAGCCTGCGAAAGCGTGTCTTCCGGCGCTGGAAGCGTCGGGACGGCCGTCGGTTCTTCCGAGGGCGCCGGCGTATCCGCCGGGGCGGAAGACCCCGGCTGTTCCGGAATGTCAGAGGGTTCGGAGCCGCCGGGCTCCGCCGGGTTCGTTCCGCCTGCCGGCGGCGAAGGCGGGGAAGTCGGTTCTGCCGGGTCCTGGACCGTTTGCCCCGTTCCCGTGGGCTGGGCTTCCGGGGCTTCCGCAAATCCGGAGACCAGCGGAGCAATGCTCAACAAGATGCACAGGAAGAGAGCGATCATCTTTTTGCTCATATGGGATTCCTCCTTGATACTGCTGTTTTTTCCTCTGAGATTGGCGCCGGGAGAGAATGGTATTATCTAATTATACCAAGCTTTCCCCTTTTTTGGCTGTGCCCTGAGCACACATGGCGCGGGGCGACGGCCCAGGAAAAAACGGGGCATGACGAAAGCGGGCAGCACGAACAAGGGGCACGATTTCATTGCGAAATCATGCCCCTTGTTTGCGCTCTTTGCCTTGTGAAAGTCCGCGCCCATAGATGACCTATTTAGCCGTCGTAAGCGTTCTGCAAAACCCGAAAATCGATCTTCGTCATCTTCATCAGCGCCGCGTTGACCCGCCCGGCCCGGACCGGATCGGCGGAGTCGCCCAACTTCTCGATGCTCCGGGGAACAATCTGCCAGGACACCCCATACCGGTCTTTCAGCCAACCGCAGGGCTGTTCCTCGCCGCCAGCGGTCAGCCGCTCCCAGAAGAAGTCGATTTCGGCCTGATCTTGGCAGTAGACGTAAAAGGAAATCCCTTCATTGAAGGTAAACCCATGGGGGTAGGCGCTATCCGCCGCCAGGAAGGGCTGGCCCGCAAGCTGAAAACCGGCGAGCATGACCGTTCCTTCCGCCGTCCCCGCCTCGCTGCCGTAGCGGCGGATATCCAACACCTTCGCGTCCTGGAACAGGCCGGCGTAAAACCCCATCGCTTCCTCGGCTTTTCCGAAAACGCTTTCAGTGAACATCAGGTAGGGCGAAATTTTCTGCTTTTGCCCCGAAAGGCTCACCTGCCAGGAAACGCCAAACCTGTCGGCCAGCCAACCAAACTTCTTGCTGAATGGGTATTCCTGAACCTCCATCAGCACGACGCCGCCCTCCACAAGCTTGCCCCAGAGCGCGTCCATCTGCGCTTCGGTTTCACAATCCACAAAAAAGGACATCGCAGGGGTCGGCTTAAACACCGGGCCGCCGTTCAGTGCGTCAAACTCCTGCCCGCACAGGGTGAATCTCACCGTCAGCGGCGTGCCTGCGGGAACGTCGGAGGGAAAGGGATTGTTCTCCATGTAATGGGTCACATATTCGATGCGGCTGTTTTCAAACGCGGATACATACAGTTCGGCGGCGCTGAGCGCGTCCTGGTCGTACCAGATGCAAGGGGCGATTTTTTGCATAAGTTTTCACTCCGATCCATGTTGTTGCCCATCAAACCCATGTGCGAGGGCCTTCGACAGCAATGCTTCGGCCCTGCGCAACGCGTTGAGGTTGTTCGTGAGCATGTTGTGTTGCCAGGTTTCCGGCGCAAGCTTTTGCCGGGCTTTTTCGCTTTTGCTGATCAGGGAGGCGAGCGGCGCGCAGGCCTTTTCCAGGTCCTCTTTTGGATCGCTGGCAAGGGCTTCACCGCCCTCCGCTTCCCGCCCGACCAGCGCCGCCGCGACGCGCAGCGCGTGGATTCGGTTCTTTTGCAGCGTGTGCTGGGAAGTTCCCGGCGCGAATTTCGCTTGCGCTTTCTCGCTGCGGCTGATCATGTCGGCCATGCTTTCAAGCGCCTCATCCCGTTCTTTCATGGTATCCACTACGCCGCCTCCCCTTCCGCATTGAGAACAAATCGCTTTTCGCCGTCCGCGCTGAAAGCGGCTTTGTTACTTTCTGCGGATCTGCTCCAGGGATTTCCCCTTGGCCAACTCGTCCACCAGCTTGTCCAGCCAGCGAAGTTTTTGCATGACCTCGTCTTCGATTTCCTCCACGCGATACCCGCAGATCATGCCCTTGATGAGGGCTGCGTTGGGGTTGATTCGCGGGGCCTGGGCATAGAATGTCTCCATGTCCACGCCGTCTGCGATCTGTTTTTGCAGGGAATCCTGATCATAGCCGGTAAGCCAGAAGATGACTTCATCCAGCTCGGCTTTCGTCCTGCCCTTTTTTTCCACCTTCTCGATGTACAACGGATACACGCTGGCGAAGGTGATGGTATAAGCCCTTGGTTTCTTCATTTCGTCATTCCCCCTATCACGCGATGCCATCGCAGAATTCTTTCAGGCTCTTCTTCGTTTCCGGCGGCAAGCCGTTGTATTCCATGTCCGACACGGCTCCTTCCAGCGCATACAGATGCACGAGGCATACCTGGGGATAACGGACCCGCAACCGAAAAAACGCTTCGCGGCTGCCCAGTTCGCGCAGTTTTTCGGCTGTGTCAATTTCTACATCAGTTAGCTTTCGCGCGATTTCTTTCCCGATATTTTTCATCGTCGTTACCTCCGCCATAGGAAGCACCTCTTTTCGTTCACTTGTCCTGCCAGGAAAGCGCCGCACCGCTGCACCGGCTGCGGGCGGGGGATGTCTTCCACAAAGCCACCCCGATTTATAGACAAGTATAATCGATATTGGGAATCATATCAATCAGTATGCCTGAATCCAACTTGCGATTTTCCGAAAAAAATATCTCAGCCCTATTGACACGTCGATCTAATTGATATATAATATCATTAGTTTCAGCAGTATCAATAAGGACTGATTTTATGAACATGCGCAACACCGTTCAGCGGGCCCTGGTGCTAGAAACCGTAAGGGAAATGAAATGTCACGCCACCGCGGATGAGGTCTACCAATCGATCATAAGGAGGCACCCCGATATCAGCAGGGCCACGGTGTACCGAAACCTGAACCTGCTGTCCGCCCTGGGCGAGATTCGCAAGCGGGAAATGCCGGGCAGCGCCGACCGCTACGACCATCTGTGCCACGATCATTACCACGCCAGATGCGTCCAGTGCGACCGTATCTTTGATGTGGACATGGCGTTCATCGCGGATTTGGAGCAGCGCATCAAGGATACCCAGGGATTTACGTTCACGGGTCACGACATCGTTTTCAGAGGCATATGCCCTGAATGCGGCGATCACAGAACGCCGAAATCATGACTTGGAGGTGATAGAGGTTCCCAAATCCTGTTTCTTGTTACTTACGCTACGACCGACTTCGCGCCCACGCCAGAATGCCTGCGAACCACCCAACGACGCGATTGCGTGCGCATACGGGAGCACGAACAAACCCCGTAAATACATAATATAAGGAGAGTAACCATGAGAAGCTTTACTACATTAGATCTGCAATATGCCCACCGTTTTTATGGCTTCAAGGGAGAAGCCCAGTATCTGCACGGCCATACGGGAATCCTGACGCTTGAGGTGGAAGACACCGTCAATTCCGGTGTGAATATGGTGTTCCCCTGCAATGAGATCAAGAAAACCGCCTGGGAAGTTCTGCAAAACTTCGACCATGCGCTGGTTTTGAGAGAGGACGACCCGCTCCTCCCCGCGATTTTGGACGTCTATGAAAAGCAGGGCATCAAGAACGGAGCGCCGACCAACCAACAGAAGGGCCCCGCCTTCAAGACCGAGCTTGCGACGGCGTATCCGGAGTGCCGCCTGGTGGTGACCAAGGAGACGATGACCGTCGAAGGCATGATCAAGATGGTGTACGCGCTGCTGAAAGACAAACTGAACATCGTCAAAATCACGTTTACCAGCGGCGTGAACGGCGCCACGGAAGAATACGCACCCAAGGACGAAAAGGCCCGTTGCCCGCTGTGCGGTATCCTGCTGGATGAAAACGGCGTGTGCCCCAAATGCGGATACAGGAAGTAGTCCGGTTGCAGTTTCATTCCCCCTGTGAATCGAATCATTGCGTAGCGCCGCATCCGGCGTCAGCACAACATTCGGCCATGTCCCGCCCGGGATATGGCCGAAGTGTTTGCGCAGCGCATGCATCACTGGGCTAAGCAGCGCCACATCGCAGTCGGCGGCCGCAGCCAGCCCAACACGCAGCCGTTGTTCGCAGGCAGAAGCTCGGCCACGGGCCAAGACCAGCCCTGCTTGCTTATTCGCCCTCCTCGAAGGCGCCCTTGGGGCAAAAATTCTGGCACGCGCCGCACAGGATGCATTTGTGCGGATCCACAACAGGCAGCGCGTGGATATCCTTCTGGGTGATCGCGCCTACGGGACACACCGGAATGGAGGGACAGGCGTGGTTTTGTGGGCATTTGTTGGCGTTAACGATCATCTTCATGTTTCAGTCTCCCTGGGTTGCGTTGTGGAGGCCGGACCAAGGACGGTCGACCGCTTTCAGTATGGACTTTTAGGAGGTCTTTTCCATAGCTTAAGCCTTCTGGAACCCCCGGCATTGCCGCAGGTTTTCTCCGCACAATGAAACCGGGGCAAAAGATTCTTCCTCCCGCCCCGGTTTCCGTTGATTCTGCTCTTACGTGAATGCCCGGCAACCCGCCATTTTCTTGTCAGGCGGCCTTCCTCAGCCCACCAGCCCCGTCAGCGACTCATAGGGCAGACCCAGACTCTCGGCCACGTTGCGGTTCACGCATTTCCCACCGTAAATGTTCACGCCCTGGGCCAGGTTCGGATCGGCCTTTACGGCGGCTTCCAGCCCCAGGTTCGCCATGCGCACGGCATAGTGAATGGTGGTGTTGGACAGGGCGATGGTGGAGGTGCGGGGCACCGCGCCGGGCATATTGCCCACGCAATAGTGAACAATATCGTCCACAATATAGACCGGATCGGCGTGGGTCGTGGTGTGGGACGTTTCGCAGCAACCCCCCTGGTCGATGGCGATGTCCACAATCACCGCGCCCTTTTTCATCTGTTTCAGGTGCTCACGCCGGACCAGCTTGGGCGTCGCGCCCCCTGGAATCAGCACCGAGCCGATCACCAGATCCGCCTCCGCCAGGCTTTTGACGATGTTGCTTTCCGTGCTGTACAGCGTGGTGATGGACGCGCCGAACACATCCTCCAGATAGGTGAGGCGGTTCAGGTTTACATCCAAAAGCACCACCTGCGCGTCCATGCCTACGGCGGCTTTGGCCGCATAGGTCCCCGCGATGCCGCCGCCCAGGATGACCACCTTGCCGCGCTCCACCCCCGGCACGCCGCCCAGCAGCAGCCCCCGGCCGCCAAAGGGGCGTTCCAGATATTTGGCCCCTTCCTGAATGCTCAGCCGGCCCGCAATCTGGCTCATGGGGCGCAGGCAGGGAAGGTTCCCCTCCCCATCCACAATGGTTTCATAGGCCACCGCTTTCACGCCGCTTGCCATCAGGGCTTCCGCCAGGGGCTTGTTGGGCGCCAGGTGCAAATAGGTGAAAAGAATCTGGTCCCTGCGCAAATACTGATATTCCTCGGGTTCGGGCTCCTTCACCTTGATGATCATATCGGCAATCTCAAAGACTTCCGGGGCGGTCTCCACAATCGTCGCCCCGTTGGCCCGGTATTCCTCGTCGGTGAAATTCGCGCCCTCCCCCGCATGTTTCTCCACAAAAACCTGGTGCCCGCCCTTGATGAAGGAAAGCACATTGTCCGGGGTAAAGCCTACGCGATACTCGTGGTTTTTCAGTTCTTTGGTTACGCCGATCTTCATTGGTACACGCTCCTTTGCATCACCCGATTTTAGTATTCAGTATACACCAGGGTGGGAACTTCTGGCAAACTGAAATCAGCGCGTACCGGAACGCCGAGGGCAAAAGCCGCAACCAAACAGGGGCCCTTTCGCGCCCCAGACCGCCGACAAAGTCCGTTTAGGGGCTGCCGGTTCAGCTTTCACGGCGTGCGTATCGCTGCCGCTCACGCACGCCTAACGCTTCCCACTTCGGGTCGCTAGCGGCTGCGCCGCTGTGCCCACTGGGCACACGCTTCCCTCCGTGTCCCTACAACCCTGCCCAGGGCTACGCCCTGGACCCTTGCTTTGACCGCGCTTCACGCGGTCAAAAACAGCAACAAAAAAGAGCATCATAAAATCCGGGTCTTTTTCAGCAAGCTGGGGGGCGCTTTCGCGCCCCCCAGAAGCAAAACCCGCACGCCTTAATACTCCGCGTTCCCCGTGGTTCTGGGGAAGGGCAGCACATCCCGAATGTTCTGCGTGCCGGTCAAGTACATCACCAGCCGCTCAAAGCCCAGGCCGTACCCGGCATGGGGCGTGCCGCCGTAGCGGCGGGTGTCCAGATACCAGCCGTAGTCCTCCACCTGCATGCCCATTTCCACAATGCGCTTTTGCAGCACGTCCATGCGCTCTTCCCGCTGGCTGCCGCCAATCAACTCGCCAATGCCCGGGGCCAGCAGGTCCACCGCCGCCACGGTCTTTTGGTCGTCGTTCAGGCGCATGTAGAACGCCTTGATGCCCTTGGGATAGTTGTATACGAACACCGGGCGGCCAAAATGCTTTTCGCTCAAATAGCGCTCGTGCTCGGTTTGCAGGTCCATGCCCCATTCCACGGGATACTCGAAGGGCTGGCCGCTGGCCTTCAAAATGTCGATGGCCTCGGTGTAGGAGCAGCGGGCAAACTGGCTGCTGGCAACCAGCTGCAGCTTGTCCAGCAGGCCCTTTTCCACAAAGCTGTCCAGAAAGGCCATTTCCTCCGGGGCCTGGGCCAGAATGTGGTCGATGACATACTTCAGCATGTCCTCGGCCAGCACCATGTCGTCAAACAGATCGGCAAAGGCAATCTCCGGCTCCACCATCCAAAACTCCGCCGCGTGGCGGGGGGTATAGCTCTTTTCCGCCCGGAAGGTGGGCCCGAAGGTGTATACATTGCGGAAGGCCATGCAGTAGGTTTCCAGGTTCAGCTGGCCGCTGACGGTGAGGCTGGCCTGCCTGCCGAAAAAGTCCTGGGCGTAGTCCACCGCGCCGTCCTGGGTGCGGGGCGGGTTTCCCACATCCAACGTGGTCACCTGGAACATCTCCCCCGCGCCTTCGCAGTCGCTGGTGGTGATGATGGGGGTATGCACGTACACAAAGCCCCGCTCGGCGAAAAAAGCGTGCAGAATTTGCGCCGCCAGGGACCGGATGCGAAACACCGCGAAAAAGGTGTTGGTGCGGGGGCGAAGGTGGGCAATGCTGCGCAAAAATTCAAAAGAGTGCCGCTTTTTTTGCAAGGGATAGTCCGGGGCGCAGGCGCCCACCACGTCCACGGTTTTGGCCTTCAATTCAAAGGGCTGCTTCATGCCCGGGGTCAGCACCAGCTGCCCTGTGGCCCGAATGGCGCTGCCAAGGCTGATTTTCACGGCCTCGTCAAAGTTCTCGGTCACGCCGTCCTCCAGCACGATCTGCAGGTTTTTGAAATAGGTGCCGTCGTTCAGCTCAATAAACCCAAAGGCTTTGCTGTCCCGCACGGTGCGCACCCAGCCGGACACGGAGCAGGCTTCGATATTTTGAAGCAGCCCCGCCTCGTACAACTTTTTCACGCTCATGTCGCCCATTTTTACGCCCCCTTCTCAATATGACGGCCCAGCATCGCCGCGCCGATGATCCCCGCGTCCGCCCCCAGCTTGGCGATCTCCACTTTGGAGTATGGCAGGGTTTTAAACAGCAAATACCTTGGAATCCTTTCCCGGATAGCGTTCAGCAGGAAATCCCCCGCCTTGGAAAGCCCGCCGCCCAGCACGATCATCTCCGGGTCCAGGAAGGCGATGATCGTGTAAATGGCCTTGCACATGTAGTCCACATAGCGGTTGAACACCTTCATGGCCACGTCGTCGCCTTCCTTGGCGGCGTCAAAAACCATTTTGGCGGTCAGGTTGTTCACGTCGCCGCCGCAAAGGTCGTACATCATGCTGTCCGGGTGCTGCAACATGGCCTGCCGCCCCATGCGGATCACCGCCGTTGCGCTGCAATACCGCTCCAGGCAGCCGTAATTGCCACAGGAACAGGGCTCGCCCCCAATGTCCATGGGGATGTGGCCCAGCTCTCCGCCCACCCCGTGAAAGCCGCTCCAGGGGCGGCCTCCGATGACGATGCCGCTGCCCACCCCGGTGCCCAGTGTCATAAACACGCTGGAATGGCAGCCCTTGCTCACCCCCGCCACGCTCTCGGCAAACCCGGCCACCGTGGCGTCGTTATCGATATACACGGGCTTGTTCAGGTATTTTTGCAGCTCTTCCCGCAGAGGGATGTTGGACCAGCCCATATTGGTGCAAAAAACCACCACGCCGGTCTTCTGGTCCGCCACGCCGGGAATGCCCACCCCGATGGAACCTACGTCCTCCGCGCCCGCGCCGGCCTTTTCCATCACCGCAAGCATGCACTTGGCCATGTCCCCAATGATGTCCTCATAAGGGCGGCCCACACCCGTGGGGGTTTCGCCATGGGCCAGGATGCGGCCTTCCCCGTTCACCACGCCCACCTTGATTCCCGTTCCTCCCACGTCGATTCCTATGTACACCATCTTTTCATCCCCTTGTGGGTTTATTCTCCTTTTCCAATGGTTTCCTTCAGCCGCCGGTCCAGCTCGTGGGCCGCGCTGTACCCCAACCGGCGCAGGCTGAGGTTGCGGGCCGCCACCTCGATGATGATGGCCAGGTTGCGGCCTGGCCGCACCGGCATGATCTGGTAGGGCAGGGGCACGCCCAAAATGGTGACGGTCTCCTCTTCCAGGCCCAGCCGGTCATACTCCTTGTTGGAATCCCACTTTTCCATGTGAATGACCATATCGATGGACTTGCTGAGGGTGACCGAGCCCACGCCGTACATGGCCCGGATGTCGATGATGCCGATGCCGCGAATCTCCATGAAATGGCGCACCATTTCCGGGGCCTCGCCCACCAGCCGGTCGTCGGCCACCCGGCAAATGTCCACCACGTCGTCCGCCACCAGCTGATGGCCCCGCTTCACCAGCTCCAGGGCGGCCTCGCTTTTGCCCACGCCGCTTTCCCCGGTAAGCAAAATGCCCACGCCGTACACATCCACCAGCACGCCGTGGCGGGTGATGTGGGGGGCCAGGCAGCGGTTTAGGTACATCATCAGCTGGGAGGAAAACCTAGTGGTTTTGTACTTGCTTTGCAGCACGGGAATGTCTTTGGCCCTGGCCTTTTCCAGCAGCTCTTTGGGCGGAATCATCTCCCAGCAAACAATGATGCAGGGCAGGTCGTAGGTGAAATACTGGTCCAGCACGCCGGCGCGCACGTCCGGCTCCAGCGATTCCAGATAGGTCATCTCCACCTTGCCGATGACCTGGGGGCGCTCGTAGGCGAAGTATTCGTAAAACCCGCAAAATTGCATCCCCGGCCGGTTCAGGTCCGTGGATGTGATGCTCAGCTCCTGCCGGGTGGTGGGCGAAAGCACATTCAGGCCCAGCTTGCTGATAAAGTCGTCCATCGGAATCAAGGTTTCCCACTCCTCTCCACGGCGAAGGGCAAAACCTGCTCCTTCACAAAGCGGGCCACGCCGTCCTGGCCGTTGGGCAGGCACACATAGTGGGCCGCCGCCTTCACCTCGTCCCGGGCGTTGCCCATGGCCACGCTGTTTTCCGTATAGGCCAGCATGGTCAGGTCATTGAGGCTGTCGCCAAACACCACCGTGCGCTCCGGCCGGATGTCCATCCGCTCCGCCAGCCGCCGCAGCGCGTCGCCCTTGGTGGCCTCCGGCGGCACCGCCTCCAGAAAAAAGGGCTTGGAAATGGTAAAGCACACCCGGTCCCCAAAGCGTTCCTTGGCCAGCGGATACAGCCGGGTGATCTTTTCCGGGTCGTCCACGGCCAAAAGCTTGGGGGTGTCCCGCACAACATAGTCCCGCAGGCAGCCCACCGCCACGCCCTTCATGCCGGAGGACTTTTTATAGTCCCTGCTGGGCTTGCATTCCTCGGCATAGTAGAAGCATTCGTCATAATACACCTGCACATAGCAGCCGTTTTCCTCCAAAAAATCCAGCACTTCCCGGGCCAGGTCGGCTTTCAGCACCAACGTCTCCATCATGGTGTGGTCGGCGTTCACCAGCTGGGCCCCGTTGCAGGCAATATAAGGAAGGCCGGTATCCAGCCGGCGCATGAAAGGCTCCATGCTTGCCTGGGCCCGGCCGCTGGCCGGAATCAGCCAAATGCCCTTCTCCCCGCACTCCCGCATCACGTCCAGGGTAAACTGGCTGATGTCCCCGTCCTCGTTAAACAGCGTGTCGTCCATGTCGGTTACAATGGTGTTGATCGTCACTTGGCTTTTGCTCCTTCTGTATCTTCGCCCGGAAACGGCCGCTGGCCTTCCGGCGTTATTCCCGCATTTCTCCAAAAAACCCTTTCAGCAATTCCTCGCTCTCCTTTGCCAAAAGGCCGCCCACACAGGGAAGGCGGTGGTAAAACGCCCCGTCGTTGGTAAGGGCATACACGCTTTCCGCGCAACCCTGCCTGGGGTCCGCCGCGCCGAAATAGCACTTGCCAAGGTTCGCCATCACCATGGCCCCGGCGCACATGGGGCAGGGTTCCAGGGTCACATACAGCACGCAGTCGTTCAGCCGGCGTGTTTTAAGCTTCCTGGCCCCTTCCCGCAGCGCCAGCAGTTCCGCGTGGGCGGTGGGGTCGCAGTCCGCTTCCCGGCGGTTTCGGGCCGCGGCGATCACGTCCCCGTTTCGCACCAGCACCGCCCCCACCGGGGCCTCCCCCGCCTGGGCGGCTTCCCGGGCCAAGCGAAGGGCCATGCCCATGAAGGCCTCGTGGGTTTCCATGGTCATGCCCCGGCCTGGGCCGTGGCGGCGGGCGCGTCCTTTTGCAGGCGGCGCTCCGTTTCGGCCTCCTGGTTCACCGCGTCGGCCTCGCGGTAGCTGGGCAGCAGCCGGTGCAGGCAGGCTCGCATGTCATCGCCGGTCTCCAGGCAGGTTTCCAGCTCTTTGAGCATCGCCTCCATGGCTTCCATGCCGATCACCTCGGGCCGGGCAATGAAAATTTTGTCCTTGTCGGTGCGGGCAATGCCCTCGTCGTCCATCAGCAGCTCCTCGTAGAGCTTTTCGCCGGGGCGCAGCCCGGTGTAAACGATCTCGATCTGGGGCCCGCCCTGGGTGGCGTACAGCTGAATCATGCGCTCGGCCAGCTCCCGAATCTTCACGGGCTGGCCCATGTCCAGCACGAACAGCTCCCCGCCCTTGGCAATGGACGCGGCCTGCAGCACCAGCCCGGCGGCCTCGGGAATGGTCATGAAATAGCGGATGATATCCGGATGGGTCAGCGTAATGGGCCCGCCAGAGCGAATTTGCCGCTCGAACAGGGGCACCACGCTGCCATGGGAGCCCAGCACATTGCCAAAGCGCACGGCGGTAAACTCGGTCACGCCCTGCTGGTTCAGCGCTTCAATGATCATTTCCGCGATGCGCTTGCTGGCCCCCATCACGTTGGTGGGGTTCACGGCCTTGTCGGTGGAGATCATCACAAAGCGCTTCACCCCGTGGGCCATGGCGGTCTTTGCCACCAGATAGGTGCCGAACACGTTGTTTTTCACGGCCTGGGTGGGGCAATCCTCCATCAGCGGCACATGCTTGTGGGCCGCCGCGTGGATCATGATGTCCGGCTGGAATTTTTTCAGCACTTCCCCCAGCCGGTTTTCATCCAGGATGGAGCCCACGCACAGGATCAGCTTGTCCCGCAGGTTTTGGCGGTACTGCTCCTGCAATTCAAAAAACAGGTCGTACATATAGTTTTCGCTGATGTCATACAGCACGATCTTCTCCGGCTGAAAGGCGATCAACTGGCGGCACAATTCCCCACCAATGGACCCGCCACCGCCGGTGATGACCACGGTTTTCCCCCGGAAGCACGCGGCCACCTGGGTCATGTCCATCTGTTCCTCGGGCCGGCCCAGCAGGTCGCCGATGTTGATGTCCCGAAGGCCGCTGCCGCTGCCCGCCCCGCTGACCACCTCTTCCAGGGAACTGACCCGCCGCACCCGGCAGCCCGTGGACAGGCACTTTTCCATCAGGGGTTTCAATTCGCCGTTGGGGGTGGCGATGGCGATGATGATGTCGTCGATCTGGTAATCCGAGGCCAGCTTCAAAATATTGCCCGTTCCGCTCACCACGGGAACGCCCTTCAATTTGGCCCCGGCCCTGGATTTGTCGTCGTCCACCACAATGATGGGCACGCAATTGCCATAACGGCCGCTTTGCAGCTCGTGCACCACATTGGCCCCCGCCCAGCCCGCGCCCACCACCATGGCCCGGCGGGCGTTGCCGCCCCGGCGGGCATTGGTTAGGCCCCGGGTTTTCAACACCCGGTAGGCAAGCCGCGACCCGCCGATCAAAACGGTGAGCAAAATCCAAAACAAAAGATACACCATGCGGTGCAACAAATGAAAGTTTTGGGGCTGGGTGATGGCGTAGCGGATGAGGGAGTAGGCGTAGGCGGCCCCGGCGCCCACCATGGTGGAAACGGCGATCTGAATGACCGAGTCCGCCGAGGCGTACTGCCACATATTGCGGTATAAGCCAAAGGCCCAAAAAGAGAGCACGCAAAGGCCGGTCATCACCACGGCAATGTTCAGGTACCGCTGAAAAAACACCGGCGGAATGGCCACTTCAAAACGAAGCTGCTGCGCCAGAATCATGGCCACGTTCACCAAAATCGCATCCAGCAGCACCCACAAAAGCGTGCGTACCGTTCCGTTCACTTTGGGTTTCCACGACGCCACCGAAAGGCCCCCTATCCGTATCAAAAACATACGCGAGAATTATAACACAGTTCCCATGCCGCTGCAAAGAACCAGAATCCACCGTTTCGGCCCCAAAGGCCGGGGCTTACCCCTCGGCGCTCATAAACCCGCCGATCTTCTCCATCGCTTCCTCCGCCGGGTCCCCGGCCATGTTCAGCCAGTGGATGGCCTTGTCCCGCCGGAACCAGGTCATCTGCCGCTTGGCAAACTGCCGGATGGCCGTGCCCAGCAGGGCGACCATTTCCGCCCGGGAGGCGATTTTCCCTGTCAGATATTCGGTAATGAAGCGGTATTCCAGGCCCAGGCCCAGCAAAAAGTCCGGGCTGACCCCCGCGTTCAGCAGGCCTTCCACCTCCTGGATCATGCCCTCCTCCAGGCGGCGGGCAAGCCGCTCCTCAATGCGGCGGGCCAGTTCCTGCCGCTCCCAGGTCACCCCCAGCCGCAGGGTTTGGTAACGGGGCTCCTTTTTGGGGGGATGGTAGTCGTCCGCCTCCAGCCGCTCCAAAAGCCGCATCACCCGGTTGCGGTTGTGCCGGTCCACCTGGGCTTCCGGCAGCCGCTTTTGCAGCATTTCATACAGCTGGCCGGTTTCGTAGGTTTCCAGCTCCGCCCGGTAGGCAAGGTCCGGCGCCTTGCCGGAGAGCACATAGCCATCCGCCACCGAGGCGACGTACAGCCCTGTGCCCCCTACCAAAAAGGGCAGGCGGCCCCGCCCAAGGATGCCGTCGATGGCCTCATAGGCCAAGCGCTGAAAATCGGCCATGGAAAAAAACTCGCCGGGCCGCCGCACATCCAGCAGGTGGTGGGGCGCCCCTCGCATCTCTTCGGGGGTGATCTTGCCGCTGCCCAGGTTCAGCCCGGCGTACACCTGCCGGGAATCCGCGGACACGACCTCGCCTGCGAAGCGCCTGGCCATCTCCACGCCCAGGCCGCTTTTGCCCGAGGCGTTGGTGCCCACAATCACGATCATCTTGGGTTTGCCCATGGGCCTCTTCCTTTACTTTGCTTTGTCATACGCCTGGCGAACCGCCCGGCACAGCTGGTCGGCGCAGGAGGTTTGCCGGGCTCCGCACCCGATGCCGCTCAGCTTCCCTTCAATCTGCTCCACGGTCATGCCGTCCACCAGCTTGCCCAGAGCGTTCAAATTTCCGCTGCAGCCATTCAAAAACTCCACATTGCGAACCACGTTCCCCTCCAAATCAAAACTGATTTGGGTGGAGCAGGTGTCTTTGGTTTGGTACTTGCACCGCACGTCTGTCCCTCCATGCTTGTATTCCAATCAGAAGCGCAAAAGCCGCGCCCGTTTCGATCATACCATAAAACAGGGGCTTTGTCCCGCAGTTTGCCCAAATTCCAACGCAAGCCGCCGCATTGCGGTTTGCAGGTTGGAGTGCTACAATCTTCCTATGCCATTGGGGGAAAGGAGGCAAACCCATGCTGGAACTATGCCTGCCGGGAACGGGGGCCATGATGCCGCTGCCAGGGCGGGGGCTGGCCGCTCTTTTGCTGCGCCGGGAAGGGCATGTGCTGCTTGTGGACTGCGGCGAGGGCACCCAGGTGGCCATCCGGAAGTCCGGCTTCAGCATGGCCCGCATCGACGCCATCTGCCTCACCCATTTTCACGCCGACCACGTGGCGGGGCTGCCCGGGCTGCTGCTGACCATGGGCACCTGCGGCCGCCGGGCCCCCGTGCGGCTGATTGGCCCCCAAGGGCTGCAGGCGGTGGTGCGCTGCCTTCTGGTCATCGCGCCGGAGCTGGCCTTTCCCCTTGAATGGGAGGAAATGGAGGGGGCGGAATACGCCACGTCCTTCCATGACCTGAAAGTGACCGCCTTTGCTCTCAGCCACGTGATCCCCTGCTACGGGTATTCCTTTTTTCTTCCGCGCCCCGCCAGGTTTGACCCGGCAAAGGCACAGGCCCTGGGCATTCCCGTGGCCTTCTGGAAAACCCTGCAAAGCGGCCAGGCTGTGGATACCCCCAAGGGGCGCTTCACCCCAGGGCAGGTGACCGGCAGGCCCCGAAAGGGCCTGAAAGTGACCTATTGCACCGACACCCGGCCCATTCCCGCCATCGCGGCCCGGGCCGCCGGGGCCGACCTGTTCCTTTGCGAGGGCACCTATCCCGACGGAACCAAAGCCGACAAGGCCGCGGAATACGGCCACATGACCTTTCTGGACGCGGCGAACCTGGCCCGGCAGGCCCAGGCCCGGGAACTGCTGCTCACCCATTTCAGCCCCGCCATCGACGACCCGAATCCCTTCCTGCCCGCAGCCCGGGATATCTTTCCCGGAACCTTCGCCGGGGAAGACAACCTGCACCGAGTGCTGCGGTTTGAGGACGGGGACGAAGAAGGGGACGGGGGGAACGCTTAGGGGCTGCCGCCCTCAGACCCCGCTTGGGGACAATGTCCCCAAACCCCGTCTTTCGACGGCGTAAAACGCGGTCAGAAGGAATCTCATTCATCCAGCACAGAAAGGACTTTGCCATGCATTATCCCCGCATTCATCCAGCCATCTTCCTCAGCAGGCCCAACCGGTTCATCGCCCATTGCCAGCTGGGCGGCCAAACGGAAGTTTGCCACGTCAAAAATACCGGGCGCTGCAAAGAACTGCTGGTGCCCGGCGCGGACGTCTATGTGCAAAAAGCCGAGAACCCGAACCGCTCCACGGCGTACGACCTGATCGCGGTGCGCAAGGGCCGGCGGCTTATCAATATGGACAGCCAGTGCCCCAACCGTGTGTTTCAGGAATGGGCGGAAGCCGGCGGCGTTCCGGGCCTGACCCTGGTGAAGGGAGAAAGCGTTTTTGGCAACTCCCGGTTTGATTTTTACCTGGAGGCCGGAACCAGAAAGCTGTATGTGGAGGTCAAGGGCGTCACCCTGGAGGAGGACGGGGTGGCGATGTTTCCCGACGCCCCCACGGAGCGCGGCGTCAAACATGTGCAGGAACTGGTAAAGGCCCTGGAGGCAGGGTTCGAGGCCATGGTGGTGTTCATCATCCAAATGGAAGGCGTTCGCTATTTTACCCCCAACGACCGTACCCACCCTGCCTTCGGCGAGGCGCTAAAAGCCGCCGAGGCCAGCGGGGTCAGGCTGCTGGCCCTGGACTGCCGGGTCGCCCCGGACAGCATCACCGCCAAAGACCCTGTGGAAATTCGGCTGTAAGGCCATCATCCAAAAAACGCCGCCCGAGGAACCCACGTTCCCCGGGCGGCCTTTTCATTTTTGATGTCGGATCACTCCGCCTTTTGTTCCGGAGCATCCATCATTTCATCCAGCGCCTTCCGGGCCCGGCCAAGGGCGTTGAACAGCGCGATGTTTCCCGCGCCGTGGCTGATGAACATGACCGTGATCAGCGCCCCGCTGATCAGCGCGGACAAAATGGGCGAACACATCAGGCTCAGGCCGCAAAGCGTTTCCAAAATGCCCAGCGCCAGCACCCAGCCCCACCCGGAATACCCCACGTCCTTCATGGAGAAGGAACCCACCGTGCGGCTGATGCCCGCCGCAGTGACCCACACCGCAAACATGTAGGGAATCACCGCCGCCAGCGCGGCAAAGCCCTGGCCAAACAGCAGCCAAAGGCCCAGCAGCAGCGACATGATCCCCCCCGCCAGCACCCAGCCGGAACGGCTGCCCCTAGCGTCGCAAAAATAGGCCACAATCTCCGAAATTCCGGAAACCAGCATGGCGATGCTAATAAACAGCGCCAGGCTCACCAGGCTTCCCACGGGGGTGAAAAGGGTTGCAATGCCTAACGCCACCAACAAAATGCCGGACGCCAGCAGCAGCCACCGAGAGGACCGGAACAATTGCATCATCTCATTCTTCTCCTTTGGTATATTGCATTTCCAAGCAGGGAAAGGGTTTCCCTTTGCCTTGGATAAAAATAGCTTTCGTGTTTTGATCCCTGTTTCCTGCCCCATTAGAAAAATTTAATACTCAAAGTAGGCTTCCGCCTTCCGCCCGGGGGCTGTGACCGTGCAAAATTCTCCGGTAGTCGCTGGGTGTGACCCCTTCATACTTTTTGAACACCTTGGTGAAATAGTTAAAATCGGGTATGCCCACCGTTTCCGCAATGAACTGGATGGATTGGTTGGTGGTGATCAACAGCTCCTTGGCGGCCTCCATGCGGCGGTCGTTCACCATTTCCACGATGGTTTTGCCCTGGCGCACCTTGCAAAGCTGGTACAGCCTGGTTTTGCCAATGGACAGGGCCTCGCAGATGCCTTCCACGCTGATTTTGCCGTCATAGTGGGTGTCCAGGTAGCTCATCAGGCGCTGCATATCGTCCTGGCTGTTGGCGGCCACGATGCCGGAAAGCCGCACCTCGCTGACGCAGGCGTGCACAATTTCCGTGCAGGCGTTGATCTGTTGCTGGGAGATGCGCTTGAGCCGGAGGAAGGGCTGGTACAGCTCCTCCACGTTGGGATACCAGGCGCAGGCCTTGGAAATGCGCTTCCACTGCTCCTCCCGGGAGGAGTGATCCAGCATTTGCCCGAATAAAATAGTAGCGATGCGCTCCCCCTGCTCCGTTACCGGCAGCGCGATCTCAATCAGCCCCGCGTGGCAGTAGTATTGTTTCATTTTCTGGGTTTTTTGAATGTCGCTGAGGGCCTTGTGGTCGCAGTCCACGCAGCGCTCATACCCGCCGGGGGTGGTGGCGATGGCCCGGCAAAAGGTGGTCTGAAATGAGGCGGTGTACACCTCTCTGGCATTTTCGTCCATCAGGGCGAATTTGATGTCCATGCAAAGGTGCAGGGCGTTCAGCAACCTGCCCAGCCGCTGGTATTCATTGGAATTGAGCATACAAGGGCACCCCCTTGAAACGTTTTTGTTTTTCCTTGTTTGGTGGCATGGGTCGCCTGATTATGATAGCACAATCCAATCCAAAACGGAAGATTTTACGAATTTTAAGAAATTTTTTCAGTTGTAATCCATAGGGCGGTTCTGTACGATAATGACACAACATGGCGAGCAAATACGACCGCCAAAAGTAAAAAGGGAGGTTTCTTTTTCATGAAGAAGGTTTGCGCACTATTTCTTGTGATGATGATGGCTCTGTCCATGGTCACCATCGCGGCTGGCGCGGAAGGCAAAACCATTGTGTACTGGAGCATGTGGAACAGCACGGAGGCCCAGGGCATCGCCATCCAAAAGGCTGTTGACGCCTATATGGCCGCCACGGGCAACACGGTAGACCTGCAATTTAAGGGCCGAAACGGCATCCGCGAAGGCCTGGAGCCCGCGCTGGCCGCCGGCACCACCGTGGACCTGTTCGACGAGGACATCGACCGCATCAACCTTACCTTCGGCAAGTACCTCTATAACCTGGAAGACTTTGTGAAGGCCTCCGGCTATGAAGCCACCGCCAACGCCGGTCT
Source organism: Eubacteriales bacterium (assembly GCA_031556335.1). Classification (GTDB taxonomy): domain Bacteria; phylum Bacillota; class Clostridia; order Christensenellales; family Aristaeellaceae; genus Limiplasma. The sequence continues at coordinate 20,395 of JAVBTE010000110.1, read as the reverse complement.
CCTGGCCGCTTGCCGCAGCCTGACGGACGGACAGCTGATGTCCATCCCCTATCAGCCCTTCATTTTTGACATGTTCTACAACCCCGAAATCTTCGAGGCCGCCGGCGTGACCGCCGTGCCCACCACCTGGGCCGAGTTCCTGGATGTGTGCCAGAAGATCAAGGACGCCGGCTTCATCCCCCTCACCTGCGATGACGCCTACATCGATTGCCTCTTCGGCTACCACATGGCCCGCTACATTGGCGCCGACGGCGTCAGCAAGGTTGTGAAGGAAGGCCTCTTTGCGGAAGAACCCGCCGTGCTGAAGTTCGCCGAAGATTACGCGGACCTGGCCGCCAAAGGCTTCCTGTCCCCCACCATCGGTTCCTCCGTGTGGCCCGCCAACCAGAACGGCGAGTTCGCCCTGGAAGGCCAAGCCGCCATGTACCTGAACGGTTCCTGGCTGCCCAACGAAGTGAAAGAAATGCTTGAGCCCGGCTTCGTGTTTGGCTGCTTCGCCTATCCCACCGTGGAAGGCGGCGCGACCGGTCTGGACGCCGCCAACTTCGGCTCTCAGGCGTTCGGCATCAACAAGGACAGCCAGGTTGCTCAGGAAACTTTCGACCTGGTCAACACCATCACCAAGGGCGAGTTCGACCTGATGCTGGCCAACGAGTCCCTGGGCATTCCCGCCGACAGCTCCAACACCGATTGGCCCGCCGCGCTGGCCAACGTGAAGCCCGTGATGGACGGCGTAATGGTTCGCTATCCCTGGGCCGCCGGCGCTGAGGACAACAACAACGTGACCCCCATCCTGAAGGAGAACCTGCAAAAGCTCCTCGGCGGCACCATTACCGCTCAGGAATTTGTGGACAACATGGAAGCGTCCGTGAAGTAAGCGGCCGTTCCCCAAAACAGACATACGCCCCGTGCTTGCATGGGGCGTATGTCTTAGGGGAAAAGACTGGCGTTTTTTCCCGGTCTGCCTTCCCCCGGTGATCACGACAGGAGGCGATCTTCATGAAAAAAAGCAAGGGAATGATCGTTGCTTTTATTTCTCCGGCCTTGATTCTGTTCCTTTTGATCTTCGTTTACCCCATCCTGCGCACCGCGGTCATGAGCTTTTTCAAGGTGGAAAGCGTTGTGGACCCCGTTTCCGCATGGTCGTTTGTGGGCTTTCAAAACTTTGTGGCCCTGGCAAACACCGAGCTTTTCCGCACCGCCATGTGGAACCTGTTTCGCATCTGGGCCGTGGGCGGCTTGTTCGTCATGACCCTGGCGCTGCTCTTCGCGGTCATCTTAAACAGCGGCATCCGGTTCAAGCGGTTTTTCCGGGCGGCCATCTACCTGCCCAACATCATCAGCGCGGTGGCCCTGGCCACCATGTGGCTGCAATATGTGTACAACTCCAAATTCGGCTTGCTGACCAACTTTTTCAAAGCCCTGGGCCTTACCGAACTGGCCAGCATCCAGTGGACGGACGCGAACCACATGTTCTGGTCGCTGCTGTTCGCCTACTGCTTTGGCATGGTCGGCTATCACATGCTCATCTTCTCCAGCGGCATCGAAAAGATTCCCGTGGAGTATTACGAAGCATCCACCATTGACGGCGCCTCAAAACCCCGCCAATTTGCCCATATTACCTGGCCCCTTTTAAAAGGGGTGCTGAAAACCAACATCACCATGTGGTCCATCACCTCGGTGGGTTTCTTCGTCTGGTCCCAACTGTTTTCCACGGTTACGGCCAGCAACCAGACCATCACCCCCATGGTGTACATGTATGTGCAAACCTTTGGTACAGGCAACGTGGTGACCGAGCGAAACGCCGGGCTTGGCGCCTCGGTGGGCGTGCTGCTGTCCATCTGCGTGGTGGCGGTGTTCCTGATTACCAACCTGCTCATTAAAAAAGACGACATGGAATTTTAACGAAGGAGGTGGCCGTGATGAAAGAGAAAAAAATCCGCACGCCTTTCAACCTGAAAAACGAATTGCGCCTTGCCCCGGGGTATTTGATCCTCTCCCTGTGGGTTTTGTTCACCTTTGTGCTCATCGGCTGGATTTTGGCGGCCAGCCTGGCCACAACCAAGGAAATTTTCAAGGGAACCGCGCTTTCCTTCCCCTCGGGCCTGCACTTTGAAAACTACGTAAAGGCCTGGAGCGGCAGCAACGTATCCACTTTTTTCCTCAACTCCCTGCTGTACGCCTCCTTTTCCTCCGCGCTGCTCATCGTGGTGGCGGCCCCCGCGTCCTACGTCATGTCCCGGTTCAAGTTCTTCCTGAACCGTCCGCTGCAAAACGGCTTTGTGGCCGCCATGGGCGTGCCTGTGGTGATGATCATCCTGCCCCTGTTCAGCATCGTGACCGGCATGCAGCTTTTAAAGCAGGACATCACCGTGCGGCTTTTGATGATCTTCCTGTTTGTTGGGTACAATGTGCCTTACACCTCCATTTTCCTGCTGTCCTTTTTCACCAACCTTTCCCGCTCCTACGAAGAGGCCGCCGCCATCGACGGCTGCTCCCCCGCCCGCACCTTTTGGCAGATCATGCTGCCCCTGGCCCAGCCGGGCATTATCACCGTGACCATTTTCAACTTTATCAACATCTGGAACGAGTACTTCATGTCCCTCATCTTCGCCAGCAGCGACCGGGTGCGCCCCGTGGCGGTGGGCATGTACGGCATGATCGAGTCCATGCGCTATACCGGCAACTGGGCGGGCATCTTCGCCTCCGTGATCATCGTGTTCCTGCCCACCTTCATCATCTTCATTTTCCTGTCCGAACGGATCATTGCCGGCGTCACCGGCGGAGGTGTAAAAGGATGACCCAAATCCGCCAAGACTGTTTGACCCTTCCTGTAACGGCCCTGCTGCCGGAGAACCCCCTGCCCCGCTTTTCCGACGCGCCGGACCGCCCCCTGTTGGCGGTCGGCCTTTTGCCGGAGGAGGAAGAGGGCTTTGCCAAGAACACGGGGTTCCGGGTGCTGCCCTACCGCATGCAGGACCGCTACGCCCCCAAGACCGCGCCTGCTTCCATTCCCACCCTTATCCTGGAAAACGACCGGCTGCGGGCCACCTTTTTGCCCGGCTACGGCGGCAGGCTCTATTCCCTGTGGGACAAGCAAAAAAACCGGGAATGCCTGTACTGCAACAGCGAGATCATCATTCGCAACCTGGCCCTGCGCAACGCCTGGTTCTCCGGCGGCATTGAATGGAACTTCGGCCATTTTGGCCACACCTACTTCACCTGCCAGGACGTGTTTTTCGCCGCCTGCACGGACGAAAACGGCGAGCCCTTCCTGCGGATGTACGAGTTTGAACGCTGCAAGCAGGTCACCTTCCAGGCGGATTTCCATCTGCCCACGGGGGCGGACGCCCTCACCGTGCACATGCGCCTGGAAAACCGGCTGGCGGAGGAAGCGCCCATCTTTTTGTGGACCAACACCGCCCTGCCCGAGGAGCCCGGCATGCGCGTGTATTCCGGCACCGATCAGGTCATTGCCCAGCGTCCCAACCACGTGCCCAGCAAAAGCTATTTCTACCACGGCCAGCTGCCCGGGCTGGACATGCGGGACGTGGACGCCACCGACCCTTCGGTCATTCCCTTTTCCTGCGAGTATTTTTTTCAGAACCAGCCTGCGCCTGAAAGCGCCTTTGAAGCGGTGCGCTATGCGGACGGCCGCTTCTTTGCGGAGCGTTCCACGGCCAACTTCCCCTACCGCAAGGTGTTTTGCTGGGGGAAACATGCCGGCGGCAAGCACTGGCAGCGGTTTTTGGCCGGCCAGGGCTGCGGCGACTATCTGGAGGTACAGGCGGGGCTGGCCCGAAGCCAGATCCACCCCTCCTTCATCGACGCCAACAGCGTGACCCACATCACCCAGCAGTTTGCCATCTCCGACCTGGACGCGCCTGAGGGCGACTATGCCACCGCCCGGGAAAGCGCCCGGGAAGCGGTGGGCAGGCTGTTGCCCGTTTCGGCCCTGAACAGCATGCATGAACGTTGCGCGGCCCTTTCCACGAAAAAGGCAAACCAGGTGCTGCACAGCGGCTATGGCTGGGGCGCTTTGGAAAAGCGGCGGGACGAAAACGCCCTGCCCCCTCACCTGGATTTTCCGGAAAGCACCCTGGGGGCGGAGCAAGCGCCCTGGCTTTCCCTGCTGGAAGGCCGGGAAATGGAAGAGGGCGGCAGTTTTATGGTGGCCCGGCCCTGGATGGAGCTGTTGCAAAAAGCGCCTCACCAAAATGCCGCCACCCTGACCCAGTTGGGGATTGCCTGCCTGGAACAGGGCCTGCCCGCCGAGGCGGAAGCCGCCTGGACAACGTCCCTGCGCAGAAAGCCCACGGCCCTGGCCTATCGCAATTTGGCCTGCCTGGCAGCCCGACAGGGAAACCTTGAGGAAGCCGTTGCGCTGATGCAGAAGGCCCTGCCCCTTTTGTCCGGCGACGACGAAACGCGGCCCTATGCCATCGAATTCCTGGCCCTGCTCACCGACGCCAAGCGGTATGCCGAGGCCTTCGCATATTACCGCGCCCTTCCAAGCAGCCTGCAAGGCGAGGAGCAGCTGCGCCTGGCCGCCATGCGCAGCGCCTTTGAGCTGAACGAGGAAGATTTCCTCAACGCCTTGTTTAAAGCCCGCTTCACTGTCATCAAGGAAGGCGATGTGGCGGTGCATGAGATCTGGTTCCTGCGGGAAGCCCGCCAGAGGGCCGCGGCCCTTGGCGTTCCCTGCACCGAAGCCTTCCTGGAGGACGTGCGAAAAACTGCCGCCCTTCCGGAAAATTTGGATTTCCGAATGGTCAATCCCAACGAGATCTGAGGAGGAAGCTATGAAAAACCCCATATTGGTCATTATGGCCGCGGGCCTGGGCAGCCGCTTCGGCGGGCTCAAGCAAATCGCGGCTGTGGATGACATGCGCCAAAGTATCATCGATTATTCCATGTACGACGCGGTTCAGGCCGGTTTTTCCAAAATCGTGTTCATCATCAAGCCCGACATGAAAGAGGCCTTTGACCTGGCCGTGGGCAGGCGCGTGGCTTCCCATGTGCAGGTGGAGTACGCCTACCAAACGCTGGACGCCCTGCCCCGTGGCTTTTCCGTTCCCGAGGGCCGCCAAAAGCCCTGGGGCACCGCCCACGCCGTGCTGTGCGCCAAGGAACAGATTGACGATTGCTTCGCGGTGATCAACGCCGACGATTTTTACGGCCGCACCGCTTTCCAAAGCATCTATGACTTTTTGAAGGAGACCCGGCCGGAGAACCAGCACGCCATGGTGGGCTACCGCATCGAAAACACCCTAACGGAAAACGGCAGCGTGGCCCGGGGCATTTGCGAAGTGGACGGCCAGGGCATGCTGAAAGGCGTGGTGGAGCGGGTGCACGTGGAGCCCCGGCCCGGCGGCGCGGCCTTCACCGAGGACGGCGGCACAACCTTCACCTTCGTTCCCGACGGCACCACCGTTTCCATGAACCTGTGGGGCTTTCAGCACAGCATCCTTTCGGAGATCGAAGCCCGGTTCAGCGCGTTTTTGGAGGCCAACCTGCCGCTGAACCCCCTCAAGTGTGAATACTTTCTGCCGCTGATCCCCAACCAGCTGCTGGCGGAAAAAAAGGTCGATGTCAAGGTGCTGAACACCCATGAAAAATGGTTTGGCGTCACGTATCAGGAGGATATGCAGCGCGTTCAGGAGGCCATTGGCGCCATGCGGGCCAACGGTTTTTATCCCAGCAAATTGTGGGGGGAATCATAATGCTTCAAGCCGCCTTTTCCTTTTGCCTGGACGGGGCCCCCGTTTCCTGCGAGCGGTATGGCTTTGGTCACATCAACGAGACCTATCTGCTGCAAACGGACCGGGCCCATGCCTATATTTTGCAAAAAATCAACCACCACGTGTTTCAGGATGTGCCCGGGCTGATGCGCAACATTGCCGCCGTTACCCGGCACCTGGCCCTGAAAGACCCGGACCCCCGGCATGTGCTCACCTTGATTCCCACCCAAAACGGGGAAGCGTACCACAGGGACGACCAGGGCGAGTCTTGGCGGCTGTATGATTTTATCACCGACAGCCTGTGCCTTCAAAAGGCCGACAGCGCCGAGGACTTTTACCAAAGCGCGGTGGCCTTTGGCGCCTTTCAAAACATGCTGGCCGACTTCCCCGCCGAAACCCTCAGCGAGACGATTCCGCGCTTTCACGACACCCCCAACCGCTATGCGGCCCTGCACCGGGCCGTGGCCGCCGATGCCAAGGGCCGCCTTTCAGGCGTGCGGGCGGAGGTGGACTTTGCCCTGACCCAGGAGGCCGAGGCCTCTACCATGACCGAAATGCTGCGCCGGGGCGAGCTGCCCCTGCGGGTGACCCACAACGACACCAAGCTGAACAACGTGATGCTGGACCAGAAAACCCGCAAGGCCCTGTGCGTCATCGACCTGGACACGGTCATGCCCGGCCTGGCCGCCAACGATTTTGGCGATTCCATCCGGTTTGGCGCCAGCACCGCCGCGGAGGACGAAACCGACCTTTCCAGGGTGGAGGTTTCCCTGCCCCTGTACGAGGCCTACGTGGGCGGTTTTCTGGGCGCTTGCGGAAAGCGCCTGACGGAGGCCGAAATCCATACCCTGCCCCTAGGCGCGAAGCTCATGACCCTGGAATGCGGCGTGCGCTTTTTGACGGACTATCTCTCCGGCGATGTGTACTTTCACATCCACCGCCCGGACCACAACCTGGACCGCTGCCGCACCCAGTTCAAGCTGGTGGCCGACACGGAACGGAAGTGGACGCAAATCATGGACATCATCAAAAACGCCCGAAGCGCCCTGGACCTGGTCTGACGGAGGATCGCCATGGCCTGCATTCGCTATTCCATGCCCCGGCCGGAGAATGCCCCGGAAAGCGGCAAGCTGCTCTATGTGACCAGTTCGGTCTATTCCTCGGACTGGAAAAGCTTTCTGCATACCCACGATTGCTCCGAGCTGTTCTATTGCTTGAGGGGGCGCGGAGAGTTCCGGGTGGAGAAGGAACGGCTGCCGGTTCAAAGCGGCGATATCCTGATTGTGAACCCCCACGTGCGGCACACGGAAACCTCCACTATGGAGTTTCCCTTGCACTACATTGCCCTGGGCATTGACGGCCTTTCCTTTGCCTTTGAAGGCGCAACCCAGTATGGCCGTTTTCATCTGCCGGAAAACAGCGACCAGCGAAACGAACTGAAGGAGCTGCTGCGCGAAAGTGAAGCGCAGCAGCCCTTTTTCGGCCCAGTGTGCCAAAACCTGTTTGAACTGTTCCTGTTTCGCCTGCTTCGGGACGCCGCCTGCCAGGTGACGGTGATGCCGCCAAAGCGAATCCCCATCGAGTGCGTGCAGGTGAAAAACTATATCGACTCCCATATTTCACAGCCCCTTACCCTGGACCTTTTGGCGGAGCAGGTGCACCTGAACAAGTTTTACCTGGCCCACGCCTTCTCCGGCGCCTACGGCACGCCCATCATCAACTACCTGCTGGCCCAAAAGCTGCGCTGCGCCCAAGACCACCTGGCGGATACCGATCTTTCCATCGCCGAGGTGGCCGAGGTTTCCGGCTATTCCTCCCAAAGCTATTTTTCCCAGCTATTCAAAAAAAGCACCGGGTTGACCCCGGCGCAATACCGCAAGCAAATGCGGAGCGTAAAGTGAGGGGGGCTTTTGCAGGGGTTTCACCCCTGGACCCATTATTTGGACCGCGTTTCACGCGGTCCAAAAGTGGGTTCAGGGCGAAGCCCTGAGCAGGGTCTTAGGGGCGGCAGCCCCTAACGTATCTCTCCCCTACCTGATCTCGTACCACCGGATCTCGTTGGCGGCGAGGGAGGCCTCAAAGCTGCTGCCGTCCCCCCGGTAGACCGTGGTGGTTTGGGGTTCGTAGGTGTTGTTTACCACGCAGTACTTGCCATTTTTCACGTAGGCGTGCACATCCACGTTCACATTGGCGGAAAACCAGCAGCGCAGCTTGTCCTCGCCATGGGCGCTCCACAGCACGGAGCGCAGCAGCAGCCGGGCGTTTTCGGGGCTGTACGGCAGGCCGCCCATGTACACGGTCCGGCCCTTGCCATAGGCGTTGGCGGCCAACTGCACTTCCTTGTCCCGCTGGACAATCACCTGGGTGCCCTCAAAGGCGTACACGCCCCGGGCGCCCTCGCCAAAATCGATGGGCGCGGAGGCATCCTCGGTGATGAAATGGGGCTGCTCCTGCCAGTTATACTTGTCATACCCCAGGGTAAACCCGCGCTCCTGCTCCACGCCCAGGGCCGCGCCCAGCTGGAACAGCCGGCCTTGCCACTGTGCGCCCGAGGGCTCCCCCACGCCGATGAAGCCGCCGCCCTCCGCGATAAAGGCGCGAATGGCGGTCAAAACCCGTTCGTCCCGCCAATGGTCTCCGCCGCTGTGGGCCGTGCCCTCGCCGCCCACGTTGATCAGCACATCCACGTCGCCAAGGACGGCGGGGTTTTCCAGGATGTCGTCAAAGCTAAGGAAGCGCACATCCAAGGGCGCGCCGGACAGCACCTCGATGACGCCGGCGTAGCTGTAATTTTGCTTTTGGTACAGCGCGTGGTGCACCATGTGGCAGCCCCAGGCCCGCATCTTGCCCCAGGCGTTGAGCACGGCCACCCGTTTGTGGCAATAGGCCTGGGTATCCTTCACGTTTTCATACAGGGTGCGGAACTCGTCGCACACCTCCCGCACATAGGCGATAAACTCGGGAAAGTCCAGGGCCAGCTTCAAATAACCGCCATACCCGATGCGGTCGATGGGCTGGCGCAAAATGGCCCGCCGGGCGGTGACCCAGTTGACCTTGGCTTCCCGCACCGGGTCGCCGCCCTGGTGAAAGGTATCCGGGAAAAAGTAGGGCAGAAAGCGGCCCTCGGTATATTTGACCCCTTTGATGTCGCTGATCAGGCGCAGGGTGCTGCCGTTTCCCACGCTGCCCACCACCGCGTCCAGGCCGATGGAGGCGAACTCGTCCATGAAAGGCTCGGTGCCCACCCAGTGGTCCCCCAGGAACATCATGGCCTCCCGGCCTTCCTGGTGCACCACGTCCACAAACTGTTTGGCAAGGGCCGCCACCTCCCGGCGCTGGAAGGCGTTGAAATCCAAAAATTCCTTCGAGGGAACGCGATACTGGCCGTTGTAATAGCCCTGGTCGATGATATACTCGGCCCGGAAGGGGTAGCCGGCCTCCTTCTCGAACTGCTCCAGAATATAGGGGCTGACCGAGGCGGAATAGCCGTACCAGTCCACATATTTTTCCCGGCGCAGGGTGTCAAACACCAAGGTGAACTGGTGAAAGAACGTGGTAAAGCGAACCACGTCCACATAGGGGTTATCCTTTAAAAACGTGCGCAGGCGTTCCAGGGAAAAGGCCTTGGTCTTGGGCTGGCGCACGTCAAAGGTGATCTGGCGCTCAAAATCCTTCCAGTCGTTGACCACGGCGTTGTACATGTGCACCGGGTCCCAGATCAGATAGGCCAGGAAGCTGACCGTATATTCATGGTAAAGGCGGGCGCTTCGCACCGTGACGCAACCCGTGTTTTTATCATAGCTCCAGCTGTCCGTCGGCACCACCTCCCCGGTGGTCCGGTCGATGACCTCCCACCAGCGGCGGATGTCGTCCCGGGTGTTCGCCTCCAGCAGATCCTCGCTGATGCCCTGCATCAGGGGAATTTCCAACTCCCCGGCGGTGGCGGTGTGGAACGCCGTCATGATATAGCACTGCTGCACCTCTTCCGGGTGCGCCTTGGCCCAGGCGTTGTCCTTGCGGGTGGTGTAATAGGTGGCGTACACCTTGGCCCCCGCGTCCTTCAGCGCCACGGGAAACTCCGTGCCGTCACAGTCGCGGATGGCGTCCGCGCCCCATTGTTCCATCAGTTCCAGCGTTTGCGGAATCACATCGATATCCGTGGGAATGGTGACCCTTCCTTTGGCTGCCATGGGCATTCCTCCTCAAATAGGCGGTCGATGGGCGTTGTTTTCCTTTGCTCTCTACTGAATTATACCCAATGGACGAAATGGTTTCCACCTGTTTCTTGTGGCAAAAGTTATATATCTTGCTATGTCAAAGGGAGCGGAATCATCCGCTCCCCTTCTCAAATCATTTCAACTTCACAGCCTTGTCCATGTCGCCCTGCCTCTGGCCCTCCGGGTCCGTATGGATGGGGGCCAAATAAAGCTCGTCCGGATAGCTGGCCGCGGGCGGAAATTCGCTTTGCATCCACAGGTGACGGCTTTCATCGGTTTCCCCCGGCGGCGTGCCCCAGCCCCACACCATGCCGCTGGAAGGGCACACCTCCCCGCCCTCCTTGTCCACCAGGCCATAGTCGCCCCAGGCGTCGATATACGCCTTGGCTTCCGCCTGGGGCACGGTGGCCGGAAAGTCGATGCGGAGGGTGGTGTATACCTTGATGGGCGACAGCCGGGCCTCGATGATGGTGGCGGTGCCGGGCCCCAAGGGCTGCGGCCCCACCGGGGCCACGTCGCGGATGGATTCCATGGGCAGCCGGGCCACCGGCAAAAACATCTGGCTTTCCATGCGGGGCACCCCCTCCCGAAAGCCCGGCAGCTCGTATTGCCGCACCGGCAGGCCCACGGTAAAATCGCCTGCCGGCACCTCCACCCCCTCCGTGGAGGTCAACTTCAGCTCAAAATAGATCAGCGCCTCCCCGTTGCCGGGCCCCACGGCGTTTTCCCCGCCGGAACCGCTGGTCATGGTATATTCCACGCCGTCCACGGTGAACCAGTCAAAGCTGCCCAGGGCGATGACCCCGTCCTTTTGCAGCTGCTTCCAAAACTCGCTTTCCGGGTCCCACATTTCCTCCTCGGCAAGGGGCTTTTCCAGGTTCAGGCACTGCACGCTCATCACAAAGCGCAAGGTTGCCCCGTCAAATACCGAATCTGTCACCTTCAGCAGGGTGTCGCCCACAAGCAGGCTGACGGTGTCCTTTTTCGCAAGCTCGGTGGCCTCCGGCAGCACATGCTCCCGGCCCCATAAAAAGTCGAACACGCCCCGGCGAATGCCCTCCGCCACCCCAAGCACCCCCGCCAGCAGCAGCAGCAGGGCAAAGCCCCAACCCAAAATCCGTTTGACCTGCACACGGCGGGTCTTTTCCCTTTCCAGCGCGGCCTCAAAGCGAATCCGGTCCAGGGTGCGCTCCACCGCGATGTCAAAAACCTCTGAGCTTTCGGGGTAGGCCGAAAGCAAATATTCTCTGCTCAGTTCCATGCAAAATCCTCCTTTGAAAGCATGCCGCCCAACGCTTTCCGTGCCCTCACCATTCGGCTTTTGACCGTTCCCGTTGGAACATGCAAGATTTTGCCGATCTCTTCCACTGTAAATCCTTCCAGATAAAACATCACCGTGGGGAGCCGAAGCTCCGGCGCAAGCCTTGTAAGCGCCTCATGCAGCGCCAGGTTGTCCACCCGGGGCGGGGCCTCGATCTCCCCCAGCTCCGCAAACGCCACCCGCTTTCTTTTGCGACGGAGGCTGTTGCAGGTGTTGACCAAAATACGGGTAAGCCACGCCTTTGTGGCCGTCTCCTGCCGCAATTGATGGCGGCCGCGCCAGGCCAGCATCAGCGCTTCCTGCACCGCGTCGGCGCAGTCTTGCTGGTCCCGGAGCATGGTGTACGCAATGTGAAAAAGCAACTTTTGATATTGTCGTACAACTTCCGTAAATTTGTATTCGTCCATCCTGTACCTCCCTATGGCGTTCTCAACCGGTCGCATCTATACAGATTGTAAAAAAAGGAAAAAAGTTCTGTTTTGCCGAAAATTTCTATCTTCAGCATATCACAAAACAACCAAAAACTGCAAAACAGCGTCTAATCAAAAAAGGGTATGTCCCGATTGTGTTCAAAGCCGGGCGCATACCACGCGGATGGAGGAGAAGCGGATATGACCCACAGGGGACGCCGGCTGGTTTTTTTGGCTTTGCTCGCCGTTTTGCTGGCGGGCGGGGCGGCGAAAGGCGAAGCGGCCCCCTCCGCGGGAGAAAGCGACGTTCAAATCGTGCTCACCTTTGGGGGCGACTGCGTGCTGGGACCCCGGGAGGAATGGAAGGGCGACAAGGATACCTTTGACACGGTCATCGCCGAAAAGGGCGATGAATGGTGCTTTGAAAAAATCGCGGAGCCCTTTCAAACCGACGACATGAGCCTTGTGAACCTGGAATGCGTGCTGCAAAAAAACGGCAGGGGCCTGGTGCGCGACAAGCAGTACCGCTTTCGGGGTGATCCCGCCAATACGCGCATTCTGGCCGCCGCCGGCATCGAGCAGGTAAACCTGGCCAACAACCATTATATCGACTACGGGGCCACGGGCCGCCGTTCCACCCAGAAGGCGCTGAAAGACGGCGGCATTGGGTTCAGCGGGTATGGGCAGCTATTCACGTATGAAAAAGACGATATCAAAATCGGCTTTGGGGGCTGCCGGGAAACCGTATACGAGCAAAACCCGAAAATCGTTCAGGAGGACATTCGCAAGCTGCAAAAAATGGGCTGCGACGTCATCGTCTACTCCTGCCACTGGGGCAAGGAATACAGCCCCAAGCACAACCGCACGCAAACAAAGATGGCGGAGTACGTCATCCGGCAGGGGGCCGACCTGGTGATCGGCACCCATCCCCACTGTGTGCAGGGAATGGAGGCGGTGAACGGCGCGCCGGTGGTGTACAGCCTGGGAAACCTGGTGTTTGGCGGCACCCACGAAATGCGCACCTTTGACGCCTACCTTCTGCGCGCCACGCTTCACTTTGGCCCGGAGGGCTACCAGGGGGTGGAACTGCAGCCCCTGCCCGTGCTAACCTCCAGCGATATTCCGCGCAACAACTTCCGCCCCGAATTTGCCGAAGGCGACGACCGCCTGCGCATTATGAAGCAGATTCAAAACGACAGCCGGTTTCAGGTCACGGACCGGATGTGGTTCCCGGCCAAGCCGAAGAAAAAGAAATAGGGGCGCTTCGGCCCTCTCTAGCCGCCCCTTTTAATCTTTTTCTTCAGCCAGGCCACGGTATCCGCCACGGTTTGCCGCAAATCCCGGGGGAAATACTGCAGCTCCGCCGTGGCCTTGTCGTGGGAGAAGCGGTCGTTGCTGCCCAGGGTATACAGCGAATATTGGGTATACAGCGGGCGGCGCTTTTTCAGCCGCGCCCAGCCTTCCAAAAGGGGCGCGGCCAGCCGGGCCAGCCACAGGGGCAGCACCGGAAGCCTGCGGCCCCCGTATGCCTGGCGCACCATGGACAAAATGTCCTTGATGTCGTAATGCCGGTTGGACAGGATATAGCAGCTGCCGCTTCTGCCCTTTTCGGCGGCCAACAGGCAGCCGCCGGCCACATCCCGCACATCCACAAAGTCGTACCCGCCCCGCACGCAGGCGGGCAGCCTGCCCCGCATATATTCCTTCACCATCTGCACCACATGGTTGCCCGTTTCGTCGTAGGGGCCCAAAATGCCCGAGGGATGCACCACCACCGCGTCCAGACCCGCCGCCGCCGCGTCCAGCACGGCCTGGGTGGCCTCCGCCTTGGTTTTGGCATACCCGCCCCGCACCTCTTCCGGCGAAAAGCGGGCGGCCTCCGTCAGCACGCTAAGCTCGTCCCCTTCGGGAATGGCGTGCACGGAGCTGACATACAAAAGCCGCTTCACCGGATACTGCCTGCACAGGGCCAAAATGTTCCGGGTGCCGCCCACGTTCACCTCATACAGCAGCGGGCTGACGTCTTTGGAGATATCCACAATGCCCGCCGTATGGATCAGGATCGCCTCCCGGTCCTCCAAGCCCTGAAAAAACGGAATCATGGTTTCCGGTTGGGTGACATCGCCAAAGAAATAGGCGATGTTTGCTTCGTCCTGTACGGCTTCGCCGGGAAGCACCAGCCCGCGCACCTCGCATTCCGCGTCCTTCAGCATGCGCACAAGAGTGCCCCCCAGGTGCCCGTTGGCCCCGGTGATCAGATAGAGCCGCTTCACGCCTGTCACTCCCTTCGCTCCCGTCCGTGCGCTCATCCATCTGTGTTTTTTCTTTTGTTGCTTCTATTATACCCTTGCCCGGGCGCAAAAACAATGAACAGGGTGTAAAAAAATTGTCCTTTCCCTTCACCGCGTGCTACGCGGTGGATAACGGGTTCAGGGCGCAACCCTGGTCAGGGTTTCTGGGGTGAAACCCCTGAAACCCCTGGTGGGGTTCATGGGTGCCCTCCTATTCCACGGTCTTGGTGGCGATCACGTCCACCCCGGTGCCGCAAACGTCCGGCAGCACCACCTGCCCCATCTGGACGGGCGCGCTCAGCGCGATGGCGCCGATCTCCCGCATGCAATCGAATATTTTCCCCTTGGGAATGGGGGTTTTGGTTTTCACGCTGAGGGGCAGCTTCCGGTTTCGCAACCGCACCACCGCCGTCACCATGCGTTCCGGGGCGACGCATTCCTGCTTGGCGTAGGAAATGCCCCGGTTGCAGCTGTTCCCGGCCACCTTCGTGACCTGGCCGTTTTCCACCGTCACCTGGAGGCGGCAACCCACCGGGCAGTTGATGCAGGTGATCGTCTGTTCCATTATAACCCTCCTTGCCCCGAAACGGTCACCGTCATGTCCTGGCCGGACAGCCCTTGCAAATGCTCCGGCTTTAGCACCACGTCCGCCATTTCCCCCGGGGTAAGGATGCGCTTTTTCACCCGCAGCACCTCACGGTCGCCGTCCAGCACCCGCACCACCGCGTTTTCCGTTACCGCCGCAGGGCGAAACATCAGTTGAACGGCTTCCGGCGCCTCTTCTGGCCCGGGCAGGCGCAACCGCTGGGGCACCACGCCCCGCACTCCGCCGCCGTCCTTCACCCAAATCCGCCGCCCCTGGCGCAGCTGTCCCCTGGCAAAGGCCGCCGCCGCTTTCCCGGCCTTGAAGCTTTCGGCGCTGACAAAATCCACCAGATCGTGCACGTGCAGCACGTTGCCGCAGGCAAAAATGCCGGGGACGCTGGTTTCCAGCCCGTCGTCCACCACGGCCCCCTGGGTCAGGTCCGACATCCGGGCCCCGGCCCCAAGGGTCAGCTCGTTTTCTGGAATCAACCCCACGGACATCAGCAAGGTATCGCAGGCAAAGGTCCGCTCCGTGCCGGGGATGGGCAGGCGGTTTTCGTCCACCTGGGCGACCACCACCTCTTCAAGCCGCTCCCGGCCCTTGATGTCCACCACGGTGTGGTTCAGCAGCAAGGGAATGTCATAATCGTGCAGGCATTGCACAATGTTGCGGTTCAGGCCGCCGGAATAGGGCATGATCTCCACGCAGGCCAGCACCCTGGCCCCTTGCAGCGTCATGCGCCGGGCCATGATCAGCCCGATATCGCCGCTGCCCAAAATCACCACCCGTTTGCCGGGCATCATCCCTTCCAGGTTCACAAACCGCTGGGCCGTACCCGCCGAAAAAATGCCCGCCGGCCGGGTGCCTGGCGTGCCCAGGGCCCCCCGGGGACGCTCCCGGCAGCCCATGGCCAGCACCACCGCCCCGGCCCTAAACACCTTAACGCCCCTGTCCGGGCTGATGGCGGTCACCAGGCGATCTCCGGTCAGGCTTAGCACGGTGGTATGAAGGCGCACCTCAATGCCCAGCTCCCGCACCTTTTCGATATCCCGCATGGCATACTCCGGGCCTGTCAACTCCTCCTTGAAGCGGTGCAGCCCAAAGCCGTTGTGGATGCACTGGCGCAAAATGCCGCCCATTTCCGCCTCCCGCTCCAGCACCAAAAGGCGCTTCACCCCGGCTTCCCGGGCGGCGATGGCGGCGGCCAGGCCCGCCGGGCCCGCGCCGATCACCAAAACATCTACGGCCTCCGCCAAGGTTTGGGGTTCTTCCCTTCGCACCTCAGGCCTCCCCCTCTCCCGCCGGCCGGCTGATGGTTCCGGTCAGCACCTGGCTGTTTCCGCCGCTTTTGGTTACCTTCGTGGGGTCTATTTTCAGCTCCTCGGCCAAAATTTCCAGCACCCGGGGGCTGCAAAACCCGCCCTGGCAGCGGCCCATGCCCGCCCGAACCCGGCGCTTGACCCCGTCGATGCTCCTGGCCCCCACGGGCCGCCGGATGGCGGCGCGGATCTCCGCTTCCGTCACCTGCTCGCAGCGGCACACGATGCGGCCATATTCGGCATCCCGCAGGTACGCCGCCTCTTTTTCCTCGAGGGTCATCTGCGCAAAGGGCTTTTCCGGCTTTTCGGCCGGCTTCCACTCCGGCTTTTTGGCAAGCCCGTTTTCCTTGGCGATCTGTGCGCAAAGCATTTGCGCGATGGCCGGGGCCGCCGTCAGGCCGGGGCTTTCAATGCCCAGCGCCTCATAGGCCCCCGGCGCGCCCGGCACGCCGCCCACAACGAAGTCGTCCCCCTTGGCGTGGGCCCGAAGGCCCGCAAAGGCTGTAATCACGGGCCGCAGGGTTTCCTCCGGCCAGGTGAGGCGGGCTTTGTCCGCCACCTGGCGCAGGGCCTCCGCCGTGGTGGCCACGTCCATGGGGTCGTCCACGTCCTGGGCCGAAGGGCCCAAAAGCAGGTTGCCGTGAACCGTGGGGCTTACCAGCACCCCCTTGCCCATGCGGGTGGGGGTTTGAAAAATGGTTCTCGCAAAGGGCAGGGGCTGGATGCGGTCCAGCAGATAATACTCCCCTTTCCTGGGTACCAGGGTCAGCTTTTCTTCGCTGAGAAGATTGTGCAGCCGGGCCCCGTCTCCCCCGGCGCAGTTCACCACCATTTTCGCCGCAATGGGGCCTTGGCTTGTTTCCAGCAGAAAGCCCTCCCCCTCCCGGCGGATGGATTCCACCCGGGTGTTCCGCAAAAACGCCACGCCGTTCAGGGCGGCATGGTCGGCCAGGGCGTAGGTCATCTCGTAGGGGCTGGTGACGCCGCTGGTTTTGGCATGAAGGGCGCAGGCCACCTGCGGGCTCAGGTTCGGCTCCAGGGCCAGGGCCTCCCGCCCTTCCAAAAGCGCCAGCCCTTCCACGCCGTTTTCCACGCCCTGCGCATAAAGGCGCTCCAGGGCCTTTATGCCTTCCCTCTCCAGGGCCACCACCAGCGCGCCAAGCCTTTCGTAGGGCACGCCAAGCTCCCGGCACAGGCCGGGGTACAGCTTCGCGCCTTCCACGTTGAGCCGGGCTTTCAGCGTGCCGGGCTTCGCGTCAAACCCCGCGTGGACGATGCCGCTGTTGGCCTTGCTGGCCCCCTCGGCCACATCGTGCCCCCGCTCCGCCAGGGCCACGTCCGCCTGATAGGCGGACAAAAGCCGCGCCACCGCGCAGCCCACCACGCCGCCCCCAATGATGACGATGTCCTTTTTCAAGCCTCTGTCCCTCCCGCGTCCTGGGTCAGTTCCCGCACCAGCTCGTAGGCCATATACAGCCCCGCCACAGCCGGCACAAAGGGGGTGGAGCCCGGAGAGGGCCGCCCGCTTGCCCGCCGCTCCGCCGCCTCCGCCAAAGGGGTCTGCGCCGGCTCCGCCGAGTAAACGCAGCGCAACCTTGTAACGCCGCGCTTGCGAAGCTCCTGCCGCATCACCCGGCACAGGGGGCAATGGTCGGTATCGAACAAATCGCCGATCCTGACCTTTGTGGGATCGAAGCGGTTGCCCATGCCCATGCAGGCAACGATGGGAATGCCGCGAAGCTGGCAGGTCACCGCCAGGTCGATCTTGGCCGCCACCGTGTCCACCGCGTCCAGCACCATGGACACATCCGGGGGGATTTCCACCGGGGTCTGGGGCAGATGAAAGGCCTCCACCGCCGCAATGTCCGCGTCCGGGGCAATGTCGCAAAGCCGCTCCCGCACCACCTGGGCCTTGGCCCTGCCTACCGTGGAATGCAGCGCGGGCAGCTGCCGGTTCAGGTTGGACACCGCCACCCGGTCGCCGTCCACCAAAGTCAGCTTGCCCACCCCCGCCCGGCACACCGCCTCGGCGGCATAGCTGCCCACCCCGCCCAGGCCAAAAATCATCACATGGGCGCGGTGAAGCCGCTCCCGCTGGGCCATGGACAGCAGCAGGGCCGTCCGGGCTTCGCGCTCTTCCCTGGGAAAACCCATGGCGTTCCCACCTTTCGCTGGTTTTGCCGCGTCCCGCTTATTATAAAGCCAAAGGGCCAACGGCGCAACGTTTTTCCATGGCCCTCCCCGGCCCCGGGCGGTTCTTTCACAAAATTGACATGCACAAGCCATGGTTTCATGGTATAATATTGTATCATGCAGAATTTCTGCTGATCCCGCCGTGGCGGGGCAAGGCTTCTCGCGAAGCAAAACTAAGGAGGGCTTTTCTTTGGACGACCCGATAGGCGGTCAATTGCTCATTCAGCTTATGCTGATTCTCGTCAACGCGTTTTTTGCCGCGACCGAAATCGCGGTGATTTCCCTGAACGACAACAAACTTCGGAAGATGGCCGAGGAAGGCGACAAAAAGGCCTTGATCATGGTCAAGCTGTCCGAGTCCCCCAACAATTTTCTGTCCACCATTCAGGTTTGCATCACCCTCAGCGGGTTTTTAGGCAGCGCCTTCGCCGCCGACAACTTCGCCTCCCGGCTGACCCAGGCCCTGACCGGCGCGGGCTTTACGTTGCTTTCCCCCAAGGCCCTGAACACCGTATGCCTGATTGTGATCACCATCATCCTCAGCTACTTCACGCTGGTTTTGGGCGAGTTGACCCCCAAGCGCATCGCCATGCAATATCCGGAAAAAATCGCCCGGTTCTCCTGCGGCGTCATCAGCGCGGTGTCCCGGTTTTTCAAGCCCGTAGTGTGGCTTCTGTCCGCCAGCACCAACGGCATGCTCAAGCTGTTCCGCATCAATCCCAACGCCAATTCCGAAGAAGTGACGGAAGAGGAAATCCGCATGATGCTGGACATTGGCGGCGAAAGCGGGGCCATTGAGCAGGACGAGCGCACCATGATTGAAAACATCTTCGAGTTCAACAACATGACCGCCGAAGACGTGATGATCCACCGCATGGACGTGGTGGCCCTGCACGTGGAGGAAAAACCGGAGGACATCCTGAAAACCATCCGGGAAAGCGGCCTGTCGCGGTTTCCGGTGTATGATTCCGACATTGACGACATCGTGGGCGTTTTAAACACCCGGGACTTTTTGCTGAACCGGGACAGCCAAAAAAGCGTGCGGGAACAGCTGCGCCCCGCCTATCTGGTGCCCGAAACCGTTCAGGCGGACGCCCTGTTTCGGGACATGCAAAAGCAAAAGGTGCACATGGCCATCGTGGTGGACGAGTACGGCGGCATGAGCGGCATCGTCACCATGGAGGACCTGCTGGAAGAGATTGTGGGGAACATCTACGACGAGTTTGACCCCACCGAGGAAAGCGAAATCGAACAACTGGACGAAAACCTTTGGCAGGTTTCCGGGGCCATTGACCTGGAAACCCTGTCCGACGCGCTGGACATGCCCCTGCCCCTGGACGACGAATACGACACCCTGGGCGGCCTGGTGTTTTCCAGCCTTACCTCCATTCCCGAGGACGGGGCCACGCTGGAGGTTACCATGCATGGCCTTCGCATCCAGGTGACCGAGATCAGCGACCACAGGGTGGAAAAAGCCCTGGTCAGCAAAATTCCCGCCGAAACCGGCGAACAGCCGGAGGGCGTGGATTCCATCGCCACGGAAGGAACGGAAAAAAATACGAAAGTCGACTGACCCGTATGATCCAGGAAATCAGTCATCTCTGCTGGGATTTTGACGGCACGCTGTATAACAGTTATACCCAGATGACGCGCTCCATGCTCTACGCGCTGAGCGATTTGGGCGTATATATTTCGCCTGCCGAAACCTACGCGCTGATGAAAGTTTCCGTGTACCACGTCTGCCACGTGGTTTGCGACCGTTTCGGTCTGCCCACCCAGCGGGTTTTGGACGCTTTTCGCAAGCACAACCAGGCGGAGGCCAACTGGCCCCTGTACGCGGGCACCGACGTGTGCCTGTACCAACTTCGGCGGCTTGGCTGCAAGCATTACCTGTACACCCGCCGGGACCGGAAGGCCGTGCGCCAGCTGTACGCCGACGACCTGGCCGAATATTTTACCGATTTCATCACCCGGGAGGACGGCCTTCCGGACAAGCCCGCCCCGGACGCGCTGCTGTACCTGTGCAAAAAGCACGGCATTGACGCCAAAAAGGCCGTGATGATCGGCGACCGGGACATTGACGTCCTGGCCGGGCAAGGCGCGGGGATGCGCACCATTCTGTTTGACCCCGGCGGCTTCTATCCGGATTTGCAGGCGGACTACCGCCTGGGCACCATGCAAGAAATTCTGGGTCTGGTGAAGGCCTCCAGGCCGTGAGGGGGAGGGACGTTCGCAGGGGTTTCACCCCAGCACCCCACGGGCGGGCGCGGCCCCGGGCACCCCCAGGGCCGCGGAGTTAGCCGGCCCCCCCACTGGG
>JAVBTE010000183.1:0-7004 GCA_031556335.1 Eubacteriales bacterium | reverse complement strand
ATGTGGCCACCATTGCGAACACCAAAACGGCCCAGGCCGCGACCGACGGCATCAAACCCGCCTTCCTGATCGGCTTCCGCGGCGGCGCTGTGATGGGCCTTGGCGTGGTGAGCATGAGCCTGCTGGGCGTTGCGGGCGTGTTGATGCTGACGGGCGAAACCACGGCGCTTTTGGGCTTCTCCTTTGGCGCAAGCTCCCTGGCCCTGTTCGCCAAGGCGGGCGGCGGCATCTTTACCAAGACCGCGGACATCAGCGCGGACCTGGTGGGC
Organism: Eubacteriales bacterium; assembly: GCA_031556335.1. GTDB lineage: Bacteria > Bacillota > Clostridia > Christensenellales > Aristaeellaceae > Limiplasma. The sequence continues at coordinate 6,735 of JAVBTE010000183.1, read as the reverse complement.
AAGGTGGAAATGGGCATTCCCGAGGATGATCCCCGCAACCCCGCCGTCATCGCCGACAACGTGGGCGACAACGTGGGCGACGTGGCCGGCATGGGCGCCGACCTGTTCGACAGCAACGTAGCCGCCATGGCCGCCGCGCTGGTCATTGCCTCCTCTTTGGACGCGGGCCTGGGCCTGAACGCCATGATGGTGTTCTGCTACGCCGCTATGGGCCTGATTGCCTCCGCGCTGGGCGTTGGCCTGGCCAAGATCGGCAACCATGGCAGCCCCACCAAAGCTCTTAATTCTTCCACTTATGTCACCACGGGCATTTTTATTGCCTTGACCGCCCTGGCTACTCTGATCTTCCAGGGTTTCAGCTGGCGCATTTGGGGCGCTTCCACCATCGGCCTGCTGGTGGGCGTCATCATCGGCATCACCACGGACTATTTCACCGACGACAGCAAGCCCATCGTGAAAAACGTGGCCAAGGCCTCCGGCTCCGGCCCCGCGTTCACCATTTTGTCCGGCGGGTCCTACGGTTTCCTGTCCGTGCTTCCCGCCATGATCGGCATCGCCGTTTCCGCCCTGGTGGCGTACAAAATTTGCGAGCCCATGGGCGTGGGCTATCCCATGTTCGGTATTTCCATGGCCGCTGTGGGCATGCTGTCCATCGTGGGCATGATCATCTCGAACGACGCGTATGGCCCCATTGTGGACAACGCCCGGGGCCTTGCCGAAATGGGTGAGCTGGGCGAGGAGGCCGTGCGCATTTCCGATGAGCTGGACAGCGCGGGCAACACCGTGAAGGCCGTTACCAAGGGCTTCGCCATCGGCGCGGCCGGCCTTACCGTTATCAGCCTGTTGGGCGCGTACATCAGCGAAGTGAACGAGGCGGCCGTCGCCATGGGCAAGGCCATCATCGACACCCTGAACCTGACCGACCCCACCGTGTTCTTTGGCATGCTCATCGGCGCGGCCATCCCCGCCGTGTTCTCCGCCATGCTGATGCTGGGAGTGGACCGCAACGCGCAGCGCATGGTGGCCGAAATCCACCGCCAGTTCAAAGAGATCGTTGGCCTGAAAGAAGGCAAACCGGAAGCCAAGCCGGATTATGAAGCCTGCATCAACATCGCCACCCAGGGCGCTTTGCGGGAGCTGATCCCGGCAGGACTGGTGGCCATCATGGCCACGCTGCTGGTGGGCTTCATCGGCGGCGTGAAGGCTGTGGCCGGCTTCCTGATGGGCAACATCATCAGCGGCCTATTGTTGGCGCTGTTCATGTCCAACGCCGGCGGCCTTTGGGACAACGCCAAGAAGTATGTGGAGTCTGGCAATGAGGGCGGAAAGGGTTCAGACGCCCACAAGGCCGCCGTGGTGGGCGACACTGTCGGTGACCCCTTCAAGGACACTGCCGGCCCCTCCATCAACACCCAAATTACCGTGGTGTCGCTGGTGGCGTCGCTGATGGCCACGATGTTCCTGCACTTCTCCATCTTCTAAGAGGGCGGAACGCGGCCATTCCTTCCAATCCGTATATCATATATTTTATAAAGAAGCAACCGGAGAGACAGCTTTCACAGGGCTGTCTCTCTTTTGCGTATTTCGCAGGTAAAATCCTGATTTTGGTTCAAAAAAAGACAAAAATCGACTAAAAAAGACTGTTTTTCCATTTTTTGCTTGACGGAATGGTTGGAAGCAGTTACAATACGCATATGCTTCGGCAGTTGGCCGAAATCGTTGACGTGTTTTCAAGTCTCTTCACACACATATGGAGGCGGATGGATTGAACGGCACCATGAACATGAGGAATGATGCTGCGCATGTTGGTTTGTCAAAAACCATGATGCGGTGTATCTGTCTGGTTGTGGGCGCCATTTTGCTGATTACGGCGGTGGCTTTGGCCATCCTTCTGCCGGAAGCGTCCAACGAGGTGGTCTACCAGGACGGCGGGGCCACGGTGGACGCCAGCCATTCCGACCAGGGCTATATTATGCTCAAACGCAAAAGCAAGAAGGCGCAAAAGGCGCGCATCAGCCTTGGGAAGGAAAATTACACCTACGACCTGAGAAACGACGGCGAGTTTGAAGTGTTTCCCCTGCAAATGGGGGATGGGAAATATAAGGTGGAAGTGTTTGAGCAGGTGTCGGGCAAGAAGTATTCGCCCACCTCCGCGCTCAGCTTTTCCGCGACCCTGACCAACCAGGACCTGACCTTTTTGTACCCCAGCCAATTTGTGCAGTATACCGGGGACAGCGCCGCCGTGTCCATGGCCCAGGAATTGTGCGCCAGCTGCGCCACCGACGCGGACAAGGTGGGCGCGGTGTACAAGTATATGCTGGATAACTTTGTGTACGACTATGTGCTGGCGGCCACGGTGCAAAAGGGCTATCTGCCTAATGTGGACGAAGTGCTGGCCAAAAAGACGGGCATCTGTTTTGACTTTGCCGCGCTGATGGCCACCATGCTCCGCTCCCAGGACATTCCGGTGCAAATGGCCATCGGTTACGCGGACAAGACGTATCACGCCTGGAACAACGTTTTGGTGGACGGCACATGGTACCGATATGATGTCACCATGGACATCTGCGGAGCCAACGTGAAGAAATACACAACCGAACGAGTTTATTGAGTTCCCCAAGGAGGAATTACCATGGATACCATGAACGCAATGCCCAAGAAGGCCCGCCTGTCTCTGGAGGAATTGTCAATTCTGTGCGAGCAGATCGCATTGATTTTGCGCGCCGGCCTGCCGCTGCACGACGGCATGGAAGCGCTGTGCGACAACTACAAAACTACCCGCTATGAAGAGAATTTTAGCGCCCTCTATCAGTCGGTGCTGGCCAGCGGCTCCTTGTACGAGTCCATGAAAACCGCCAACATTTTTCCCGATTACCTCATCGAAATGACGGGGATCGGCGAAAAAACGGGCGAAATGCAAGGCGTTATGGAGCAAATGGCCGAGTATTACGAGCGGGAGGCCAAGATTCGCAAGGCCATCCAAAACGCCGTCACCTATCCGCTGATTCTGATCGTGATGATGGTGGTGCTGATTGCCGTTTTGATCGTTCAGGTGCTGCCCATTTTTGAGCAGGTGCTGCGCAGTATGGGCATTGGCATGGATTCCTCTTCCGGCGCGTGGATGAACGTGGGCCTTGGCCTTGGCAAGGGCGTGCTGGTGGTGACCGGCGCTTTGATCGTGCTGGCGCTGGCGTTCATCGTGGTGCTGAAGTTCAACAAAAACACCTCGGCCAAGAACTTCGTGTTCCGGATGATCGCGCCCCTCCAGCGGCTGAACAACAAGCTGTATGCCAGCCGGTTCGCCGCCAACATGGCCATGATGCTGAAAAGCGGCTATCCCCTGGACGAAAGCCTGGAGCTGATCCGGGGCATCATCAGCGACGAGGGCGTCAACCAAAAGATCGACAAGTGCCGCGAGTGCATGCAGCAGGGCATGTCCTTCCCGGAGGCGGTGGAGCAGATCGGCCTGTTTGAAAAGCTTCATTGCCGCATGATTCGCGTGGGGTTCCAGGCGGGCCAGACGGACGTGGTGATGAGCAAGCTGGCCGAGATTTACGAAGAAGAAATGGACGACGCCATCAACCGCGTGGTTTCGATCATCGAGCCCAGTCTGGTGGCCCTGATGTCCGTCATTATCGGCGCGATTTTGCTGGCCGTGATGCTGCCGCTGCTGAGCATTATGGGCGGCTTCTGACAGAAGGCCGGGCGGGCAGAAGAAAGAAAGGGGGTGGGCGGAAGTGAAAAGAGTGCAGACAAAACACGCGCAGGTGCGGGGCATTTTGGTAACGGTGGCCGTATTTGTGTTGATGGTGTTGCTGCTGACGTTTGCGCTCACCCGGGTGGATGAACGCAGCCAGCAGGAGCAGACCAAAACCCTGGAAGACGCTTTGCTTCGTGCCACACTGACCTGTTACGCCGTGGAAGGCAGATATCCGTCCAATGTGGATTATTTGAAAAACAGCTATGGCATCGTTTATGATGAGGAAAAGTATATTGTGAGTATGGATGCGTTTGCCATGAACATCCTTCCGGACATTCGCGTGCTGATCAGAGGAGGCGATCCGCATGAACAGTAAGCGTTTCGCCGTGCACGGCCATAACATTTCCGGCGTTTTTGTATTCCTGCTGATTGGGCTTTTTGCCATGGCCTCCATTACGCTGGTGCTGACCGGCGCGAACGTGTACAGCCGGGTGACCCGAACCGCCGAGGAGAACACAAACCGTCAGTTGGCCCTCAGCTATCTTTGCAACAAGGTTCACGCCTACGACCATGACGGCGGCGTGAAGCTGGATACGCGGGATGGCGTGCAGGTGCTTTGCCTGCTGGAAAACATTGACGGCGAAGCCTATGAAACCGAAATCTACTTCTATGACGGAGCGATTTGCGAGCAGCTGTCCGCCGTGGGGGATGAGTTCAATCCCGATTTGGGAGAGCGCCTGACGGAAGTAAAAACCATGGAATTTACCGCGCTTTCGCAAAACCTGATCCAGGTGGAAGTGACGCTGCCGGACGGCAGCAAGCAGGGCATGCATATGGGGCTTCGGTCCAGCCAAGCGAGGTGATAGCGTGAAGAACTATAAGGGGAATATGCTGCTCATCGAACTGGTCATTGTGATTCTGTTCTTTTCGCTGTCCCAGGTGGTGATTGTGCAGGTATTTGCGCAGGCCCAGCGCAGAACCCTTGAAAACAGCCGGATGAACAGTGCGTTGATGCGTGCCCAAAGCATGCTGGAATACATGACCGGGGTGCAAAATCCGGAAAAAACCCTGGAGGGCATGGGGCTGAAAGGCGAAAACGGCGTGTATACCATGGAGGGCGACGGGTACCAGTTGGAGGCCAGCGTGCGCCATTTGTCCCAGCCCGCCGGGGAATTGGTGACCGTGGATTTTACCGCCCGCCAGGATGACAAGGAAATGTTTGCCATTCCCTCTGTGCAGTATTTTCCGCGGGAGGGACAACCATGAGCAAAAGCAGGCAAAAAGCAGAATTTCGCATGGGCGTGGGCGCGTCCTCGGTCCTGATGGTGCTGGTGGTGCTGGTGCTGACGGCGCTGGGGCTGTTGTCCTTTAGCAGCGCAAAAAACGCCCAGGCGCTGACCAGGCGCAATTTGGCCATGTCCGTGGGGTATTATCAGGCGGCGGCCAAGGCCCAGCAAAAACTGGCAGCCATGGACGAAACCTTGGCCGGACTTTTGCAAAAGGGCGAGGCACTTACCCTTCCGGCGATTACGGAAAGCTTCCAAAACGCCGGCCTTTCCGATGTGGTTGTGGAGGAAGAAGGCGCGGACGCGGATTTTTCCTTTTCCGTAGACGCGGAATACGACCGGAGCCTGGAAGTCGCCGGGAAGATTTCGTTGCAGGGCAGCCCCCGCTACCGGGTGACGCGCCATGAATTGATCAGCGAATACGTCGGCGGCGACGAATATTATGAGCTGTTAGGTGATTGACATATGAGCAACAATCTCGATCTGACGACCATCTTAACAAAGACGCAGGAACTGGGCGGCTCGGATATCTACATTCTTCCGGGCACCAGGCTGTGCGCGAAAGTGAACGAGAGCATGCATCCCCTGTTGGAAGAAAACATGCGCCCGGACGATTGCCACGAGCTGCTCCGGCAAATTTACGAGCTGGCGGAACACCGGGACATGAGCCGGGTGGAAGCCGAAGGCGACGACGATTTTTCCTTTGGCATGGCCCGGATTGGCCGGTTCCGTTGCAATGCGTTCAAGCAGCGGGGCAGCCTGGGCGCGGTGCTGCGGGTGGTACCCTTTGAGCTGCCCCAGGCCAGCACCCTGGGCATTCCGGAGGTTGTGCTGAACCTGGCCTACAAAAAGCGCGGCATGGTGCTGGTAACCGGCCCTGCCGGAAGCGGCAAAAGCACCACTCTGGCCTGCATTATCAACAAAATCAACGAGGAAAACCAGGGGCACATCATCACCCTGGAGGACCCCATCGAGTACATCCACAAGCACAAAAAGTGCCTGGTAACCCAGCGGGAGATCAACAACGACACCAAAAGCTTCTCCTATGCCCTTCGCGCGGCTCTGCGCCAGGCCCCGGACGTGATTTTGCTCGGCGAAATGCGGGACTTTGAAACCATCCAAACCGCCCTCACCGCCGCCGAGACGGGCCACCTGCTCTTTTCCACCCTGCATACGGTGGGCGCCAGCAAAACCATCGACCGCATTACCGACGCATTCCCGGCCGGACAGCAGCAGCAGGTTCGGGTGCAGCTTTCCATGGTGCTTCAGGCCGTTGTCAGCCAACAGCTGATTCCCACAGTGGACGGCGGCGTTGTGGCGGCCTTTGAAGTGATGATCGTGGACAACGCCATTTCCAACATGATCCGCGAAGGCAAGGTGCACCAGATGGACAACGTGATCTATGCCGGCGCCGCCCAGGGCATGGTCACCATGGACAACGATATTCTGCGGCTGTACAAAGAAGGCCGCATCTCCAGGGAAAACGCCCTGATGTACGCCGTCAATCCGGATGTGCTGATGAAGCGGCTATAAACGGGGGACGTGGGGGGGACGATGGGGACGAGGGGACGAGCAGGGGTTCCACCCCTGCACTCCGCCAGGGCGATCGCCCTGGACCCCTTATGGACCACCCTGCGCGCGGTCCAGGGAAAGAGTATGAAAAAAGTATATGGATGATAAAAGCAGCCACCGCATGATGGCTGCTTTTATGCACGGGTCAATTGTTTTTATTTTTGTTTTTGTTTTTGT
>JAVBTE010000024.1:0-4607 GCA_031556335.1 Eubacteriales bacterium | reverse complement strand
CACGTCCTTCTCCGGCAAAATCAGCGCCAGGGCGCGGTTTTCGTCCAGGTGCCGGGGCAGGGGCAGCTGCACCAAAACGCCGTGGATGGCGGCGTCCCGGTTGCCTTCCTCAATGGCATTTTCCAGCTCCTCCTGGGTGGTCTCCGCCGGCATGCGCAGGGTTTTGGAATGCATCGCAAGCCTGGCGCAGGCTTTTTCCTTGTTGCCCACATAGGTTTGGCTGGCGGGGTCGTCGCCCACCAAAATCACCAGCAGGCCCGGGGTAACGCCTTTTGCCCGCAAAGCCTCCACACGGGTTTTAAGCCCCGCCTCCAGTTCTTCCGAGATCACTTTTCCATCCAGCAACTTCGCCGTCATCTTGCGCCTCCTGCATCCTGTGTATTTTTTTGGTCCCGCGATTCTTTCATGTTCCGGTACCGTTCCAATCCCAGCATGGCCACCCCGGCGGCGTTGTCCGCGCTGTATTCGGGCTTGCCCCAATACACCCGGGGGCCGTTTCCGGCCTTCTCAAGCCGGGCCGCCACCAACTTCCTCAGCAGCATGGAGGAGGCCACGCCGCCCACCACCAGGGCCTGAGAAACATCCCCTGCCCGGGCTCCGGCCCGCAATAGCCGGGCCACGGTTCGGGCCAAAAAATCGAAAACTTCCAGGGCGATTTGTTCCCTGAAAAGGCTTTCTCCGGCAATCATCCGCTGGCACTGGGTTTCCGCGCCGGACAGATGGCAGCGCAGGTCGCCATCCGCCATGGAAACAGGCAAAACAGAGGCGGGCATGCCTTCGCAGGCCAGGGCCAGCCGTTCCAACCCCGGCCCGGCGGGAAAGGAAAGCCCCAGGGCCACCCCCACCCGGTCGATGAGCTGCCCGGCCTGCAAATCCGAAGAGCCCCCCAGGCAAACCAGCCTGTCCCCTTCCCGCAGCAGCAAATCGGTGGTGCCGCCGCTTAGGTGAAGGGCCACAAAGCGCCCGTCCATGGGCGGATTGCCGATCTGCCCCGCCGCGATATGTCCTTCCTGGTGGGAAACCAGAAAGCAGGGCGCGCCCAAGGCGCTGGCCAGGGCCTTGCCATGGCCCAACCCCACGGTAAACACCGGCATATAGCTGTCCTCGCCCTGCCTTGGGGCGGAAGAGGCCGCCACTGCCACAACCGGCTGCCCGGCGGTCAGCGGGGAAAGCCGCTCCATCACCGACGGCATCTGCCGCACATGCGCAAAAACGGCCTCGCTTTGGCGAAGGCCGCGTTGTCCTTGTTCCACCGGCAAAAGCATTCGCTCCGAGCCCAGCACGCGGCCGGTTTCATCCACCGCCGCAGCCGAGGTGGTGTAGCAACTGGTGTCAAAGCCCAGCACAATGCCCATGCTTATCCTTCCTGCTTGCGGCGGCCCATGGCCCCCAGCACGCCGTTGATATACCGGCTGCTTTTGGGTTCGCTGTACCGGTCCGCCAGTTCCATGGCCTCGCTGATGGCCACGTTGTCCGGAACATCGTCACGGTAAAACAGCTCATAGGCCGAAAGGCGCAAAATGCTCAAATCCACATGGGGAACCCGCTCCAAAGCCCAATCCCCGCTGGAATGCTCCTCGATGGCACTGTCCAGTTCCTGCTCGTGCCGATCCACCCCGGTCAGCACATCCCTGATATAGACCCGGTCCTCCTCGGTGGGCTGGATGGCTTCCCCGGCCTTTTTTTGCGCCATGGAAAGCTGTTCATACACCAAATCAAGAGACTCGTCGTCCGCCTCTCCGCCCGACATGCGCTCATACAAAAGCTGCATGGCCGCTTGCCTGGCCACCCTACGCGACATGAAATACACACACCTCTACTCTTCTTTTGCCCCGGTCACTCGCCCTTGGGCGGAAACAGCTTGTTGATAAACGCCTTGAACGCGGCCACCTTGTTGGTGAACGCCCCCAGGGCATAGCCGCACACAAAAAACAGCACGATGACCAGGGTCTTCCATAAGCCCAGGAAAATGAGCAAAAACGCAAGCACAATGCCCAGAACGCCCGTTACCAAACCGCACGCGGGGGTGCCTACGCGGAAAAAATCACGGCCAAATCCATTGCGATCGTCCATCATTCATTCTCCTTCTCGGCTTCTTCGTCCTGTTGAACCAGTATTTTATGGAAGGCATCCGCCTCCGGCTCGCCTTCTACCGCCGGGCTTTCCCCTTCCAGATCCGGGGTTTGTTCCTCTGTCCAGTGGTTTTCTTGTTCTTCTTCCGCCGGGGGTTGCGTCTCCTCTTTGGGGGCCTCCGGCACGATCTGCGGCGCTTCCTGATGCTTGAACAAACGCTGATGAATGGATTCCTTGCCGTTTTCCGGCTCCGTTACGGTGGCCTGAGCGGGAATCGCATCCGCGCCAAAGGCCTGCCCCGCCGCCGCCACGCTGGCGTCCGCCGCGTACAGGTCCGGGGCAATGACTTCCGCGCTTTTGGGCGACTGGTTGCCCGTTTCCACCATCACCCGCACCTCTTTCACATCCACGCCGGAGCAAGAGGTAATGTAGTGCTTGATTTGCTTTTGCAGCGCGTTCACCGTAAGGGGAATGTTCACGCCGTTGGCCAGGGAAATGCGAATGTCCACCACCACGCCGTCCCGGGTGCGGTGGATGCGGGTATGGGTCACCTTCAGTTCCTCATGGGTATCGATGCACTTTTTCACCATGTTTTCCATGGCGTGCATGGAGATGCTCATGTCGCCGTATTCCGTATGCTGCATGATGAAGCCCTTGTCCCTGCGGCGGCGGAACAGAATGGAAATGTTATAGATGCCCAGCATGCACAAAACCAGCGCCGCGGCGATGATCACCAGCCGCTGCCACAGCACAAAGGGGCCTTCCAGCAGATCCAGATTGATTTTGAAGGGAAACACGCCAAGGCCAAAAATCAGCACGCACGCGCCCAGGAACAGAACGATCAGCCCGGTCAGCGCGGCCAACACGCGGCCAAAAAATCGGATTCGCACTTTTTTGCCTCCTTATGGGCCGTTGCGCCCGCCGCCTTGTCGCGGTCCTTTTGTTCGATCCCTGCAAGCGTCTGGGAACCCACGCCTTCCAAAGGAGGGCGGGCAGAGCCCGCCAAGCAAAGGAAAAGCAATGCCCTTCGGATGCGCCGGCGCACCTTAGGGTATCGCTTTTGGTGGATGGGTCAGGCGTTCTCGTCCTTGGGTTCCTCGGCCTCTTCGGCGTTTTGCGCGTCTTCCGCGGGCTTGTCTTCCGTTTCCCAGGAAATTTCGGGATGATAGTTTTCCGGCTGGTCGGCCATCACCTTTTTTTCCACCTTGGGTTCTTCCACGGCGGCGGCGCTTTCCAGCCCGGCCAGGGTATCCTTGGTTTCCTTTTCAAAGCTGACCCCCTGCACGTGCACATCCACGCGCACCACATGCAAACCGGTCATGGATTCAATGGCTTTGCGGACGTTTTCCTGCACGTTCAGCGCGGCGGTTTGGATGGGGGTGCCATATTCCACCACCACATACAGGTCCACCGACGCCTCCTCGGAGCCGATTTCCACTTTCACGCCCTTGGTGATATTTTTATTGCGGCCAAACACCTCGGAAATACCGCCGCTGGTGCACATTCCGGCAATGCCTTCCACTTCGTTGGCCGCCACGCCGGATATAATCGCGATCACTTCGTTCGCGTAGGTAATGGTCCCTGTGGAATCGCCGTCCTGATTCAGGCTCAGGGGCAGATTGTCCTTTTTGGAAGCCATGCGCCATACCTCCTATATCGCCCGCGTCAAGGCTTTCATCGCGGCGTCGAAACAAACATTTTCAAACCTTAGTATAGCAGAAAATGCGCAATTTGACAACGCGACCGCCCAATTTGTTATTCGACGGTTTTGATTTTCAGCTGGTCCAGCTGTTCCTTTTGCACAACGGAAGGGGTCTCCATCATCAGGCAGGCCCCGTTTTGAATCTTGGGGAAAGCCAGCACATCCCGCAGGCTTTCCGCGCCGGAAAGCACCATCACCAGCCGGTCGATGCCAAAGGCGAAGCCGCCGTGGGGCGGCGTGCCGTACTGGAAGGCTTCCAGCAGGAACCCAAAGCGGGACCAGGCTTCTTCCCTGGTAAAGCCCAGCAGGGTAAACATCTTCTCCTGCAAGTCGCTTTGATGAATCCGGATGGAGCCGCTGCCCATTTCCAGGCCGTTGATGACCAAGTCGTAGGCCTTGGCCCGCACCGCGCCCGGGTCGGTCTCCATCAGGGCCACGTCCTCGTCCATCACGTTGGTGAAGGGATGGTGCATGGCCACAAAGCGCTTTGCTTCATCGTCCCACTCCAGCAGCGGGAACTCGGTCACCCACAGAAGGTTGTACTTGCCGGGGTCGATCAGGCCCAGCTCCTTGCCAAGGCGCAGGCGCAGCTGCCCCATGGCGGTGAGGGCCACCAGCTTTTTGTCCGCAATCACAAACACCGCGTCCCCGGCCTTAGCGCCCATATGGTCCAGCAGCCGCTGCATGCTGTCCCCCTGCATGGCCTTCGCAAAGCTGGACCGAAGGGTTCCGTCCTCCCCCACCACAGCCCAGGCCAGGCCCTTTACGTGGTAGGTTTTCACAAACTCGCCAAGGGCGTCCAGCTCTTTGCGGCTGAGGCCCGACGCGCCCT
>JAVBTE010000162.1:0-9414 GCA_031556335.1 Eubacteriales bacterium | reverse complement strand
AGCTCTTTCATCTCCTGGCGCTTGGTGTGGCCGTTGGCCGGGCAGGGGTTTTCTAAAACGGGCAGGGCCAGCTCTTTGCGCATGTACAGTACGTGCTTTTCGGGCAGGTACACCATGGGCCGGATCACGGTAATGCCGCTGCGACTCAGCCAGGTTTTGGGGTGAAAGGTGTGCAGCCTGCCCTCAAAAATCAGGCTCATCATGAGGGTTTCCAGGGCGTCCTCCCGGTGGTGGGCCAAGGCCAGCTTGTTGCAGCCAAGCTCCCTGCACAAATCGCACAGCATGCCCCTCCGCATTTTGGCGCAGAGGGCGCAGGGGTTTTCCTCCTTGCGCACCTCAAACAGAATTTCGTAAAGCTCGGTATGCCGCAGGGTGAGGGGCACCTGAAGCTGCTCGCACAGGGCCTGGATGGCGGATGTGTCCGGCACTTCCTTGCCGGTGGTAAGGGTAATGGCCTGGAGGGTAAAATCGTCATGGCGCACCTTGCGGTACAGGGACAAAGCATGCAAAAGCAGCAGGCTGTCCTTGCCGCCGGAGACCCCGATGGCCACCCGGTCCCCCGGCTGAATCATCTGGAAGTCCTGATCCGCGCGGCGGATATGGCCCAGGGTTATTTTCAAAGGGAAGTCTCCTTTTTCTTAAAAGCGCTGCGCAACACCCACGTAAATCTTGGGCGCCCGGGCGGGGTAGGTATCGGTGGACACCAGCTTGCGGCCTACTTCGTTCCCGTCCTGCAGGGTAATGAGGTAGGTTTCCACCTTGTAGCCTTCCTTGCCCTCGGACACCACTTTTTCCTCGTCCATAAAGGTGACGTGCTCGCCGGTTTTGTCCTTTTCATAAATGGGCTCGGGAATGGGTATGGTTTCCAGCTGCTTGGTTTCCAGCCGGTAGCTGATGTTTTCAAGGCTCTGGCCGTAAATGCGCACCTCGCACAGCAGGCGGTTTTTGTTGGCCGGGTCGGGAATGACGTGGGCTGTCAAAAAGATGTCCCCGGGGCTGGAGTTTTTGAACACAAAGTCCAACTCCCGGCCCTTGGTGTCGCTGACGGTGGCATCCTGGCCCAGGGCTGTGTAGCTGACGGGATTGCCGTGGGGCTTTCGCTCCACAATGGTCATGCCGCTTTGGATGGCCGCCAAATAGACCGTGGTGCTGGCCTGGCACACGCCGCCGCCCACGCCCACCACCAGCTCGCCGTAGGCGTATTCGTTGGCCTCAAAAAAGCCGTTTTCCTTGGAGCGCTTGCCGACGATTTTGTTAAAACTGAACCTGCTGCCGCTGGTCACCCGAAGGCCGTTGATCTTTTTAAACGCCACCCGGATGTTTTCGTTCCGCTCGTCGGTGGAGTGCTTGTCGATGGGGGTTTTGGCGCGGTATAAGAGGCTGACGGTTTTTTGCAGATCCGCCACGGTGACCTCCGGGGGCACCTGCCTGGGCGCCAGCGTAATCTCTCCGCTTTGGAAGGTCTGCACCATTTCCAAAATTTGTCCCTTCACGGCGTCGGTGTCCAGGTCGTAGCCCATGCGCTCCGGGAGGAACGTAAAAGGATTGGCCGTGTCGTCCGGGTTGAAGCCGGTGATCACCGCGTTTTGGGGGGCCGAAAAGGCGGCCCGCTCCAGGGTGTTCAAAATGGTGTCGATGGGGGCGGTATCGGCGCTTTCCTCGGCGCTGTAAAACTGCATCACCTCGGAGGCGTTCTTCATTCTTTCAATGGTATCTTTCAGCTGGAACACCGTTTTGCGGTCGTTCACGTTGGTATCGTGGCCAATGGCCCAGGCCTGTTCCAGGGCGGCGGAAGGGTCGAACCGAATGCCCAGGGTTTGGGCGGTGATGTCCTTATATTCCCCCGCCTCGTTTTTCAGCCGCACATACCAGCTGTTTTGCTTGGTGTTGGCCTGGTTCCACACGGCGGCGGAGCCTTCCTCCCAGGTTTTGCCGCCAAGGTCGATGCCATCCACGCTGATGTTGTCCAAAAACACCCGGGTGTAGGGCTTCACATCCGAATGGATTTTATACAAATAAATGCCGCCCGCCGCGCCGGCCAAAAACACAAGCACAAGCAGAAATTTGATCAGCTGCCATTTGAAGCTCCCGCGCTTTTTGCCGCGTCCGCCGCCGCCACCCTTTCCGCCGCCGCCCTTTTTTTTCGCCTGGGGCTGCTGGTTTGCGGGCGCGGGGGCATACCAGCCGTTGCCGTTTTGCGGGTAGGGGGAATATGGCGAGTACTGCGAAGGATACTGCGGATCGTTGTTCACCGGCGTATAGCCCTGATTGTACATCGTCCTTCTCCTTTGGGGATTCTTCGGTAAAGGGTCACGCGCCGCGGATGTATTCCATCAGCCTGTCCATGTCCCTGGGGGCGCTTAGCCAGCCCCCGGGCAGCTTGCCCATCTGCACGCCGGAGCCCGCGTCCCCGTGAAAATCGCTTCCTCCGGTCACCAGCAGCCCAAGGCGGCGGGCCAGGGGCTCGAAAGCCCGAATGTCCCGCCGGGTCGCCGAGGGATGGTATACCTCCAGCCCCATGAGGCCGGCTTCCCTCAGGCTTTGCAAAAGCCCGGTCAGGGCGGACAGTTCCAGCTTCATCCGCTTGGGATGGGCCAGCACCGGCACGGCCCCCGCCCTTTTCAGCAGGTTCGCCGCCGCCAGGGCGCTGAGGTGGTCATAGGGTACATAGGCGGGCCTGCCTTCGGCCAGGTACCGGTCAAAAGCCTCCGCCACGGTGCGGGCCCCGCCGGTCTGCACCAGGGCCCGGGCCAGGTGGGCCCTTCCCAGGGGAAACCCCCGTTCCAGCGTTTCCGCCCCTGGCAGCAATGCCTGGGGCACATGGCACCCCAGCCCCGCCAGCTTCTGCCGCATTTCCCCAAAGCGTTCTTTCCGGCGAAGGGCGGCCTGGGCAAGGGCGGCGGCCAGCAACGGGTTTTCCGCCGAGGCCCCGTAGCCCAGCAAATGGGTTTGCCCATCCGGGCCGCAGCTGAGCTCCACCCCGGGCACAAACACCAGCCTGCCGGGCTTTCCCTCCCGCTCCCGCAGGCGGTTCAACCCCCGCACCGCCCTGGCCATGGGCAAAAGCCCGGCCAGGGTGTCGTGATCGCACAGGGCAAGATGGGTCAGATCCTTTTGATCCGCCATTTGGCATAAGGCTTCCGGAGAAAACAGCCCGTCGCTATGAATGCTGTGCACATGCAGATCGATCCGGGAGCGGTTTTCCAACCCGCGCCTCACTCCTTGGGTTCCAGGAAGGGCTCGCTGTCGTCCTCCGTCCTGCCCAAAAACTGGTACGCGCTGCGGCTGGCCCGCCGTTCATTTTCCACCCGCTCTTCCCCGGTCACGGGGTCCGTGCCCTCGGGCACGTCCGGAGAGGGTTTCAGCTTCTCCACCTCGGTCATGGGGGGCAGTTCCCCGCCGGCCATGATGGTTTCAAAATCGCTGCGGCTTAGGGTTTCCCGCTCCAGCAGGGCCTCCACCACGGCGCTTAATTTATCCAGATTATCGCCGATCAGCTTTTTCGCCCGCACATAGCACTCGTCCAGCATATGCTTCACTTCCGCGTCGATGGCGGCGGCGCTTTGCTCGCTGTATTCGCGGCTTTGGCCAAACTCCATGCCCACAAACACTTCTTGGTCGCTGCCCAGGTACACGGTGCCGATGCTGTCGCTCATGCCAAACTGGGTCACCATGCGGCGGCACAGCTCCGTGGCCCGTTTCAGGTCGCTGCTGGAGCCGGTGTACAAATCGTCCAGGGCAATTTTTTCCGCCGCGTGGCCGCCCAGGCACATGGTAATTTCGCCCAGCAGGGCTTTGCGGCTCATGTTGTCGTTTTCCTCGGCGGGCAGGCTCAGGGTGTGGCCGGCCGCCTGGCCCCGGGGCACGATGGTGATCAGGTGCACATCGTCGCACTCGGGAATCAGATACCCGATCAGGGCATGGCCCGCCTCATGGTTGGCCACCAGCTTGCGGTCCTTTTCGGTCACCTTGTGGCTGCGCTTTTCCGGGCCCATCTGCACCCGAGCAATGGCGTCGATCAGGTTTTGCTGGCTGATTTTTTTGTGCTTTTCCCGCACCGCCAAAATGGCGGCCTCGTTCATGACGTTTTCCAGGTCCGCGCCGGTGGAGAAGGGCATGCGCTTGGCCACGTTCTCCAGGTCGATGCCCTGGTCCAGGGGCTTGCCCCGGCTGTGCACCTTCAAAATGTCCACCCGGCCCTGGAGGTCGGGGTAGTTCACGGTCACCTGGCGGTCGAACCGGCCGGGCCGCAGCAGCGCGGGGTCCAGAATATCCCGCCGGTTGGTGGCGGCCATGACGATCACGCCCTCGTTGACCGAGAAGCCGTCCATTTCCACCAGCAGCTGGTTTAGGGTCTGCTCCCGCTCGTCGTGGCCGC
The DNA here is from genome assembly GCA_031556335.1 of Eubacteriales bacterium. Lineage (GTDB taxonomy): Bacteria > Bacillota > Clostridia > Christensenellales > Aristaeellaceae > Limiplasma. The sequence goes on along the minus strand of JAVBTE010000162.1, from coordinate 5,036 downwards.
CGCCCAGGCCCGCGCCCCGATGGCGGCCCACCGCGTCGATTTCGTCAATGAACACAATGGAGGGGGAAGCCTTCTTGGCTTGGTCAAACAGGTCGCGAACCCGGCTGGCGCCCACGCCCACGAACATCTCCACAAAGTCGGAACCGCTGATGGAAAAGAAGGGCGCGTTGGCCTCTCCGGCCACGGCCTTGGCCAGCAGGGTTTTGCCGGTGCCCGGAGGGCCCACCAGCAGCACGCCCTTGGGGATGCGTGCGCCCATTTCCGTATAGGCCTTGGGGTTTTTCAGGAAATCCACCATTTCCTGAAGCTCTTCCTTTTCCTCCTTGGCCCCGGCCACATCCTTGAAGGTGACTTGGTTTTTGGAGGGGTCGCTCATCCGGGCGCGGCTTTTGCCAAAGTTCATCACCTTGCTGTTGCCCCCGCCCTGGCGCGCCATGATAAAGTACCAAAGCAGCATGCTAACCCCAATAATCAGCAGGAAGGGCAAAAAGTCCATATACCAGGGGGTCACGATGGGGGCGCGGTATTCCAGCGTGAAGGGCAGATCCCCCACGCTGATGTCGTCCACCGGCACGCCCTTCTTTTGGGCGGTCATCTGCCGCACAGTGTCGATAAAATCCAGGCCGATGGTGGTTTCAAAGTCATAATTCCGCTCCGGAAAATCGGTGGCGGCGGTGGTGCCGTTGCGGTACAGGCCCACCAGCGAGCTGCCCCGAATGGCCACCGACGATACATTGTCGCTTTTGATGGCCTGGAGCAGGTCCGGGTACTCGATGCGACGGTTGACCGCCGCGCCAAAGCCACCGTTCAAAATAACGGCCACCAGAATAAAGATGGCGATGAGTACCACATACCCCATCATCCCGCGTTGCGTTTTTTTCAAAACCGAAATCCTCCTTGCTTTTCGGAGCTCTGTGGGACGCTTGCCCAGGCTCCGCGCCGCTTTCCCTGTTTCGGCTACCCCATGCCTTTGGCCTGCCGTGGCTTCGCCGCCGGCGCCTGTGATGGATGTATGCCAAAACAAGCCGAAAAACGACCGACTTATTATAGCATAGGCGGCTTTCAAAAACCAATACCCTTGCTTCGAAAAGATGTAAAATTAGGTTTTTGCGCAGCGCCTGCCCATCCATCCCGCCAGGGGCGCATACCCTGAAATCGCAAAAGCGAAACCCGGCGGCTGCCGGGCTTCGCTGGGTTTTCCTTGCCATTTTGGGGAAACCGCGCTTAGTGGGGGTCGTTCATGCCGTCCCGGGTTTCGCTGTCCTCGGTCTTTTCGTGGGTCAGGCCTTCCACGGCGCTTTTCACATTGCTGGCCGCGGTTTTGACCACGGTGTCAAAAGAGCCGCTGAACGCCGCCGCGTTGCGCTCTACCCCAAAGCGATAGCCCATCATCAGCGACACGATAATGCCGATCACCACCAGCCAGGGCGCGCTGAGCAGGGCCAGCAGGGAGAAAATGAGGGACAGGTTCACGATGGTCACATCGCCCTTTTTCGCCTGGATGCGGGTGCGGTACAGGAAAGAAAACAGGTTGCTCTTGTCAAAGCCGGTGTTGGAATTTTCGCTCATGGTGGGGTTCCTCCTCATTTTTATGAATCCTGCGGGGCAGGTTCTTTTCACAGTCACATCATACCATATGCCCGCGCGAGATGCTTGAGGAACTGGTAAACCCTTCATGAGAGACCCATGAGAATTGGTTTAAGGGTTGGCGATCCCCGCAAAATTTTTCGGGGGCGAATACAGAGGGGCCGCATGCCCGTCTAACAGGCAGAGCGCGTTCCACACAAACAAAGGAGGATTGCATGTGAGAAAGACCTTTGCACGTTTCTTTCTGGCCGCTTTGCTTTTGGCGTGCCAAGCCGCCCGGCCAGGCGGCGTCCTGGCGGAAAACTCCCCTCCGCTTTCCATTGTGGCGCTGAAAGCCGAAACCCCGGGCCGCTGGCGGCAAACCTACGCGGCCCATGGCCGCACCATTGTCATCGACGTGCCCATCTATGTGCCCGAAGTGGACAAACTGCCGGTGTTGCGGGGTGAAACCGCGCCCGTGGTTTTCCCGGCAGGGCTGGAGGGAGAGTATCAATTGCGGGGGGATGATTTCCCGGAGTTTTTCAGAAAACCAAGCCTGAACCAGGCCGAAGGGGCAACTGCCACCGCCCCTGCCGGGGCCCCTTCCAAGAGGGAGGAAATCCGGTCGCTGGAGTACTATCTGGATTTTGACAAGTTGGACTGGGACCAGGCCTACGCGCCCAACAACCCCATGACCCTAAGCGAGGCGTGGCGGCTTTTGACCGGGGAGGTGGAGCGCTGCCAGGGCAAAGCCCTGGCGGACAGCCTTTTTCTGGACCGGGTCGTTACCCGGGGCGGGTACCTGTATCCCCCGGAAGAAAACGGAGTCTACCGGGAATCCGGCCAGGCAGGCAGGTATGTGCTGCGCTGCTTTCAAAAGCTGGCGGGCGCGCCCGTTTTGACCAGCGCCCAGTCTGCCTTTTCCAGCGGCGTGGGCCGGGTCCTGACCTCGGAGCGGAGCCTGTTCTGGCCCAAATACGTGGTCTGCCATCTTCAGGACGCGGAGCATTTTACAGTGTATTTGCAGCTGCTTCGGCAAACGGGCGTCCTTTCGGAGGATGTGCCCCTGTCCTCCTTTGCCCCCGTGAAGGCCAAGCTAGAAGAGATGATCGCGGCGGGCCAGGTGCGGAATATTTTTACCCTTCGGCTGGGATATGTACGCTTTTTGCGGGGAGATGGAGGCAAGGCGGGGTATGACTTTTTCCCTTGCTGGGTGGCGGAGTGCGATTACGCCCAAAAGCCCGCCCAGGAAACCAATCCCCTCAGCCCGGAGGTGCGGCAGTCCTACAACCTTGTCCCTCGGTTTGTTTCCTTTGTTTTCAACGCCCAAACCGGGGAGATGATCGATCCCGGGAATGTGAGCCAGAAGCGCAGCCGGTGCCCGGAAGTGATTGGGGGGCGGGGGCCCTGATGGGCACTGATGGGGCCTGAAGGGCAGTTTTGGGGATGCCTGCTTGCGCCGCACGGGGGAAAGGCTGCGTGCGCTTCCGGGGAAAACCCCCAAGATGCGCTGTGCTCGGTCGGGGCGCTCGCTACTCGCTCGCCTCCACGCGCAATAACCGTTGGCGCGCGGGGTTTTCCCCTACAAGGTATGTGCCTTCAATGCCGCATTTTTTTGTCCCGCCAGGTGCCGGATTGCTTGTTTCGTCTTTAACCCCTAACATAAAAGTTTCCCCGGCGCGTATGCGCCGGGGATGATGGGTCAAGGGCGTCAGCCCTTGCGGGGTCCAGGGGCGGAGCCCCTGGCGTCCCCCCCGTCCTTACTCCGCCAGTTTCTTGTACATGGCGTACTTGTCTTTTGCGTCCACTTCGTTCTTCTCGAACAGGCCCTGGGCCACATCGGGGAAGAGCTTAGCCAAAGAGGCGTAGCGCACTTCGCCGCCGATAAAGGCCTGGTAGTCGCCGGAGGGCTCTTTCGAGTCCAGGGTGAAGGGGTTCTTGCCCTGGTCAGCCAGCAGGGGATTGTAGCGGTACAGGGGCCAGTAGCCGCACTCCACGGCCTTCTTGGCTTCCAGCTGGGAAAGGCCCATGTTGATGCCGTGGTTGATGCAGGGCGCGTAGGCGATGACGATGGAGGGGCCGTTGTAGGCCTCCGCCTCGGTCATGGCCTTGATGAGCTGGGCGGGGTTCGCGCCCATGGCCACGCTGGCCACGTACACGTAGCCATAGCTCATGGCCATCATGCCCAGGTCCTTCTTCTTGGTGCGCTTGCCCGCCGCGGCAAACTTGGCGATGGAACCGGTGGGGGTGGCCTTCGAAGACTGTCCGCCGGTGTTAGAATACACCTCGGTGTCCATCACCAGGATGTTCACGTCCTCGTTCTGGGCCAGCACGTGGTCCACGCCGCCGAAGCCGATATCATAGGCCCAGCCGTCGCCGCCGAAGATCCAGAAGGACTTCTTGATCATGATGTCCGCGTCCGCCGCGATTTCCTTGGCCAGGGCGTCGCAATCGCAGCCGCAGTCCTTGCAGCCGTTCACCATCTCCAGCAGCTTTTTGGAAGCCACCTTCGATTTTTCGCCGTCCTGCATGCTGTCCAGCCATTCCTGGCAGAGGGCGGTGCAGGTTTCGTCGTTGGCCTTGGCCATAAAGGCGCGCACGTTGTCGGCCAGCTTTTCACGGCGCTGGTTGATGGCCAAGTTCATGCCAAAGCCAAACTCGGCGTTGTCCTCAAACAGGCTGTTGGCCCAGGCGGGGCCCTTGCCTTCGTCGTTCACGGTGTAGGGGCAGGTGGGGGCGCTGCCGCCATAGATGGAGGAGCAGCCCGTGGCGTTGGCCACCAGCATGCGGTCGCCAAACAGCTGGCTCACCAGCTTCACATAGGGGGTTTCGCCGCAGCCCGCGCAAGCGCCGCTGAACTCGAAAAGGGGCTTTAAGGCCTGGCTGTTCTTCACGCTGGCCACGTTTTGCAGGTTTTTCACCTCGGGCACGGTCATGGCGAAGTCCCAGTTCTTTTCTTCCTTCTCCACCTGTCCGGCCAGGGGCGCCATCACCAGGGCCTTTTCCTTGGCGGGGCAAACCTGCTCGCAGTTGCCGCAGCCGGTGCAATCCAGCGGGCTGATCTGCAGGCGGTATTGCATGCCGTCAAATTCCTTGCCGATGGCCTTCTTGGTGGCAAAGGAAGCGGGGGCCTTCTTCATGGTCTCTTCGCCGGCGTAGATGGGCCGGATCACCGCGTGGGGGCAAACCAGGGCGCAGGTGTTGCACTGGATGCACTTGTCAATCTGCCACTCGGGCACGGTGACGGCAATGCCGCGCTTTTCGTACTGGGTGGTGCCGGTGGGCACCACGCCCGCGGGATGGAAGGAGCTTACGGGCAGCGTATCGCCTTCCTGGGCCAGCACGGGCAGCACGAAGTTTTCGTAGTATTCGGTGGCCTTCACCTTGACGGGCTCGGCGCCGGTCTTAGCGTCGGCCCATTCGGCGGGCACCTTGATCTCGATCAGGCCGCTGATGGCCGCGTCAATGGC
>JAVBTE010000005.1:0-9558 GCA_031556335.1 Eubacteriales bacterium | reverse complement strand
CTGTTATTGGCGGCGTAAGCACCCTGGGCGGCCAAGGCATTTTGCTGGGCACCATCGTGGGTGCCAGCGTGTGGGGCGTAATGCAAAACGGCCTCTCCCTGGTGGGCGTATCGGTGGGGTGGCGGAACGTGGTCATCGGCGCGATCGTTATCGTTTCCGTTTTGGCGGACGTGCTGGTTCGCAGCGGCAGCCGCCTTTCCACCCGGAAAAGCAAAACCGCCGCGGTTTTGAAAGCCTGATGTTAACGTGCCTTCAAGGCAGTGTTAATATAAAAATTTGCTAGGAGGAAACCCACTATGAAAAAGGTAATGGCTCTGGTTCTGTGTCTGATGCTGGTTGCCGGCGCGAGCTCTGCGCTTGCCGCTCACAAGGTGACCCTGGTTACCATGGACTTGATGGACCAACACTGGGTTAATGTTGACAAGGGCTGCCAGGATGCCGTCGCCGAGCTGAAGGGCCAGGGCGTCGAAATCGATTACAACTGGGATGCCCCCACCGATGGCAAGAACGATGCCGCTCAGATCGAGTGCATCAACAATGCTTTCGCCAACAACGCCGAAGTCATCCTGCTTGCTTCCAATGGCCCCGACACGCAGGTCGCCACCATTGAGCAGTACAGCAAGGAAGGCGTGAAGTTCATCTATGTGGACTCTCCCGCCAACTTCCCCGCCGAGCAGACCCTGGCCACCAACAACACCAACGCCGGCGAAACCGCTGGTAAGGAAATGCTGGCCGCTCTGACCGAAAAGGGCGTCAGCGAAGGCAAAATCGGCATCGTGAACGTGAATGCCGCCACCACCTCCACTGTGCAGCGCGAAGCCGGCTTCCGCAAGGCCTTTGAAGGCACCAAGTTCGAAATCCTCGAAACCCAGTACGGCGAAGGCAAGGCTGACGCCAGCCAGTCCATCGCTGCCAACTACATCACCAACGGCTGCGTGGGCATCTTCGGCACCAACGAAGGCGGCACCGTGGGCGTGGGCAATGCCATCAAAGAAGCCGGCGGCACCGCCATCGGCGTTGGCTTTGACAAGAGCGACGCGATCCTTGGCCTGATCAAGGACGGCACCCTGCTGTGCACCATGGCCCAAGACCCCTACAAGATGGGCTACGAAGGCATGAAGAGCGCCGCCAAGCTGCTGGCCGGCGAAGCCATCACCGAAAAGGATGTTGACACTGGCGTTCAGGTCATCAACGCCGCTTCTGTTGCGCAATAACTAGAAACGGTATCCTCTCTTTGGGCTGTCCGAAAGGACAGCCCTTTTCATGTTGACAAGGGGAAGCGGCCGTTTTATAATTATGTTAAAGCTTTTAATTTTAAAAAGATACGCTAAAATCCAGGAAAACGCGGGTATCAGGGAAAGGACATGAGCAAATTGGCACAGAACAAACGGCTATCCTTGAAAGGCATCCAAACCTATTCCGCCCAAGAGCGCATCAATCTGGTGACCATTGACGGGCTTTTGACCCCCGGAACGTCCGAGGTTCCCGCCTGGGATGCGGAGGGCTTTGACACGCTGGTGCAGCGCATTTTGGACGCGCGCAAAAACGACCGCCCCGTCATTTTTTCCATGGGCGCCCATGTGATCAAAAACAACCTGTCCAGATATGTGATTGAACTGATGCGGCAAGGCTTTGTTACCCACATCGCGGGGAACGGGGCATGCAGCATTCACGATTTTGAGCTTGCCTATCTGGGCGGCACCTCCGAGGATGTGCCCACGGCCATTGAGGACGGCTCCTTTGGGATGTGGGAACAAACGGGCCGCTGGATGAATGAGGCCATCCAGGAGGGCGCGAGAAACGAAGTGGGCTACGGCGAAAGCCTGGCCCGGTACATGGACCTGCATCCGGAGCGCTTCCCCAACAGGGAGGACTGCGTGCTGTACCAGGCCTACCGCCTGGGCATTCCCGCCACCTACCACATTGCCCTGGGCACGGACATCATTCACCAGCACCCCATTGTGGATTTTGCCGCCATTGGCAAGGCAAGCGGCATCGACTTTGAAACCATGTGCGATTCCGTGTCCCGGTTGGATGGGGGCGTGTATCTGAATTTCGGCTCCGCCGTGATCGGGCCGGAAGTGTTTTTGAAAGCCCTGTCCATTGCCCGGAACCTGGGGTACCCCACCTTCCGGATTACCACGGCGAATTTTGACCTGGTGAACCTGGGGGATTTCCGCAGCAAAATCGGCTATGACGACCCGCACTATTACTACCGGCCCCGAAAGAACATCGTGAACCGCCCGGTAAGCCGGGGCGGTTTGGGGTGGCACTTTGTGGGCGACCACAGGCAGACCATTCCCAATTTGTATGAACGACTGACCAAGAAGGCGTGAACGGCATGATGGACAAAAAGAAAACGGACGGCTTTTTTGAACGCATGAACGGCCTGCGGGTGGGAATGCTGGGGGATTTTTGCCTGGATGTGTACTGGCACGCCGACATGCGCAAAAGCCAGCTTTCCCGGGAAACGCCGCATTTTCCTTTGCCGGTGGTGCGGGAAAGAATGCAGCCGGGCGGGGCGGGCAATGTGGCTTGCAACCTGGCGGCCCTGCAACCCGCGAAGGTAACGGCCCTCAGCGTGCTGGGGCAGGACTGGCGCGGAGCGGAGTTGATGCGCCTGTTAAGCGAGGCGGGCATCGACACCGGCCTTTTATGGCAAACCAAAAACCGGGTGACCAACGGGTACATCAAGCCTATGCGCAAGGGAATCACCGATATCGTGTACGAAGACCCAAGGCTGGACTTTGAAAACCATGAGGCGCTCTCCCGGGAAGGGGAGGAACTGCTGCTGGAAGCGCTGCGGCGGGTCGCCCCCGGCCTGGACGTGCTGTGCGTGTGCGACCAGATGGCCTTTGGCTGCGTAACGGAGAAGGTGCGCCAGGAAATATGCAGGTTGGGGGCCCAGGGCCTGCCTGTGTTTGTGGACAGCCGGGACCGGATTGGGCTGTACAGCCAGGTGATTGTAAAGCCCAACGAGGTGGAACTGTGCCGCACCATGGGGGAAGCGTTGAACCTGGAGGAAGATGCGCTGGCGGCCATGGCCAGGCAATTGCAGGCAAAAAGCGGCCGTCCCATGATGGTGACCCTGGGCGAGCGGGGCTGCCTGGTGCTGGAGGACGGGGAAGTCAGCAAGGTGCGGGCCTATCCGGTGAAGCCGCCGGTGGATATTTGCGGCGCGGGGGACACCTTCATGGCAGCTGCGGCGCTGTTTTACGGCGCGGGGGCCAGCCTTCGGGAAGCGGCGGAGTACGCCACCTATTCCGCTTCGCTGACGGTGCAAAAGCTGCACATGACGGGAACCACCACCCGGGAAGAACTGGTGGGGCGGATGCTGGAAGCGCAATAAGGAACCGGAAAGCGAAGCGAAGCGCAAAACGAAAGAAAGTTTTTGCCAATGGCTGCCAAATTGCCGGAACTGTGATAAAATAATGCTACAAAGAGGTTTCGTTCATAGACGGCGAGGGTATACACAGAACAAAGGAGGGGTGATGATGGAATTTTACATCTGTCGGCATTGTGGCAATATGATGGCGTATGTGGATCACAAGGGCCCCAAAGTGGTCTGCTGCGGAGAAGAAATGCAGCGCCTGGAGCCCAACACGGTGGACGCGGCCAAGGAAAAGCACGTTCCCGTGATGACCGTGGAAGGGAACCTGGTCACCGTGACCGTGGGCAGCGTGGCCCATCCCATGACCGAAGAACACCACATTGGGTGGATCGCCCTGCAAAGCAAGCAGGGGAACCAGCGCAAAACCCTGAACCACACCGGGGAGCCCAAAGCCGTATTTGCTTTGGCCGAAGGCGACAAACCGGAAACCGTATATGCTTACTGCAACCTGCACGGGCTGTGGAAGGCATAAGAAGCGAACAGAAAGAGGAGAACCAACATGAAGTATATTTGTGACGTATGCGGATACGAATACGACGAAACCAAAGGCGATCCGGACGCCGGGATTGCACCGGGCACCCTGTGGGAAGACCTGCCGGAAGATTTTATGTGCCCGCTTTGCGGCGTGGGGAAAGAGTCTTTTTCGAAAGCGTAAAGGGGAACGGGGGACAGGGTACGTTGAGGGGTTCCACCCCTCAAGCTCCCCGGTCAGGGCTTTGCCCTGAACCCATATTTCACCGCGGTGCGCGGTGAAAAGAAAAAGCAAGTGTCGCAAAAGCCGCCTGAAGCGAAAAACCGCTCAGGCGGCTTTTCCGTATGGCAAGAACTTAACGGGCCGCGAAGGCTTTTGCGGAACGAATGATTTGGGCATATTCGCTTTTGACGTTGACCACTTCGCACTGATCGGCGGTGAGAGCGGCTGAAAAACCGAAAGACAAAATCATGACCATGGCGATGCAGGTAATCAGGAAAAGGGTGAGCGTGCCGCGCTTTTGATGCCGCATAGTGCTTGCTCCTTTGCCGTTGCTTTCTGAAGTACGTTTGGAACTGTTTGTATTATAATTCGCTTAAAGCGAAATGTCAAGCATAAAGCGTAAAATTTTTTCTAAAAGTTGACAAATTTTCGCTTTGGGCGTATAGTGGGGTTGCGGATGATTCCAAAGGAGGGAAAAGCGATGGAAAACCAGGGAAACCCTCGTGAGGTTTTCTGCCAGAATTTGAAAAAGCTGATGCGCGCCCGGGATGTGGACCAGGCGCAAATCGTGTCTACGCTGAAAGTGACCGCCTCCACTGTATCCGACTGGGTGCGGGGCAAAAAGTATCCACGGGTGGACGCCATGCAAAAGCTGGCCACGTTTTTGGGCGTTTCCCTGGCCGAGCTTACCTCGGAGCAAAGCGCCGCCGGGGCCGGGCTGGGCCTGATGCCCGTGGACAGCGCCAGGGTGCCGCTGCTGGGAGACATTCAGTGCGGCCTGCCCACCTTTGCCCAGGAAAATTTTGAAGGCTATGTGGAGATGGGCGCGGGCATCAAGGCGGACTTTGCCCTGCGCGCCCGGGGCGACAGCATGGCCGGCATCGGCATTCAGGATGGGTACATCGTTTTTATCCGAAAGCAACAGGCGGTAAACGACGGCGAGGTGGCCGCCGTGATTCTGGACGACGACGCCACGCTCAAGCGCGTGCGCTATTTGCCCGGCGGCATGACCATGCTGCAGGCGGAGAACCCCAAATACAAGCCCATCATCATCGGCGGGGAGGACGAAACCCGCATGGTGCAGGTACTGGGCAAAGCCGTGGCGTTTATTGGCAATGTCAATTAGCGGGCAGTGATAAGCAAAACAGGTATGCAAAAACAAAGAATATAAAAAACAACCCCGCAAAACATCAAGACATCAAAACGCCCGAAACCGCTTTAAGCAAAGCCGTTCCGGGCGTTTTTTTCAATTCTGTACCGGTCAATCCTTTATCTGTCCATCCTTTACCGGTAAAACGCCTGCACCGCGTCGATCACCTTGGCGCATTCGCCTTCCGTCAGTTCCAGGTACAGGGGCAGGCGAACCAGCCGCTCGCTTTCCCGGGTGGTATGGCGGTCCTCCCCGTGGAAGCGGCCATATTTCAGCCCCGCCTGAGCGGAATGCAGGGGAATGTAATGGAAAACAGCCAGAATGTCCCGCTCTTTCAGCAGAGAGATGAGGGCGGTGCGCTCGTCGAGGTCCCTGGCTTTTAGGTAGTACATATGGGCGTTGTGGGTGCGGCCTTCTGGAATTTGCATCACATCGATGCGGCCTTCCCGCGCCAGGGGCTGGAAGGCCTCCTGGTACTGGTTCCAGCGGGCCATGCGGGCCCTGGTAATGTCCTGGTGCCGCTCCAGCTGGGCCAGCAAATAGGCGGCGTTCAGTTCGCTGGGCAAAAAGGAGGAGCCGATGTCCACCCAGGTATATTTGTCCACCTGGCCCCGAAAAAACCGGCTGCGGTCCGTGCCCTTTTCCCGGAGGATCTCCGCCCGTTCAATGAATTCAGGATGATTGAGAATGGCCGCGCCGCCCTCGCCCATGCTGAAATTTTTGGTTTCGTGGAAGCTGAAGCAGCCGATGTCCGAAAGGGTTCCGGCCTGCCGCCCTTTGTAGGTGCTGGTAACCGCCTGGGCCGCGTCTTCCACCATGGCAAGGCCATGCTTAGTGGCGATGGTCTGGAGGGCGTCCATATCGCAGCAAATGCCCGCGTAGTGCACAGGCACAATGGCCTTGGTGCGGGGGGTGATGGCGGCGCGAACGCATTCCGGGTCCAGGTTCATGGTGACCGGGTCAATGTCCACAAAAACAATGGTGGCGCCCCGGAGGGCAAAGGCGTTGGCGGTGCTGACAAAGGTAAAGGAAGGCATAATGACCTCGTCGCCGGGCTGGATATTCAAAAGCAGGGCCGCCATTTCCAGCGCGGAGGTGCAGGAGGTGGTTAAAAGCGCCTTGGGCGCGCCGGTCATGCCTTCCAAACAGGCGCTGACGCGCCTCGTAAATTCGCCGTCACCGCAAATTTTCCGCTTTAGAACAACCTCATGAAGATAGGTTTCACATTCGGGAACAAAAGGGGGGATGTTAAAGGGGATCATGCATTTGCCTCCGATTTCTTCGGTTTCAAAAACCTGTTGCGATTATACCACACATTGCGGGGTCTGTCATATGTGGGGCAGGAACCGCTCCTGCAACCCGTCCAGGTATAGGCCTACGATGTTGATATCGCTGACCTCATAAAGCATGCGGCTTCCCACCACGTCCTCCACCTCGCTGAGCACGGGCTGGCCTTTGTGATAGAGAAAATCGATCCCGGCAAAGGCCAGGGGCGCGCCCGCCTCCGCAAAGCGCGCGACGGCCTCCCGGGCCAGCGCGGTTTCCGTTTGGGTCAGGGCATGCAGGGACACATGCCCGCCCTGTTTGAAATTGCTGAGAAAGCCGCTTTTGGCCTGGCGCAATACCCCTGCCACGATTTGGCCAAACACCACATACACCCGCAGGTCCAGCCCGGGCTGGTCCGCCGCCTGTTCCTCCACCAAGGGCTCCGGGGCGATTTGCCCGGCGGCCTCCTGCCACTGGGCCTTGTCATTGACCCAAAAAACCCGGTCGCCGCCGTGGCTGAACGCGGGTTTCAACACCAGGGGATAGGCCGTGCCGGGAGAAGGACCTGTTTGCCCCGGCAGGGGAAAGGCGCTGGGCAGCATGGGAAGCCCCTGCAGAAAGCGCCTGGTTTCCCGCTTGTCGTTGCAAAGGGCGCAAACCTTGGCGTTGTTGAACACGGGGATGCCCATGGCCTCAAAATGCCGGCTGATGAAGGGGTCCCGCTGGCGGGAGATGACCAGCTCCGGCGGGGGAGCGCCATCCGCAAGGCATGCGCGGGGCCGGTTGTCGTCGTCCATGGAAAGGCGCAGCTCCGACAGCAACACCGGGCGAATGGCAAAACCGCGCCGCTTGCCCTCTTCAACGAAAAAGGAAGCAAAGGCGCGGTTCACCTCATGGTCCGGATCGCTATACAAAAGCCAGCAAGACATGGTTTTCATCAGGTTACCTCAAAAGGCCCGCGATGTGGCGCAGAATTTCCGTGGCCATGTTGACCCCGGTGCAGGCCAGGGTGGTTTTGAAATGGGCGTTGCTGTTCACCTCGCAAAGCACCGGGCCGTGGGCCCCAAACAGCACGTCCACCCCGGCGAAGTGCAGCCCAAGCTCCCGGGTGGCCTGAATGGCCAGCGCGGCCTCCGCCGGGGTGGGGGTGTAGGGCTCCATGGCGCCGCCCAGGGTGAGGTTGCTGCGGAAATCGCCGTCCACGCTGCGGCGGGAAATGGCGGCCACCACCTTTTCGCCCACCACGTTGATGCGAATGTCCCGGCCAAAGCTGGCCTGCTCCAGGGCCTGAAACAAAAGCGGCGTGCCTTGCAAGGAAATCACCTTTTGCCGCAGGCTTTCCACGTCGCTGAGCAAATACACCTGCTGCCCAAAGGAACCAAAGCATTCTTTCAGCACCAGGGGAAGGCCCAGGACGCGGGCCGCCTCGTCCACAAAGCTTGTGTCCGGATAGCCGGCGGCGGGGAAGGTTTTGGGGGCCAGAATGGTGGCCGGCATGGGGATGCCTTTGTTTTTCAGGGTCAAATAGGTAAGGCCCTTGTCGTCGCAGCGCCAGATGCTTCGGGCGCTGTTAAACACCGGCAGGCCCCGCTGTTCCAGCTGCAGGGCCAGGGCCACATCCTTGTCCCAAAACAGCACAAAATCAAACAGAGAGGCGTCGAAAGCCTCCGTGTCCACAATGCAGCAAAGCTCGGCGTTGGTCATCACGTCCAAGCGGATTTCGCATAGGTCCGCCGATTCCAGCAGGGTATGATAAATGTCGTCAAACTTCGTGGTGCGCAAAAAGGCGTTGACCACCAAAAGTCCGCGCAGCATGGGCCGCCTCCTTTTCGCCGTGGAAAGTTCGCTGAAACATAGTGTAGCATGGGGGAAAAGGCCCTGTCAATCGCGGGAAAACCGCAAAAGTTTACGAATTCTTCATGACTCGTTTATACATTGTCCATCTGCAAGGTTTATTCTGATAGTCATATCCGAAGGACGCGCCTGTTTTGGCGAAAAAAGCGTCAAAACCGGATGCCGGGAGGAACAGGTATGGCAAAAACCATTGGGATCGACCTGGGTACCACCAATTCCTGCGTAGCGATTTTGGAGGGCGGGCAGCCCGCGGTGATCCCCAACGCCGAAGGCGGGCGCACCACTCCGTCGGTGGTGGCTTTTTCAAAGGACGGGGAGCGGATCGTGGGCAGCGCGGCCAAACGACAGGCGGTCACCAACAGCGCCTGCACCATCAGCTCCATCAAGCGGGAAATGGGCACAGACAACCGGGTGAAGGTCGACGGCAAGGCCTACACGCCCCAGGAGATTTCCGCCATGGTCCTGCAAAAGCTGAAGCAGGATGCGGAGAGCTATTTGGGCGAAGCGGTGACGGACGCGGTGGTCACCGTGCCCGCGTATTTCAGCGACGCTCAACGCCAGGCCACCAAGGACGCGGGAAAGATCGCCGGCCTGAATGTGCTGCGCATCATCAACGAACCCACGGCGGCGGCCCTGGCCTACGGCATGGACAAGGAACAGGCCCAAAAGATCATGGTGTACGACCTGGGGGGCGGCACCTTTGACGTATCGGTGCTGGACATCAACCGGGAGATTATTGAAGTGCTGGCCACGGCGGGCAACAACCGCCTGGGTGGAGACGATTTTGACCAGCGGGTGGCGGACTACCTGGTGGCGGAGTTTCGCAAGCAGGAAAAGATCGACCTGACCAAAGACCCGGTGGCCATGCAGCGGGTGCGGGAAGCGGCGGATAAGGCTAAGTTCGAGCTGAGCGCGGCCACCACGGCCAGCGTGAGCCTGCCCTTTCTGGCCTCGGACAAGACCGGGGCCAAGCATTTGGAAATGACCCTGACCCGGGCGAAGTTCGACGATTTGACCCGGTCTTTGGTGGAGGCAACCATGGGCCCGGTGCGCCAGGCCATGGGCGACGCGGGGCTCAGCGCGGCGGACCTGAGCAAGGTGCTGCTGGTGGGCGGCAGCACCCGCATCCCGGCGGTGCAGGAGGCCGTGAAAAAATACACCGGCAAGGAGCCCAGCAAGGGCATCAATCCGGACGAATGCGTG
>JAVBTE010000057.1:0-5913 GCA_031556335.1 Eubacteriales bacterium | reverse complement strand
AGAGCGGCCACAAGCAACAGACACCGGAACAACATACGCATAGTTGCACCTACCCGTTCATGTTTTTCGGGGGAGAAGGGAATACCGCCGCGTTGCCCCCAGCGGGCGCGCGTGCTATAATGAAAGCGCCATTGCTTGACGCGGAGCAGGAGGATGCAATGAAGGGACCCTGGCGCAAGGTGCAGCTGGCCTTTACCCCGTCGGAACAAAAAGCGGTCATGCCCTTTTTGACGGATGTCCGCGCAAGGCTGAATGTGAGCCGAAAGCACACGGAACAGCTTTTGGAAGATCACATCCACGCTCTCATGTATTATAAAGAACATGGCCTGTCTGTGCAAGAGGCAATTGCCCGGCTGGCGCCCGCAAAGCTCAGCGATTTTTACCTGGTGGAGCGCAGCGACTGGTATCCCCTGGACCATGCGGCCAAGATTTACCCCCTCAGCATGAGCATGAAGCGCATGATGGTTTTTCGCCTGTCCGGCTATTTGAAAAAGCCCGTGGTTCCGGAAATTTTGCAGATGGCGCTGACCTATACCATCAAGCGCTTTCCCTACTTTGCCACCACCATCAAGTGCGGCTTTTTTTGGCACTACATGGACAGCGCCATGCGCCGCTTTGCGGTGCGCCCGGAAACCAAGCTGCCCTGCTCCATCATGCGGGTGAACGCGGTGGCGTCGCCCTCCCTGCGGGTGGTGTACTTTGGCAACCGCATCAGCGTGGAGTTTTTTCACATTTTGACCGATGGCTTTGGGGCCAGCGTGTTTTTGCGGACCCTGCTGCGGGAATACCTGGGGCTTTTGGGCAACGCCATCCCCGCGACGGAGGGCGTGTTTGAAGCGTCGGAACCGCCGGAACCCCACGAGTGGAGCGATGATTTTGCCATTGGCGACCGCAGCCAGGGGGCCCACGGTTTTATGGACAAACGGGCTGTGCAGCTGCGCGGCATGTTGCCCTACGAGCAGCCAAACCGGGTGCTGCACTACAACCTGTCCATCAGCGCCCTGCACCGCCGGGCCAAGGAAAAGGGCGTGACCATCACGGCGTTGATGCTGGGCTATTTGATGCTGGCCTGCAAGGAGGCCTGCGTCCCCTTTGGCAAGCGGAAAATCCAGATTCAGCTGCCTGTGAACATGCGCAAATACTATCCCTCCCAAACATTGCGCAATTTTTCCCTGTATTGCAGCGTGCGCCTGCATCCCAGCGAGATTACCACCCTGGATGAGATGTTGCCCGTCATCGCCGCCCAGATCGCGGAGGGGGGCAGCAAGGAGCGCCTGGACGAAACCATGCACCTGTCCCGGCGGCTGGTGCGCTTTTTGCGGTTCGTGCCCCTCACCATCAAGCGGCCCATTGCCTATTTTATTTACGGCGCTCTGTCCGATTCGGTGTTCACCACCACCCTCAGCAATCTGGGCCCCATGCGCATTCCCCCGGAAATGGAGCCTTTCATTGAAAAGTTCGACTTTGTGTTGGGCCCGCCCATCACAAACAAGGCCAGCTGCGCCATTTGCAGCTTTGGGGACCGCCTGGTGTTTACCGTGACCAAGAACACCGCGGTCACCACCCTGGAGGACGCCCTCTACCGGCTTTTGAAAGAGGACGGCTTTGAGCCTTTCATGGAAGGAAGTGGCTGAATTGCAGGTGCACCGCATCTATCCGGAACAGTCTCCCCGCACGTTTTTCAGCCGGAACCGGCAGGACATTTTCCGCACCCTGTTTTTGGGGGTGGGCTATTTGTGCCTGCTCATCAACCTGCTGGTGGGGGGTATGCCCTGGAGCCTTATTGTGGGCGGCGGGCTGGCGGTGGTTTGGGTGGCCTTCGTCTACCGGCCCCTGGTGGAAAACACCCTCATCAAAAAGCTGTCGGACACATCCATCGCCGTGTGCCTATACCTGTTTTTGCTAGGGGCCTTGCTGCACCAGGGCTGGACCGACTATGTGGTGCCCATTGTGTTTTTCAGCGATGTATTGCTGATTGGCTTCATCTATTTGGTTTTTTTCAAAAAGCAGAAGCGGAATTTTCTGCCCCTGTTTGAGCTTCTCCTGGGCGGCATCGTCGCCATTTTGCTGGAGCTGGCGGGCCTTCGCCGATTGCACTGGCCCGCCATTGTGGTGGGCTCGGTCAGCCTGGGGCTGATTGTTTTGAGCGTGGCGCTGTTTCCCAAGGAAGTGGCGGGGGAATGGAAAAAGAAGATGCACTGGTGAAAGGGAACAGGGGCGCATATGGATATTTGGGCCCCAGGCAGGCGGGTTTTGGCGGGGTTTCCTGCCGGAACCGTCTGGGCCGTGATACAATGCCAAAGATGTGATTGAGGAAAGGAGTGATGCCCTTGCAAACGAACGCGCCCTCCCTTCCGACCGCCTCCTCCCGCAGGCAGATGCTGGTGCTGATGTCTTTGAGCACGCTGTATCACTACATGTATTGCATGATGGTGAGCAGCGCGTTTTCCTTGACGCCGGTGCTGGGCGGCGCGCTGATGATGAGCGCCCAGGTGGCCACGGCCCTGGCCCATGCGGTGGCGGGGGACCGGGGCCAGGGATTGCCCCGGGCGATGCGGGCCGCCGGCATCGCGTTTTTGGGCTTTGTGCTGCTGTGCAACCTGGCGTTTTTGGCGCTGTACCCGGTGCCCATGAACCCCTACGGCCTGTGGCTTTTGTTCACGGTGGTGCTGCTTTTAACCATGCGGGGCGAGCTGGCCCGGCGGCTGGTGGGCAAGGTGATGCGCCGCGGGCTCGGCAAAAAAGCCTTTGTGTGCCTGTTTGCGTTGCTGGAAATTTTGCCGCCGCTGATTTTGGCCTGGCCCCTGTTTGTGAACCTGGCGCCGGTGGAGGCCTGGCAGGTGCTTGGGGGCTTTGCCTTGGGGTCTTTGCTGGAGGGCCACGGCCTGTGGCGGGAACGCAGGCTGATGGCCGCCGAAGAAACGCCCGTGGACACGGACCCCCAAACCCTGTCCCAAATGGCGAAGGACCTTCGGGAAATGAACGCCTACCATTCCTTCCAGCGGTTTCATACGCTGATTTTGATGGCCCTTCAGGTGACGCTGGTGATGATGTACACCTTCATTGGCCTGACCAATGAAGAGCTGCTGAATTGCCTGCTGATATCCGTGGCCCTGACGCTGATTTTGCGGGAGGCCACCGACGCCCTGCTCCGCCGCCTGAAAAACCACCGCCCCGCGGCCACCCAGTTGCTGCTGATTGGTCTGTTTTTGTGGATCTACGGCCTAGCGCTGTTTTACGGGCAATTGGAGCTGACCCCCAAGGTGCTGATGAGCTATCTTTCGCTGGGGCTGGCCGTGGGCGGGGTAACGGTGTCCGTTACCTGCCTGGCGGAGGTGGAGCGGCAAATGACCAGCGTGGCCCGGTATGGCCTGGAAAACGATTTGCAAGGGTATGAGCGCATGCGGGCGGGCCAGACGGAGCTGTCCATTTTGGTGGGGCAGATGGTCGCGCTGGTGCTGCTGACGGCACTGTGCATTCCGGCGGGCTTCTGGCCCGTGGACGCCAGCCTGGAAACCATTGTGGCGGGGTTTCGGCCCCTGATGATCGTGCCGCCGCTGCTGCTGCTGGTGAGCGCGGTGGTCAGCGTGCTGCACTTTCCCATGAACAACCGATACTTTCAAAAGCTGGCCCGGTTTTTAACGCTGCAAAGCGAGGGCGGGGAAAACCCGGCCCTGAAAAAGCAGCTGGACGGCGTGGTGGTGCAGCGGCATAAAAACCGCTTTGGGGTGAAGCTGATGATGAGCCTGCTTCGGCCCTGGTACTACCATAAGGTGATCGGCAAGGAGAACACGGCGGGCTATGAGGATGGGTCCATGATTCTGATTTGCAACCATGGGGAGCTGTACGGCCCCATCGTGGCCAACCTGTATGTGCCCATTTCCTTCCGCCCCTGGGTGCTGAGCCACATGATGGAGAAGGAAGCCATTGTGGAGCATATGTACCAGGGCACCATGGTGCGGCAAAGATGGCTGCCGGAGAAATGGAAAAAACCGTTGCTGCGGTCCATCTGCCCGCTGCTTATTTGGATCTTCAACAGCATCGAGGGCATCCCGGTGTACCGGGGGCAGCCCCGGGAGCTGATCAAAACCTTTCGCATCACCGTGGAGGCCATGCAGGCCGGGGACAATATTCTGCTGTTTCCCGAAAACGGCGAGGACCACGCCGAGGGGGAAAAAGGCTATGTGCAGGAAGGCGTGGGCCAGCTGTACACCGGGTTTGCCATTCTGGGGCAGATGTATTACGCCCGCACCGGGAAACGGGCCGTGTTTGTGCCGGTGTACGCCAGCAAAAAAATGAGAACGCTGACCCTGGGCCAAGGCATCGTGTACAACCCGGAGGCCCCTGCCAACGAGGAAAAGCTGCGCATTGTGGGGGAACTGCAAGGCAGCATGCAGGGGATGTACGAGAAGGAAAAGGATGCGGAATAGTTAATGGCCGCGCGCAGCGCGGCCATGCAGACCGCCGACAAAGTCCGTGTAGGGGCTGCCGGTTCAGCTTTCGCGGCGTGCGTATCGCTGCCGCTCACGCGCGCCTAACGCTTCCCACTTCGGGTCGCTAGCGGCTGCGCCGCTGTGCCCACTGGGCACACGCTTCCCTCCGTGTCCCTGCAACCCCGCTCAGGGCTTTGCCCTGAACCCTTCATTAGTTGATTTGCGATATAGGCGTTTGTGAACCATCGAACGGTACAATGTTTCCTAGGCGTTATGCCGTTTCTTACTGTCCGCAAGTGGCGGGTGTCTCGACTGCGCGCTCGTCCCCTACGTTTAGCATACCCACAAATTGTAATAAATGTCTACCTGCTGCGTCCGCTTTCTGCTGCACTTATCGGAATTGTGAATGACGAGTTTTTCAAGCATTTCATTCAGCAGTGCTGGTGTCAATTCGGCAAAGCCGATATGGCTTTTCACGGTTTCATATCCAGAAGACAGCTTTGCAAAGCGCTCATCAGAAAGTTTACCCACAACATTGTCTGCGTAAACATGACCTTTGATTTGATTTTCGTCAAGTCTTTGGGGACGGGGACGTAGGCCATATGAGCCTCCTTTCAATGGCTGGCAAAAACGGTTAATGTACATTAAAAATAGCTTTCGAGATCCCGCTGGTCTTGAAAAGGGTAAAGCACAGCAGCACGGTGTATCCGATACAGGTCCAGATGGCCGCGCTTACATCGCTATCTACGGCAATGGAGTGCACCAGCACCGAGTAGATGGCCATGCACACGATGATGAGAAATGCCTGGAAACCCAGCGCGAACAATGATCGCAGATAGCCCTGGCCCATCTGCCCCCATTCCCTGTTCATCATAGTGGCCATAGGCAGGGGCGCAACCGAGGTTACAAGGTAGACCTCGATCTTCCTGCCATACATAATGACAAAGATGCAGATGGTCAGCGCCCACATGATTAAGCCAACAAATATTGACTGGAACCATAGTCCTAGCAGCGGGCCAATATCCGTCTCATGCAGCCGTGCCTCCAGGGCCGTAATTACGCTGCTTAACTCAATGGACGTATCCGACAAGATGATGCCAGTCGCGCTGTTGGCCACGCTTTGGGCCATGTCGAAAACGTCCATAATAATGCTCCAGGTGTTGGTGACAATCAACACCGCACAGAACGTTTTGAATATCCATTTGAAATAGATCCAGGTGTCAAAGTCATGCATGTTGTTCTTTTCCACCACAAGCTGAATAAGTTCCATGGTCATAACAATGGCAAGAATCACGCCTGCGATGGGCAAAATCACGTTGCCCGACAGGCTGCGAATCATGTTGTAGACTCCACTATTCCAGAACAACGTTTGTCAAGGGGCGAAAAGACCATCTATAAATAAAATCTTGTCAAGGATACAGCAAAAATACCGTTTGTTTTCGTAACAATCAATCAGACCGCCGACAAAGGGCATGATTTC
>JAVBTE010000203.1:0-4771 GCA_031556335.1 Eubacteriales bacterium | reverse complement strand
TGGTGAAGTCTAACGAGTGCGAGATTATTGTGGGCAATCCTGTGCAGTCGATTGCCCTTACCTGCGAAGCAGATTTGAGTGAACCTGCCAATACCACTGTTGGAAAAACCTATGTTTTGACAGCATCTTACACCCCCCTGGACACAGACGATACCGAGGCGGAAAAGAAGGTAACCTGGGCCAGCAGCAATCCAAGGGCCGCCAGCATCGACCAAAACGGAAAGCTGACGCTGCTGGCCCCTGGGCGCGTAACCATTTCCGGCCAAACCGCCACTGGGGCGGATCATTCTCTCAGCTTTTATGTTTGGAGCCCCTCCACCGCCATCAAATTTCCCAAAACCCTCACGCTGAAAAAAGGCTCCTCCTATTTTGCCAAACCTGCGTTTTCACCGGCCATGCCCGGCAAAGAGTTTGAATTTGCCGCCGTCGACCTAAGCGGTGATGAGGAACTGGGCACCGGCAATGTGCTGTCGCTGGCATATTTGTCCGGCCTTTCAACGGACCTCACCGCTCAGAGCATAGGCCGGTCAAAATTCAAGCTTTCTGTACCGGGATTTCCCGTCCATGCGGAATGCATCGTTACCGTCATTGACCCCACCACGAAGGTTGCGCTTCAGTCCAACAAGGTTTGGCTGAACCAACAAAAAGCGGAGACCGCCTTCCTGAGCATTGCGGCTCTCGTGCCCGCCAGGGCGGAGAACAGCGACGCCTGCGCCTGGAGCGTTGCCCCGGCCAAAAACTGCCCGGTGGAGATCGTTGGCGCAGCCAATGGCCATAACCTTACGGTGAAGGCCGTAAAACCTGGCAAAGCCACCGTCACGCTGAAAATGGTGAATGGCGCAAAGGTGTCCAAAAGCGCCAGCTTTACGCTGTATGTGTACGACAAGCCGCCCACATCCATCGCGCTGCCCAAAGCGGCGAAAACCTCCTGTTTTGCGGGCGCTTCCCTGCGGCTGACCCCGACCTTTGCGCCGGCCAACTCCTATCCCGATCCTTCCCTGCTGCCGCTGAAGTGGACCACGGACGACAGCACCGTTTTAACCGTGAACGAAAACACAGGCCTCATTACCCCGCTAAAGGCCGGCGTTGCCAACGTAACGGTAAAGATCGTCTCCACCCAGCTGAGCGCCACCTGCAAGGTGACCGTTACCGCGCCCACCAAAACGTTAACGCTGGATCAAAAGGTGCTCACCCTGTCCGCGAACCGCGGCGCACCGGACAACAAGGGCGCCCTTCGCATTGCGCAGCTCGATCCGGCCCCCAGCGCCAACGGCTTTGATATCAAATGGAGCACGGACAACAAATATATTTCCGTGATCCCCGCCGCAGATGGGATGTCCGCCAGCATCCAAGGCTGGAAAAGCGGCAAAACCAGTGTGACCGTAACCGTCGGAGCCAAAAAGGCGACGGCATCCGTTTTTGTGACCGCGCCTGCCACCGCCATGACGGTGAAGGCATCCAAGCCCTTTGCCAATGATATGTACTTTGTGGAGCATGGCAAAACCATCTCCTTCTCAGCCAAAATCACCGCGCCCAAGGGGTGCCTGGAGCCCGTCAGTTGGGAAAGCAGCAACCCCGAAGCCCTGGCCCTCGTCAAGCCGGGAACCTTCAAGGCGACCCTCACGGACGGCCAGCCCATCGTGGTCACCGCCACAACCGCGCTGGGCCATCAGGTATCTTGCAATGTGCAAGTCGTCAATCGCCCGGTTTCCATCAAAATCATTCATCGTTTCGATCCTGTCAACGCCCCGGGCCTCAAAACCCTTGTGAAAGACCTCACCACCCGTGAAGGCAATACCGAAACCCCCCTTCGGGCCGTTGTTACGTATGCCAATCCATCCCTGTCGCCAACCCCGGGCGGCTATGTCACCTGGTCCGCCAGCGATAGTCCTTTTGTGCCGACCGGTTTGGACTTTGCTTATCACCCCGCTTTCAAGGAACAGATAATCCTCACCGCTACCTACCATTCCCCCGGCAGCAAAGACGTAAAAACCTCCATTTTGCTTGTGGCGAAGTAGCAGACCATCCCGGCGCCCGCATCCTGGCGGAGGGGCTTTTCCCTCCGCCGTTTTGCCTGGCGCCGGGTTTTCCCGCCGCCTTTTCTTGCCCGCTTCCAGAAACTGTGCTATACTGGTTTAGAGCGCTCGCGCCTAATTTGTGGGGGAGTTTGCCTTAGTTATGAAAGCATCCACAAAGAACTGGTTAAACTTTCTATTTCTGTTTTTAACGCTGGGCGTTGTTTTTTATTTGGGCCTCAGCGGAAACGACCTGAAATCTCTTGCGCGCGCGCTTCACAGCATCTCTCCCCTGTACCTGGGCCTGTGCCTTCTGGCCTGGGCTGGCTATATGCTGATGGACGCTTTGACCATTTTCTATTTTTTGCACCGGCAAAACTATCAAATCAGCCTTTGGAAAGCCATTTACCTATCCATCATCGGGGTTTATTACGCGGACATCACCCCCGGGGCTTCCGGCGGGCAGCCTGTGCAAATTTACCGCATGAAGCAGATGGGCGTTCCCATTGGCGTAAGCGGTTCCTGCCTGACGGTGAAATTCGCCTGCTTCCAGTTGATGCTGCTGGTGGTGGGCACCGTTTTGTGGATCATCTACCGCGATTTTGTGGCCCGGCACGTGGCGGGCATGTATTGGTTCATCTGGCTGGGGTATTTGTTCAATTTCATCTCCATCGGCGTTTTGTTGCTGATGTCCATCAGCAAGCGGGTGATGATGATGCTGATCACGGTCTGCATCCACATCGGCGTGAAACTGCGCATTTGCAAAGACCCGGAGCGTTCCTTCGCCAAGTGGGAAGCCCATTGCATTTCTTTCTCCCAAAGCGTGAAAATGATCCGCAACCACCCGGGCGAGCTTTTGGTGCAATGCCTCATCGCCGTGGTGCAGCTGTTTATGCTGATGTCCATCACCCTGGCCATTTATCATTCCTTTGGGCTTCACACCGCCAGCAACATGGAAGTCATCACCATGGGCGTTCTTTTGTACATCAGCGCCAGCTACACCCCCCTGCCCGGCGGCTCCGGCGCCATGGAAGGCGGCTTTGCCGTGTTCTTCAAAGGCATTTTCCCCGCCGCTTCGCTGTTTGTGGGCCTTGTCATCTGGCGGTCCGGCACGTATTACATTTCCCTGGCCATGGGGGTTTTCGTCAGCATTCTGGAGAGCATCCGCGCCTTTTTCGGCAAGCGGGCCAAAAAGCCCTCCACCATTCCCGCTTCCGGCCCTTCCCAAACGCCAAAGGAACCCGCCGACACCGAAAAGCTCACACAACAAGAAGGTGTTTCCCATCCAAAAGACAATTCCTGAAAACGAGCGCCTTTTTTCGAACCGCGCGCTGGTTTCCCTGATTGTGCCCCTGGTGGCGGAGCAATTTCTGGTTATCTCCCTGGGCCTGGTGGACACCTTCATGGTCAGCTCCATTTCGGAGGCCGCCGTGTCCGCCGTTTCCCTGGTGGATTCCATCAACATTCTGTTTACACAGCTCTTTTCCGCCATGGGCGCGGGGGGCGCGGTGGTGGCGGCCCAATACCTGGGCAAGCGGGAACCCCTGAACGCCTGCAAAGCGGCCAAGCAGCTTTTGTACCTGTCCATGCTGATGGCGTTTTTCTTTTTGATCATTTGCTTTATCTTCTGCGACCAGATCCTGCATCTTTTTTTCGGTTCCCTCTCCGGGGACACCCTGCGGCATTGCCGCACGTTTCTTTTGCTATCGGCCATGTCCTACCCCGCCCTGGCCCTGTACAACGGCGGCGCGGCGCTGCTTCGGGTGATGAGCAACAGCAAGTCCTCCATGCTCATCGCGCTGATGATGAACCTGATCAACCTGGCCGGAAACTGCCTGTTTATTTTTGGTTTCAAAATGGAAGTGGCGGGCTCCGGCCTGTCCACTTTTTTGTCCCGCATGGCCGGGGCGGTGCTGGTGATTTTGCTTTTGCTTCACTCCAACGGGGACATCCGCCTGCTGCGGCCCTTCCGCATGGAGCCGGACAAGGCCATGATCCGGCGCATTTTCAGCCTGGGCGTGCCGGGGGGCCTGGAAAACAGCATGTTCCAAATTGGCAAGCTGATGGTTACCCGCATCGTGGCGTCTTACAGCGTGGTCATCATTGCCGCAAACGCCGTCAGCGGCACCATCACCGCCCTGTTTAACCTGCCGGGCTCGGCCATCGGCCTTTCCATGATCACCGTGGTGGGCCAGTGCATTGGCGCCAAAAACACCGCCCAAGCCCAATTTTACGCCAAGAAACTGCTGAAAATCGCCTATGTTGTGCTGGGCCTGGCGGACCTGGTTCTCTTCTTTATGGCCCGGCCCCTGGCCGCGCTCTTTCACCTCAGCCCCGAGGGCGTGGATACCGCCGCCCATGTGCTGCGCATTTTCGCCGTTGTGGCCGCCGTGTTCTGGCCCGCCAGCTTTACCCTGCCCAACGCGCTTCGGGCCGCCGGCGACGCCCGGTTCACCATGGTCGTGGCCGTGCTTTCCATGTGGATCTTCCGCATCGCTTTCAGCTATCTGCTGGCCTATACCTTCCAAATGGGCCTTTTGGGCGTGTGGGTGGCCATGTTCATCGACTGGGTCGCCCGCTCCGCCTGCTTCCTTTTCCGCTACCACAGCGGCAAGTGGCTGCACAAGTCGGTGGTGTAGGGGTACGGGGATGAGGACGGGGACGGGGACGTTAGGGGCTGCCGCCCCTAAAACCCCGCCCAGGGCTATGCCCTGGACCCTTTATTTCACCGCGTTTCACGCGGTGAAAGGGTGGTT
>JAVBTE010000166.1:0-38586 GCA_031556335.1 Eubacteriales bacterium | reverse complement strand
TGGTGATGTGCGAAGGCCGGATCGCCGGAGAGCTGAGCCGGGCCGAAGCCACCCAGGAAAAGATCATGATGTACGCGACGGGAGGCATGTAACATGAACACACAACTCAACCAGCGGGAATCCGCACAGCGGCGGCTTCAGCCCCAGTCCTTCGGCGCGGCCCTGACCGGGGCCATGCGCAACAATGTTCGCCAGTACACCATGATCGCGGCGCTCCTGGCCATCTGGATCATCTTCACCATTTTGACCGGCGGGCTGTTCATTTCCGCCCGGAACCTTTCCAACCTGTTTTTGCAAATGTGCACCATCGGCATTCTGACCGGCGGCATGCTGCTGGTGATGGTGGCGGGCCACATCGACCTGTCCATCGGCTCGGTTTGCGGCACCCTGGGCGCCATCGCCGCCTATTTGATGACCAAAGCCGGGATAAGCCCGGTGCTGGCCATTTTGGCCACCATCGCCTGCGGCGTGCTGGTGGGCATGTGGCATGGCTTTTGGATCGCCTACCGGGGCGTTCCCGCCTTCATCGTGACCCTGGCCAGCCAAATCGCGTTTCGCGGCTTTACCCTGGCGGTGACCAACGGCGCCACCATCGGCGAGTTTGACCCGGCCTTCAAGGCCATTGGCCAGGGCTACCTGCCCCGGCTGCTGTTTCAGGAGGCCCCCTTCCACGACCTGACGGTACTGCTGGCGGCCATTGCCGTGGTGGCCTTTGTGGTAACGGAGTTCCGCAGCCGCAAAAAGCGCATCGCGAACGGCTTTACCGTTCTGCCCATGTCCCTTGAAATCCTCAAGGTCATCGTCATCTGCGCCGCCATTGCGGGCGTGGGCTTCGTTCTGGCCAGTTACCGGGGCATTTCTTACGCCATCCTCATCCTGCTGACCGTGGTGGCCATCTACACCGTCATCACCCGGCGCACGCCCTTTGGTCGCCATGTGTACGCCATTGGCGGCAGCGCCGAGGCCGCCCGCCTGTCCGGCGTGAACCTGAAAAAAACCATGATGACCATTTTCCTTTCCATGGGTACCCTGTGCGGCGTGGCCTCCATCGTGTTTACCGCCCGGCTGAACGCCGCCACCACCGCCGCCGGCAACCTGTTTGAGCTGGACACCATCGCCGCCTGCATCATTGGCGGCACCAGCACCACAGGCGGCATCGGCACCGTGTTTGGGGCCATCATCGGCGCCCTGGTCATGGCCAGCCTGGACAACGGCATGAGCCTGATGAACCTGCCCATTATGGTGCAGTACATCATCAAGGGCATGATTCTGCTGCTGGCCGTGTGGGTGGACATCGCCAACAAAAAAAAGAACGGGTAAGGGGGGAACGGGCGGGGGCTCCGCCCCCTGCACCCCCGCCAGGGGCAAGCCCCTGGACCCATCTTTTTGAATACGTTTATTTTACTTTCCCTTATTTTTGACCGCGTGAAACGCGGTCAAATCAAGGGTCCAGGAAAATCCCGACGAGGTTTAGGAGCGACAGCCCCTGAACGGACTTTTTCAGCAGGCTGGGTGCAGGGGCCAAACCCCTGCGCTTTTCTTTTAATGCACATTCTTTGACCGTTTCATGCCGGAATCCTTCTCCGGCGTTTGAAACAGCCCGTTTTTCTTCATTTCTTCCGGCGGATTGTTTTCCTGGCCAACCCTGGCCCCGTTTTTTTGCTTCCGCTCCATGGGCATCCTCCCGCTTTTCTGATGCCCTTATTCTTGCCGAAGCCGCTATTTTTGATGCAGATCATGGAAATCGCGCAGCCACACAAAAGCACCTCCGCCTCACAGGCCGTGCACCGCGTTCACCACGGCCGCCGGGTCCTCCGCCTTGAAAAACGAAGTGCCCATCACCAGGGTATTCGCCCCCGCCTTTACGATGTCGGCGGCGTTTTCCAGCGTTACGCCGCCATCCACCTCAATTTCCCCGGCAAACCCCAGGGCCCGCAGCCGGGCAATTTTTTCAAGCACCTCAGGCATCAACTTTTGCCCGCCAAAGCCGGGCTCCACCGTCATCACCAGAATCAAATCCAGCTGATGAAAATAGGGCTTCAAGGCCTGTGGGGGCGTGGCGGGTTTCAGCGACGCGCCCACCCGCAGCCCCAGGTCTTTGATTTTTTGCAGGCTTTCCTCAAAATGCTCCGCCTCCACATGCACGGTAATGGCATGGGAACCGCCCCTGGCAAACACGTCAATGTAAGGCAGCGGGTCCTTCAGCATCAAATGGGTATCGTATACCGCGTCAATCTCCCGCTTGAGCCCGTCCAGCACGTGGGGGCCAAAGGAAATGTTGGGCACAAACACCCCGTCCATGATATCAAAATGCAAATAATCGCACCCGGTTTGGGTCACCCGCCGGGCCTCGTCGCCCAGGCGCAGCACGTCCGCGGCCAAAATGGACGCCGCCAACTTAGTCATACCGTTCCCTCCATGCCTTCCGTACCTTCTCCAAAAGCCGGTGGTAGCGTTCCAGCCGGGCCATGGATATTTTGCCCTCCGCCGCCGCTTTCAGCACCGCGCAGCCGGGCTCGCTGTGGTGGTAGCAGGGGGAAAACTTGCACTCCCCCTCGTAGGGCGCAAACTCCGGGTAGTAGTTTTTCAGCTGTTCCGGCTCCATGCCCTCCCACAGTTCCAGCAGGCTGAAGCCCGGGGTATCCAGCACCGTATACTCCTTGGCGCACAGCAGTTCCGCGTGGCGGGTGGTATGCTTGCCCCGGGAAATCTTCCGGCTGATCTCGCCTGTTTGCAGTTGAAGGCCCGTGGCCGCGCCTACCAGCGTGCTCTTCCCCACCCCCGACTGCCCCGCGAAGCAGCAAATGCCCCGCCGCATCACGGCCCGCAAGTCATTAAGGCCCTGCCCGTCTTGAAGCGCGCTGACTTCCAGCACCGGCGCGCCCAGGCCCGCGTACATCCGCCGCACCTCCGCGCCCATTGCCGGGTCCAAATCGCATTTGTTCACCACCAAAGCCGGCGCAATGCCCTGGGCAAAGGCCATCACCAGCAGGGTGTCCACCAGCACAAAGTCCGGGGCGGGCTGGGGGGCCACCACCACCAAAATGGTTTTGATATTGGCCACGGCAGGCCGCACCAAAACGCTTTCCCGGGGAAGGATCTCCTCCACCCAGCCGTGCTCGTCCCCGTGGTCCGGCGTGTATAAAATGCGGTCGCCCACCAGGGGGCTGACGTTTTGCTTGCGAAATTTTCCCTTGGCCCGAAGCACATGGACCTGGCCGTCCCCGCCCCTTGCGTAGTACAGGCCGCCCACGCCTTTGACAATCATCCCCTGTGGCAATGCCGCCCTGTCCTCCGTCACTGGAACAGTACCTCCCGCTCGTCCAAAAGCGCGTCATCCAAATAGATCTTGCACTTGAGCCTGCCCTTTTCGTCGGAGGATACCGGCACCAGCAGGGTGGTTTCGGTCTTGCTGGGGTGAACCGCGCTTTGGTACTGCACCACCTGTTTTTCGCCTTCCAACAGCACCACCCGCAGCTGGCGGTCCTGGTCTCCCGGCGGAACGGCGACGCTGACCTCCGATTGGTAATCCTTGCTCTCCTTGGCAATGGTCAGCGTGACCTGGGCGTTCAAAATGGCCATGGTGCCCGGGGAGGGCGAATGGGCCATGACCTGGCCCGCCAGCGCCTGGTCCTCCACCTCCACATATTCCACCTTGCCCACGGTGAGGGTGCTTTCCTTCAACATTTCCACGGCTTTTTCGTAGGTTTGGCCGGTCACGTCCGGCACCATGGTGCTGCCGCCGGATACCGTCACCTCCACCTCCAGGCCCAGGGCATAGGGCTCGTCCTTTTGGGGGTTTTGGGAAATCACGGTGTCGATGGGCTCGCTGGAGGCGATTTTGAACACCACATACCCCAGGCCCTTTTCCTTCAGCTTGGCCGCCGCTTCCTCCCGGCTCATGCCCAAAAGGTCCGGGGTCAAGGCGGTGACCGGCCCCTGGCTGATGGTGATCACCACGCTGTCGCCCTTCATCATCTGGGTGTCCGGGTCGGGCAGCTGGGAGATCACCACCCCAGCGGGAATGGTGTCGTGGTTGATTTCGGTCTGCTGCCAGTTGAGCCCGGCGCGCTTCAAAAGGCTGTGGGCTTCGTCCATGCTCAGGCCCGTCAGCTCCGGGGTGACCGCGCTGTTGGTGACCTGGTTATAAATCTGCAAAATGCCCAGGGTCAGCATGGCCAGCACCCCGGCCACCATCAGCCCCGTGGCCGCCAAAGACAGCATCTTGCGGGTATTGCGCCGCTGCTTTCCTCCGCGCCCGGTTTGGGTTCCCGCCGCCCGGGCATCGGCGCGCTTTTGCCCCGGGCCCGCGTACTGCGCCGGCCTTGCGGAGGCCCCTCCGTTGGAGGCGGGCTGGGCGGGCGCGGGCAGGGCGGCCTCCTTGCCGTCCCTCACCCGGGTCAGGGCGTCCGCCATTTCCCGGGCGTTTTGAAAGCGCTTGGCAGGGGACTTTTCCATGGCCTTCATCACCACGGCCACCAACCCCGCCGGCACGTCCGGATTGAATTCCGAAATGGGCGGCGGCGCGGCTTTGATGTGCTGCATGGCCACCGCCACCGGGGTGTCCCCCACAAAGGGCACCCGGCCGGTGAGCATTTCGTACAGCACCACACCGGTGGAATAAATATCGCTGGTGGCGTCCACCACGGTGCCCGTGGCCTGTTCCGGCGAGGAATAGTGCACGGAGCCCACCACCGTGTCGCCCTTGCTGATGGTCAGCGCGCCGGTCATGCGGGCAATGCCGAAATCCGCCACCTTCACATGGCCGTCGGAGTGCACCAGCACGTTTTGGGGCTTGATGTCCCGGTGAATGATGCCGTTATCATGGGCGTGCTGCAGCGCGCTTAAAATACGGATGGTGACCTGAATGGCCGTGTTGGTGCCCAAAATACCCTTTTGCCGGATGATCTCCTTGAGGGTGTTGCCGCTGACATATTCCAGCACCAAATAGCGGTACTCGCCCTCCACGCCCACGTCCAGCAAATTGACGATATTGTGATGCGACATCAGGCTGGCGGCCTGGGCCTCCCGCTGGAACCGCTCCAAAAACTCCTTGTCGCTATTGTATTCACTTTTCAAAATTTTCACGGCCACGCTGTGCCCCGTGCGAATGTCCACCGCCCGGTACACCAGCGACATGCCGCCCTGGCCGATAAAATCCACCAGCTTATAGCGCTCGGCAAAAACCATGCCCTTCATCATGCTTCCGCCACCTCCGCCACCAGGCCCAGCACGAAGCTGACGTTGTCCTGCCCGCCATGGTCAATGGCCAGCTCCAGCAGCTTTTCCGCCGCCGCTTCGCCTTTCAGGTTTTGAAGCACTTCCGCAATCTGCTCATCGGGCACCATGTTATAAAGCCCGTCGGAACACACCAGCCACACGTCGCCCTCCTGCTTGTCCACGCACAAAATGTCCGCCACAACCAAAGGGTCGATGCCCAGGGCCCGGGTAATGACGCTTTTGTAGGGATGGTTCCTGGCCATTTCCGGGGTGATCAGCCTGTTTTTTAAAAGTTCCGCCACCATGCTATGGTCCTCGGTGCGGCAGCTTAGTTCCCCGCCCCGGAACAGGTAGGCACGGCTGTCCCCCACATGGCCCACCAGCACTTTGTTCTTGCCCTCCCACAGAAGGGTCACCGTGGTGCCCATGCCGCTTAGGGCGCTGTCTTTCAGGCTCATTTCATACACCCGGCGGTTGGCGGCCTCAATGCCCGTGCGAAGGGCTTTTTCATCGGGCGTTTTACCCTGCAGGGCGCTTTTCAGCACCTGCACGGCCACCCGGCTGGCCGTTTCCCCGCCGTTGTGCCCGCCCATGCCGTCCGCCACGCCATAGGCGCCCGCGGCCAGCAGCAGCGTATCCTGATTGTTGGCCCGCACCAGGCCCTTGTGGGTTTTGGAATGAACCAGCATGCTTTCACCCGGCCTTCCCCATGTTTGGCGTTACCGCTCTGTTTCTATCCTATCAAGTTTTTCCCCGCTTTTCAAGTGCGCCCGGCGAAGCTGCCCGCAGGCCCCGCCAATGTCCGCCCCCATCTCCCGGCGGCAGGTGGCCGACACGTGGAGGTTTTCAAGGGTTCTGAGAAAGGTTTGCACCGCGGCGGGGCTTGCGGGGGCCAGGGCGCGCTCCTCCACCCGGTTTAAGGGAATCAGATTCACATGGCATTGCAGGCCGCCAACCAGCTTGGCAAGCTCCCGGGCATGGGCGGGCAGGCTGTTGAGCCCTTCCATCAGGGCATATTCAAACACCACACGGCGGCCCGTCTTGTCCACATAGCGGCGCACCGCGCCCATCAGCTCCCCGATGGGGTAACGCTTTGCGATGGGCATGATCTTTTCCCGAATCTCATCGTTGGGCGCATGGAGGGAGATGCTCAGCGTAATCGGCAGGCCTTCCCCTGCCAGGGCGCCGATCTGGGGCGCCAGGCCGCAGGTGCTGAGGGAAACGTTGCGCAGGCTGATGTTCAGCCCTTCCGGGTGGTTCAACAGCCGCAAAAAACGCACGGTTTGCTCGTAATTTTCCAGCGGTTCGCCGCTGCCCATCAGCACCACGTGGCCCACATGGCCGGCCCCGCCCAGATGCCGGTTGGCCAGCAACACCTGGCACAGCATCTCCCCGGCGGACAGGTCCCGCACGCAGCCGCCCAGGGTGCTGGCGCAAAAGGCGCAGCCCATCCGGCAGCCCACCTGGGTGGAAACGCAAAGGGTATGGCCATAGTGGTAGCGCATCAGCACGCTTTCGATGACGTTGCCGTCGGCGCAGGCAAACAGAAACTTCACCGTGTCGTCCTTTTGGGAGGGCAGGGCCTTCACCAGGCTCATGGGCAAATCCAGGCAGTTTTCCTGGAGCGCGTCCCGAAGGGCCTTGGGCAGGTTGGTCATGTCCGAAAAGGTCACACCCTTATGAAGCCAGGCAAACACCTGCCCGGCGCGAAAGGCCGGCTGGCCCAACCCGGCCAAATACGCGCCCAGCTCCTTGGGGGTCATATCCAGCAGAACGGGTTTGTCCGTCACGCCTTTGCCCTCCTGAGCCGCGCGATGAAAAAGCCTTCCACGCCGTCCCGGTATCCCAGCAGCTGCACGCCCAGGGGCGTTTGCTGCCTGCGAAGGCTTTCCGGAAAACTGAGGGGCAGCTTTTCCAGGGCAAAATCGGGATGCTCCCGCAAAAACGCCTCCACCTGCTGCGCGTTCTCCTCCGGCAGGATGGAGCAGGTGCTGTACACCAAAAGGCCGCCGGGCCTTACATAGCGGCACAGGGCGCTGAGCAGCTTTTCCTGCTGCCGCACAATGGGCTCGATATCCTCCGGCTTCACCCGGTATTTCAGGTCGGGCTTTTGCACCATCACCCCCAGGCCGCTGCAGGGCGCGTCCAAAAGCACCGCGTCCAGGGTGCCCTCCAGGTCCTTTTTGGGCTCGGTGGCGTCCCGCACGGAAACCCGCAGGCTTTCAAGGCCCAGGCGGCGTTTCGCGCTCTCAATCAGCATGGCGCGCTTCTCGTGAAGTTCCCAGGCATACACCCGGCCCGTGTTTTGCATGGCCTCGCACAGGTAGGCGGACTTGCCCCCGGGCGCGGCGCAGGCGTCCAGCACCCGCATGCCGGGTTTCAACTGCATGGCCTCGGCGGCCAGCATGCTGCTTTGCCCCTGAATGGAAAAAAGCCCCTTTTGATAGTCCGGGTCCAGCCCAATGTCCGACACACCAGTCAGCAAATAGGCATGGGGCGCCAGCCCCCGGCGCACATTCCAACCCTTTTCCCTGAGCAGCGCCTCAAAGGCGCTTTCGCCGATCCGCGTCAAATTGGGCCGGATCACCACCGGATGTTCCGTTTCCCGGTGCATGATGATGCCCTCGGCTTCTTCGGGCCCATAGGCATCCAGCAGCTTGTCCACAATCCACAAGGGCATGCTGCCCATGATGTGCAGGTATTCCCGCAGGCCGTCCTCCCGCTTGGGCCAGGCGATGTCCGCCTTGCCCCGGGACAGGTTGCGGAGCACCGCGTTGAAAAAACCCGCCGCCCCTTCCATGCCCATGGCCTTGCCCAGGTTGACGCCCTCGTTCACGGCGGCGCTGTCCGGCACCCGGTCGTGGAACAAAATCTGGCAGGCGGACAGCCGCAGAATATCCCGCTGCAAGGGCTCGCCCGTGGGCCGTTCCATAAACTTGTCCAGGGCGTAGTCGATCTGAATCTGGTTTTCCAGCGTTCCATACACAATGCTGGTGACCAGCCGCTTATCCACCGGTTTCAGCGGAGACCTCGCAAGCTTCTCCCCCAGCGCCAGCGCGGCATAGGCGCCCTTTTGATGCACTTCTTGCAGCACATCCAGCGCGGCCCGCCGGGCCCCAATGGAAAGCCCCGTGCTTTCCGCCGGAACCAAAGGCGTGCGCCGGACAGGCGGGCGGGAGAAGGTTGTGGAGCGGGTGGTGTTCGCGGGCCTGGAAGGGCCTGCAGGCCGGGCCGGGTTTGTGGGCCGGGCTGTGTTCGCAGGCCGGGAAGGGCCCGCGGGTCTGGCTGTGCTTGCGGGCCTGGAAGGGCCTGCGGGCCGGGATGTGTTCGCGGGCCGGGAAGGGCCCGCGGGCCGAGCTGTGTTCGCAGGCCGGGAAGGCCCACCGGGTCGGGCCGGGTTCATAGGCCTGGAAGGGCCGCCGGGGCGGGGCGGGTTTGCGGGCCGGGCTGTGTTCGCAGGCCTGGAAGGGCCTGCGGGTCGGGCTGTGTTCGCGGGCCGGGAAGGGCCTGCGGGTCTGGTAGGCCCAACCGGCTTGGCTATTTCATTGGTTCTTCTAGCAAAGCCCTCCGGCCTCTTGGCAAAGCCCTCGGCTCTCTTCGCAGCGCCTTCCGGCTTCTTTGCAAACCCTTCCGGCTTTTTGGCCGTACCGCTCTGTTTCTTCGCAAACCCCTCCGGTCTTTTCGCAAACCCTTCCGGCTTTCTGGGGGCCCCTCCCGCTTTTCCGGCGGCGGTTCCCTTTCCGGCAAAACCTTTGCCCGCTCCGCTTTTGGCAGCGCCAGGGGCGCCTGTTTTCTTTCCGGTATCTCCCGTTTTCATCCTATCACCTCACGCAAAAGCCGTCCCGTCGGCATGGGATGTCCCCTCAAAAACGCGCCCGCCTCCATCCGCTTGGCGTTTGGCGCTTGAATCTCCGTCAGTTCCATGGCTCCGTCCGCGGTGGCCACCACCAGGCCCTGCCTGGGGTCCGCCAAAAGCACCGTGCCCGGGGCCGCGCCTGCGACCGCCTCCGCCGCCGCTTTGGCCCGCCACACCTTCAGCACGCCCTCGGCCATGGGCGCATAGGCGCAAGGCCACGGGTCCATGGCCCGCACCCGCCGCAGGCAGGCCGCCGTGCCCTCCTCAAACTGAAGCAGGCCCATTTCCTTTTGCAGCATGGGGTCGTAGGTAGCCTCCGCCTCCTGCTGCTTCTCCCGGGGGCAGTTGCCCGCCTCCAGCCGCGCCAGGGTTTCCACCAGCAGCTTGGCCCCCATCAAAGACAGTTTTTCAAGCAGCGACCCTGCCGTGTCCTCCGGAGCAATGGTACATTCGGCTTTCAGCAGCATATCGCCGGTGTCGATGCCCTTGTCCGTCAGCATGGTGGTGACCCCTGTGCGCTCATCCCCCTGCAAAATGGCCCATTGCACCGGGGCCGCCCCGCGGTGGCGGGGCAGCAAGGAGGCGTGCACGTTCACCGTGCCCAGGCGCGGCACGTCCAGCACCTCCTGGGATAGAATCTGTCCAAAGGCCGCCGTTACGCACAGGTCCGGCCGCAGCGCCCGCAGGTCTTCCATTCCGTCCACCCGGATGCGGCTGGGCTGGAACACGGGGATGCCCTTTTCCACCGCCAGCTCTTTCACGGGACTGAACAGCACCTTGCCTCCCCGTCCCTTGGGCCGGTCCGGCTGGGTAAACACCGCCGCCACCTCATGCCCGGCCTCTGTCAGCGCCCGCAGGGAGGGCGCCGCAAAATCCGGGGTTCCCATAAACACCACCCGCAAGCTCAAAGGCGTTCCTCCTCGTCGTTCGTATGCCCTTCTTCGTCCTCTTCCTCGTCCGGGAAAATCTCACGCTCCATTTTGTCCACGTACAAAACGCCGTCCAAATGGTCCAGCTCGTGGCACAGGGCCCGGGCCATGAAGCCTTCGCCCTCTACCTCGATGGGCTCTCCTTTGCCGTTGAAGGCACGAACGGTCACCTTCAGGGGCCGGGTCACCAGGCCGCTGCGGCCCGGAATGCTCAGGCAGCCCTCCGCGCCGCATTCCTCGCCCTCGGTTAATACAATTTCCGGGTTCACCAGCTCCGCAAGCCCGTCGCCCACGTCCACCACCGCCACCCGCCGCAAAATGCCCACCTGGGGCGCGGCCAGGCCCACGCCTTCCGCTTTGTACATGGTGTCCGCCAAATCTTTCAGCAAAATTTTCAGCCGCATGTCGAATTTCTCCACCGGCTTGGCTTTCTTGCGCAGCTTCTCGTCCCCGATTTCCACAATTTTTCGAATGGCCATGTTCCTTGTCTCCTTACCCCAAACATCAAAGTTTACATCATGGTGGCCGGGTTCACTTCCGCATAGACCCGGCACCGCTCGTCTCCCAGGGCGCCAAGCTCCGTCAAAAACCGCAGCACCGGCCCGGCGTCCGGGTGGTCAAACAGCTTGATCAGCACATGATAGCGGAATTGCCCCCGAATCTTCTTCACCGGCGCTTCGTCCAGCCGGCACATCAGCACCCGTTTTTTTTGCGCGGGATGGGCCAGCAGATAGG
This sequence comes from Eubacteriales bacterium, assembly GCA_031556335.1. Taxonomy (GTDB): domain Bacteria; phylum Bacillota; class Clostridia; order Christensenellales; family Aristaeellaceae; genus Limiplasma. The sequence continues at coordinate 27,846 of JAVBTE010000166.1, read as the reverse complement.
TTTGCAATGTCTCATACAGCCGCTGCGCCATCTCCTTGGCTTCCCCCTCCGCCGGGCTTTCCACCAAAAGCCTGCACAGCATGGTGAAAGGCGGGTACAGGCCGGTTCTGCGCCGGGCAAACTCCTGGGTGAAAAAGCCCCGGTAATCCTGCGCCGACGCCGCCACAATGCAGGGGTTCTCCGGCTGGTAGGTTTGCACCACCACTTCCCCCGGGGCCTGGGCCCGGCCGGCCCGGCCCGCCACCTGGGTGATCAGCTGAAAGGTACGCTCCTGGGCCCGGTAGTCCGGCAGGTTCAGCGACAAATCCGCCGCCACCACCCCCACCAGCGTCACCCGGGGAAAATCCAGCCCCTTGGCGATCATCTGGGTGCCGATCAGCACCTGGGCCTTGCCCTCCCGGAAGGCGGTCAGCATTTTGTAATGGGCGTCCCGCTCCTTGGTGGTGTCGATGTCCATGCGCAGGGCGCGCACCTCGGGGAACAGCTTTTTCAGCTCCTCTTCCACCCGCTGGGTGCCGCTGCCAAAATAGCGGATGTACTTGCTTCCGCACTCCGGGCAGGTGTCCGGCGGCGCTTTCACCCCGCCGCACAGGTGGCAGCGCAGTTCCCCCTTTTCCTCGCCGCCGGGCTGGTGCAGCGTCATCGAGATGTCGCACTGGTCGCACTTCACCACGTAGCCGCAGCTTCGGCAGCTGACAAAGGTGTGGTAGCCCCGCCGGTTCAAAAACAGCATGGCCTGGTCGCCCTTTCCCAGGCATTCCTTCATCTTTTGGATCAGCAACAGGCTGAAAATGGAGCGGTTTCCCGCCTCCAGCTCCTGGCGCATGTCCACCACGGTCACGGTGGGCAAGGGCCGGTCCATCACCCGCTTGGGCATTTCCACCAGGGTATAGTCTCCCCGGCCCGCCATGGCAAAGGACAGTATGCTGGGCGTGGCACTGGACAACAGCAGCGTGGCCCCTTCCCGCTGAGCGCGGCTCCTGGCCACCCGTCGGGCGTCATAGCGGGGGTGTTTGTCGCTCAAATAGGTCTGCTCGTGTTCCTCGTCCACCACAATCAGCCCCAGCCGTTCCACCGGCGCGAACACCGCCGACCGGGCCCCGATCACCACCCGGGCGTCCCCCCGGCGAATGCGCCGCCACTCGTCGTAGCGCTGGCCGTCCGTCAGGCGGCTATGAAGCACCGCCGTTTGGGGCCCGAAGCGGTTGCGAAACCATTGCACCATCTGGGGGGTGAGGGCGATTTCCGGCACCAGGATGATGGCGCCCTTTCCCATGTCCAGCACGGTTTTCGCCATGGCCAGGTATACTTCGGTCTTGCCGCTGCCCGTTACCCCATGCAGCAAAAACGCGCCCGTTCCCTGCCTCAGGGACGGCAGCATGCTGGCCAGGGCCTCTTTTTGCCCGTCCGTCAGGGGCGGGGCATGGCTTTCCTCCACCGTCATCTCCTCATAGGGGCTGCGGTAGGCCTCCCGCTGGAACATCCGCACCAGGCCGTCCTCGCTCAGGCGCACCAAAGCGTCCCGGGGCTCGTTCACCAGCTCCGCCAGGTCCTTTACTCCCCGGGGCTGCCCGTCCGCCAAAAGCCGAAGCAGCATGGCCCGCTTGGGCGACCGCTTCTGCGCCTCGGCAGCCTTTTGGGCATCCACCTCTGGGGCCAACTGCGCAAAAAGCTCCTTTTTTACCTGAATGCGGCCCGTGCGCATGGCGGCGGGCAACATCAGCCGCAGGGTTTCCGACAGGGGGCAATGGGCCTCCTCCGCCAGATCCCGTGCCAGGTCCATCAGGGCCGGCAGTACCGCCGGATACTCGTCCAAAACCGCCGAAAGGGGCTTCAGTTTCCCCAGGGGCACATCCGGGGGCAGCGCTTCCTCGGGCAGCAGGTCCACCACCAGGCCGTCCACCTGCCGCCGCCCCAAAGGCACGCTGACCCGGGTTCCCAACCCGAGGGTCATGCCCTCCGGCACAAGGTAAGAAAAAGGATGGGCCACATTGGTATGCACCACGTCCACGATCACCTGGGCAACCATGGGTTCCCTCCTTTTTTTCGGCCACTGTCCGCGCTTCGCTTGCCCGAATGGCTGGGCCACTGTCCGCGCCTTAAAATGCTATCTGAAATACCGGTTCCCGGGCTTGGGCACCCGGCCCTTGCGGTGCCGTCCGGTGCGCCGGAACACCCGGCCCAAAATGGCCACCAAAATGGCGGCCCCCACAAAGGGCGACAGGAAAATGGCCAGCAATTCAAAGGAGAAAGGCGGGAAGGGGTTGGCATCGGCATAGACCTCGGCTTCGATCTCCTCAATGCTCTTGGGGGCGTTGGCGCGCCGCTCAATGGACCGAGAGGCCACCAGCTCGTAGGCCACGGGGCTTCCGCCGTCAGGGGGGTAAAAGGTCATGGTGCCAAAGCTTTCCCCCTGGGTAATGGGCGCGTCAAAATCGCGGGTGTATTCAATCAGCACCGCCTGCTTCAGGTTGCGGGCCATGGTTTCCATCTCGGTCTGTGTGGCCACGATGTTCACCGTGCGGCTGCCTTCCTTGGGCTTAATTTCCAGCCGCAGGCGGCCCAGGTCGCCGTCGTCCATCGAGAAGCCGGAGGTTTCGATCACCGTGGGGTTTTTGTTGTAAAGCTCCTGGGGGGTCATGCTGGTAAACTGGGAAAAACCGTATTCCATCAGCTTTTTGGTGTCCGTCCAGCGGCCGGCCTTGGTGGTGAAAAACACCACGGAAATCAGCTCCACGCCGTCCTTTTGGGCCGCGCCCACATAGCAGTACCCGGCCCGGGCATGAAAGCCCGTTTTGACGCCGATGGCATAGGGATAGTAAAATTCGTTCCCCTCGATGTTGGGGTTCAAAAGCGCGTCCGAACCGCTGATCAGCACCCGGGAGCCCCGCAGGTTGCTGCGCTTTAAGGAATAGGACGTGGTCTTGACGATGTCCCGGAAGGTTTCATTTTGCATGGCGGCCTGGGCAATTTTGGCCATGTCCCGGGCGGTGGAGTAGTGGTCGTTTTCGTGCAGGCCGTTGGGGTTCATAAAGTTCGTATTGGTGCAGCCGTACATCGCCGCCGCCTGGTTCATCAGCGCCGCGAAATCGGTCATGTTGCCGCTGATGGTTTCCGCAATCAGGTTTGCGCCCTCGTTGCCGGAGCGCAGCATGGTGGCATACAGCAGGTCTTGGAAGTTGATGTTTTCCCCCACGTCCAGGGGAATGTCGGAACTGTCGCTGGGAATGTTGGCCGCGCTTTCGCTGAGGGTGACCGTCTGGGTCATGTCGCCCATCATAATGCCCAGCAGGGCGGTTAAAATCTTGGTGGTGGAGGCGGGATACATCACCTCGTCGGCGTTTTTCTCAAAGATCACCTCGCCGGAGGTGGCCTCGATCAAAATGGCCGACTTGGCGTAGAGCTGCTCCTCCTGCAATTCCTCCGGATGCTCCGGGTCGTAGGGGTCCACATCGGCGGGCAGCTTTGGCGGAATGAAGGGCACGTCGTCCACCACCATGTCCTCCGCCCGGGCTGTGGCCGCGCCGGGGGACACAGGCCCCAGGCACAGGGGGGCGAAAAGCGTGCACAGCGACAGGAAAGCCAAAGCCAGCGCAACAAGCCGCTTCCTCCGCTCCATCGCTCCCCGCATCGCCTTCCCCCCAATTCCCGGTTCATTTCAGAACATGATAACAGTTTATTATACCACTTGAAGCCATTTTTGTACATTCAGCGCACTTTTTATGCGTTTCAGGCCAGCGGCGGCTTTCCGGGCCAAACAGCATCATACCGCAACCCCCATCAAAAGACAAGGGAGGGGCGCATTCGTTACAGTTTTCGCAAATTGTGGTATAATGACATGGTTTGAACCCCCATTTCCTTGCAACCAGGAGGAAATCCATGGCATATCAGGCATTATACCGAAAGTGGCGGCCCTTGAACTTTGAGCAGGTCATCGGCCAGGAGGCCGTGGTCAAAACCCTGCGCCACCAAATCGAAACCGGGCGCATCGCCCATGCCTATCTTTTTTGCGGCTGCCGGGGCACGGGCAAAACCACCCTGGCCAAAATCATGAGCCGGGCCATCAACTGCCAGCACCCCAAAGAGGGCGACCCCTGCGGCGAATGCGTCCCCTGCAAGGCCATTCAAAGCGAGGCCACCCTGGACGTGCTGGAACTGGACGCGGCCAGCAACAACAGCGTGGAAAACGTTCGGGAACTTTTGGAGCAGGTGCGTTATCCGGCCCAGGTGGGGCAATATAAGGTGTACATCATCGACGAAGTGCACATGCTATCTACGGCCGCCTTCAACGCCCTGCTCAAAACCCTGGAGGAGCCGCCGCCACATGTGGTGTTCATTCTGGCCACCACCGAACCCCAAAAGCTGCCCGCCACCATCCTTTCCCGGGTGCAGCGGTACGACTTTGGGCGCATTCCCGCGTCGCTGATTCAGGCGCGGCTTCAGCTGGCCCTGTCCGAGATTGCCGTGGACGCTGAGGAAGAAGCCCTGCAAATGGTGGCCCGCGCCGCCGAAGGGGCCATGCGGGACGCTTTCAGCATTCTGGACATGTGCGTGGCCGGGGCCGTCGACGGGCGCATCACCGCGGCCCAGGTGCGGGATGTGCTGGGCGCTTCCGACCGGGATTTTTTGTTCTCCTTTGCGGACCAAATGGCACAGCGGGACAGCAGCGGCGTGATGCGGCAAATTGACGCGCTGATGCGGGCCGGCCGGGAACCGCAAGTGTTTTTGCGGGAGCTGACCGCCCATTTCCGGGCGCTGCTGACCGTGAAGGCCGTGCCGGAGGACGCGGCCAATCTGCTTGAAATTACCGATGAGGACGAAAAGCGGTACCGCGCCCAGGCCGACGCCTTTTCCAAGGAGCGGCTGCTTTCCGCCCTGGAACTGCTGATGAAGGCGGAAGGCGAGCTGCGCTATGCCTCCGCGCCGCGCATCGGGCTGGAGGTGGCCGCCCTGCAAGCCTGCCAGGAGGCCGACGGCCAGGACGTTTCCGCCCTTTTGGAGCGCATCGGCGAGTTGGAGCAGCGCCTGTCCGCCCTGTCGGCGGGGCTGGACAGCGGCCTGTATGCCGGTTCGGCCTCCTCCGGAAAGGCCGTGGGCAGCGATGCCCCCGGGCCCGCCACGGCCCCCAGGCCGCAGCAGCGCACAGCCTCCCCCGAGCCGAAGGCCCCTGCCGGGGAAGGCACAACCACCCCGCCGGCGGCGTCCTCCGCTGCGCCCCCTCCCGGCGACGGCGACCCCCAGGCCATTTGGCAAAAAACCCTCACGGCCATCAGCAAAGCGGAGCCGCCCCTGTTCGGCCTGCTGAGGGGCGAACGGTTTTTGGGGGCCAAGGGCAATGTGTATCAGCTTTTAGTCCCCTTTGCCAAAAAGGATTTTACCTATCTTAAGCTGAGCCAGCCCGCCCGGGTGGAAAAAATTTCCCAGCTGCTTAGCGAAGCGGCGGGAACCCCTCTGGTGTTTCAGCCCGTGCTGGAAGGCGACCTGAGCGCCACCAAGCGGGAAGCGGTGCAAGACCAGGCGCAAAGCATGCTGGTGGAAGCCTTTGGCCGGGATCTGGTCCAAATCGACGACGAGGAGGAAACCCTTTGAAGCAATCCTTTGCCCGGGCGAAGCGGCGGCGGGAGGACGGCGAACCCTACAAGCACCGCCTAGGGCAGCACTTTTTGTATGACCAGGCGTTGCTCGCGTCCCTGGTTGCGTCCACGGGGGTCACCGCCGAGGACGGCGTTTTGGAGATTGGCCCGGGCAGCGGCATGCTCACCGCCTGCCTGGCCAGGGCCGCGAGGCAGGTGGTGGCCGTGGAGATCGACGAAACGGTCCTTCCTTATTTGGAAGCGTCTTTGGGCCAGCATGCCAACGTGACCGTGGTGCAGGGCGACATCCGCGCCCAAAACCTGGCCCGGCTTTGCGCCCCCCTTGGGGCAAACTTCTACGTCATCGCCAACATCCCCTACAACATCACCACCCCCATTTTTGAATTGCTGTGGGAAAGCGGCCTGCCCATCCGGCAGATTTCCGTCATGGTGCAAAAGGAAGTGGCGGACAAGCTGATGGCCGCCCCCGGGGACGACGGCTATGGGCTGCTCAGCGTGAAATGCCAGTATTACTGCGACCCCTCCCTGGCGGCCGTCGTGCCCGCCGCCGCCGTCACCCCGCCCCCCAAGGTGGCCAGCGCCGTTGTGAACCTGCCCTGTCGCCAAGAACCCCTGGAACCGGTCCAAAATGAGCGGTTGTTTTTCAAGCTGGTGAAAGCCGGGTTCGGCATGCGCCGCAAAACCCTCACCAACGCCCTCAAAGGCCTGCTGCCCCTGGAAGGCGACAGCCTGCGGGCCATTTTGCAGGCCCAGGGCCATTCCCCCACGGTTCGGGGAGAGGCCCTCAGCCCGCTTCAATGGATTCACTTTGCCAACGCCTGCCACCAGGCCCTGGAGGCAAGCAAGCCCTGACCCCCCCTGGCCCCCAAAACGGTTCTCCTTCTCTCCTGAAAAACGAAGAATCGCCTGCTTGTATGAAAACCTTGCAGCTTCTTCTGTTTGGAGAGTGGAGAACAATTTTTTCGGGAAAGAGGAATTTCCACGGAAAGGGAGAATTATGGAATTAGGGCGAAGTTGTACTATTTCGTCCGCCCATGATGTACCATGGCAAGCTACGCTCGCCAAATTGATTACGTTTAGGAGGCCACCAACATGAGTCTGGATCTTTCCTACCTGGGTATTATCGAGTCCAAGGCGGTGTACCGGAATTTGCCCGTGGGCCGTCTCACCGAGTTCGCGCTTGCGCGGGGCGAGGGCACGCTGACCAACACCGGCGCGCTGGTCGTGAAAACCGGCAAGTATACCGGCCGTTCCCCCGAGGACCGCTACATTGTTGACGAGCCTTCCGTCCACAACGAAATCGACTGGGGCAAGGTCAACATCGCCCTCAGCCCGGAAAAATTCCAGGGGATTTACAACCGGATGTGCGCTTACCTGCAAAACCGCGAAATTTTCGTGTTCGACGGCTTTGCGGGCGCGGACCCCAAGTACCGCATCAACATCCGCGTGGTGAACGAGCTGGCCAGCCAGAACATGTTCATGCACCAGCTGCTGCTTCGCCCCACCGACGAGGAACTGGCCGCCCTGAAGGATTTTGACTTCACCATCGTGTCCGCTCCCGGCTTCAAGTGCATTCCCGAGCTGGACGGCGTTCACAGCGAAGCGGCCATCATCCTGTCCTTCGAGAAAAAGCTGGTCATCGTGGCGGGCAGCCAGTATTCCGGCGAAATGAAGAAGAGCGTGTTCTCCCTGATGAACTATCTGCTGCCCAAGGCGGGCGTTTTCTCCATGCACTGCTCCGCCAACGTGGGCAAAGACGGCGACAGCGCCATCTTCTTCGGCCTTAGCGGCACCGGCAAAACCACCCTTTCCGCCGACCCCAACCGCTACCTCATCGGCGACGACGAGCACGGCTGGTCGGACGACGGCATTTTCAACATCGAGGGCGGCTGCTATGCCAAGTGCATCAACCTTTCCAAACAGCACGAGCCTGAAATTTACGGCGCCATCCGCTTCGGCGCGCTGGTGGAGAACGTGGTGATGGACGAAGAAACCCGCGAGCTGGACTTCAACGACGAAAGCCTCACCGAAAACACCCGGGTGGGCTACCCTGTTGATTTCATTTCCAACGCCAAAATCCCCGGCGTTTCCGGCACCCCGAACACCGTCATCTTCCTGACCGCCGACGCCTTTGGCGTGCTGCCCCCGGTCAGCAAGCTGAGCCGTGAAGCCGCCATGTATCACTACGTCAGCGGCTACACCGCCCGCCTGGCCGGCACCGAACGCGGCGTAACCGAGCCCCAGGCCACCTTCAGCACCTGCTTCGGCGCGCCCTTCCTGCCCCTGCCCGCCGCCCGCTATGCGGAGCTTTTGGGCGAGAAGATCGACAAGAGCGGCGCCAGCGTATACCTGGTGAACACCGGCTGGAGCGGCGGCCCCGCCAGCGGCGCCGGCAAGCGCATGAGCCTGCCTTACACCCGCGCCATGGTCACCGCCTGCCTCAATGGCGAGCTGGAAAAGAGCCAGTTTGTGCTGGACCCCGTCTTCAATGTGATGGTGCCCACCACCTGCCCCGGCGTGCCCGACGATGTGCTCACCGCCAAAAAGACCTGGGCCAACCCCGCCGAATACGACGAAACCGCGAAAAAGCTGGCGGGCCTGTTCCAGAAGAACTTTGCCAAGTACCAGAACATGGACCAGAAAATCATCGACGCGGGCCCCAAGGCGTAAAAGGGACAACACAAAAAAGTGGCGTATGCCACTTTTTTGTGTTTACAGGCGCTGGTCGATACAAGCGATCTCAGCCTCTCCCTTTCACCGCGTTTTACGCGGTGAAATAAAGGGTTCAGGGCAAAGCCCTGAGCAGGGTTTTAGGGACGGCAGTCCCCAACGTCCCTGCCTCCCCCTTTCCCCCGTAGCCAAAGGACCGCCACTTGCGTGGCGGCCCTTTGGTTTTCCCTAAGCAATCTTACTTCAGGTATTGATCCACGTTCTCGGATGTTACCAGCACGAAGGGAACGATGATGTTCTTTTCCACGTCTTTGCCTTCCTTGATGGTGGGGATCAGGTTGATGGCGGCAGTCACCTGGCCGGCGCCGTCCTGGTACACGGTGGCCTTCAGTTCGCCAGCTTTCACCATGGCCAAGGGGCCCGCGTTGCCGTCCACACCGATGCACACGATGTCGGTACGGCCAGCAGCGTTCATGGCGCCCTGCACAGCGGAGGACATGTCGTCATTGTCGCAGATGATGGCGTTCAGCTTGTCGCCGTACTTGGCCAGCCAGTCCTCGGCAAACTTCACAGCCTTTTCAGCCTGCCACTCCGCGGTCTGTTCGCAGCCATCCAGCATGGTCCACTTGTCGTTGGCGTCCAGAACCTTGTGGAGGCCTTCGCCGCGCTGAATCTGGGCGGAGTTGCCGATGACGCCCTGCAGGTGGCCGTAGCCGCCGCCATTGGGCAGCTGTTCCGCAACAAAGTTCGCCATCATTTCGCCGGCCTGCACGTCGTCAGAGCCCACGTAGCTGGTGGCCAGCTCGGCGGTGTTGTCGGTCTGGGAGTTCACAACCAGCACCGGCACGCCTTCCTCTTTGCAGCGATCCAGGATGGGAGCGCAGCCGGCCGCTTCCGCGGGCAGGAGGACGATCAGGTCGCAACCCATGTTCAGGGCGTCTTCCAGCAGGTTGTTCTGGGTTACGGGGTCGGTCATGCCGTCAAACAGATGCCAGCTGGCAATGGTGCCGTCGGCCACCAGCGCGTCCAGCGCGGTTTTGGCGGCGTTGTTGATGGTCGCGTGGAATGCGTCGACGGTGTTCTTGGCAATGTAGCCGACGATGAATTCGTCGCTCTCGGCGCGGGCGATGCTGGCCATTCCAAGCAACATGCAGACCACTAACATCAGAGCAAACAGTTTCTTCATACGGTGGTACCCTCCTAGTATTTTTTTATCTAAACCGCCACTTCCCCGGGCGGTCTAAACCATGAAAAGGACCTGCGCAAATCACTTCCTGCGCTTGTTCATGAACATGTCCAGCATCACGGCCCCAATAATGAGCAGGCCCTTGGTAATGGTTTGCCAGTAGGAATTGATGCCGATCAGGTTCATTCCGTTGTAGATAAGGCCGATGATGACGATGCCGATCAGTGTGCCGGGAATGGTGGCGATGCCCCCCGCAAAGGAGGTGCCGCCGATAACGCAGGCCGCGATGGCGTCGGTTTCGTAGCCCACGCCAATGTTGGGCTGGGCGGCGGAAATGCGGCTGGTCATGATAATGCCCGCTACGCCGGCGCAAAAGCCCATGATGGCAAAGGAAAAGGTGCGGGTCCAAAACACGTTCACGCCGGAGGCGATGGCGGAGTTCATATTGCCCCCCACCGCGTAAATGTACCGTCCAAACCGGGTCCAGTGCATAATGACGTAGGCCAGAATGCCCACCACAAACAGAATCACCACCGGGATGGGAATGAAGTCGAACACCTTGCCGTTGCCGATGTTTTTAAAGCCGGCATTGGCCAGCGAGGCGGAATAGCCGCCGGAGATGATGTAGGCCACGCCCCGGATCACCAGCTGGGTCGCCAGGGTCACCACAAAGGGAAACATATTGAACTTGGCGACCAGCACGCCGTTCAGAAAACCAAACAGGGTGGTGGTGGAAATTGCGAGGACGCAGGCCAGGGCGATGCTGCCCGTGCTGTTTAAAACCACGCCCACAATGACGCTGGTCAGGGCCAGCATGGAGCCGATGGACAGGTCGATGCCCCCCGCCGTGATGACAAACACCATGCCCAGCGCCAAAATCCCGTTGATGGATACCTGCAAAAGAATGCTGATGATGTTGCTGGTTTTCCGAAAGGTGGGCGACACCACGGCCAGAAGGACGATCATCCCCAGCATCACAATGCCGATTCCGTATCTTCGCATGAAAATGGCAAACTCGGTTTGATCCATTCCCAAAATGCGGCGGTTTTGCTTCTCCGCGTTCAGCATGCTCATTCTCCTCACTGTCCAAATTCTCTTGCCAGGATGGTTTCCTGTGTCTCTTTGCCGCTGAGGATGTCCTCCCGCTTCACTTCGCCGTTCAGCCTGCCCTCGTGGTAAATCAGGATGCGATCGCTGATGCCCATAATTTCGGGCAGCTCGGAGGAAATCATGATGATGGCCATGCCCTCGGAGGCAAACTGGCCCATCAGGCCGTGAATTTCGCTTTTGGCGCCCACGTCCACGCCCCGGGTGGGTTCGTCCAGAATGAGCACCTTAGGCCTGGCCATCAGCCATTTGGCCAGCACCACCTTTTGCTGGTTGCCGCCGGAAAGGGAGTAGGCGTCCAGTTCCAGGCTGGTGGTTTTCACGGTCAGGGTTTGGGCGGCCTCTTTGGTCTCGGCGGTTTCCTTGCGCTTGTTAATCAGCAGCCCCCGCTGTTTCCGGCGAAGGTTGGGCAGGGAAATATTTTCCCGGATGGAGCGATGCAGGCACAGGCCGAAGTTTTTCCGGTCCTCGTTCACCATGCAAATGCCCATTTCCGCGGCATGGCGAACCGACTTGATGCGGATCTCCTTCCCGTCCAGAAAAATCTTCCCCTCCCGCAAGGGGTCCAGGCCGATCAGGGCGCGCATGGTTTCGCTGCGGCCGCTGCCCACCAGCCCCGAAATGCCCAAAATTTCCCCCGCGTGCACCTCAAAGGAGATGTCCGAAAAACCTTTGCCCGTGGCGCTTTCCACCCGGAACACCGGCTGGCCGATCTCGCATTCGGTCTTGGGGAAAATGTTCTTCACGGTGCGGCCCACCATCATGGCGATGAGCTTCTCCTTATCCACGTCCTCAATGTTTTCCGAGCCCACATACCGGCCGTCCCGGAACACCGACACCCGGTCGCAAATTTCAAAAATCTCCTCCATGCGGTGGGAAATGTACACGATGGACACCCCGCGGCTTTTCAGCTCCCGAATCATTTTGAACAGCCCTTCCGTCTCCTCGCTGTCCAGGGAGGAGGTGGGCTCGTCCATGATGATCATTTTCGCGTCGAAGGAAACCGCCTTGATGATCTCAATCATCTGGCACTGAGCCAGGGTCAGCTCCTCGGTGAGGGTTTTCGCGTTCAGCTTCACGCCCAGATTGTCCAAAATCTGCTGGGCCTTGCGGTTGGTCGTCTTTTTGTTCAGGAAAACGCCCCCGTGCACATCCTCCCGTTTCAGAAAGATGTTCTCGGCAATGGTGAGGTAATATTCGGGGTTCAACTCCTGGTGGATCATGGAAATGCCCTTTTGGATGGCGTCCGAAGGGTCCTTGGCCAGGTAAGGCTCGCCATCGAAGTGAATGGTTCCGCTGTCGGCCCGGAACAGACCGATAATGATTTTCATCAGGGTGGATTTGCCCGCGCCGTTTTCGCCCAGCAAAGCGTGCACTTCTCCCCGGGCGATGTTCAGCTGAACATCATCCAGCGCCTGGGTGCCGCCAAACGCTTTGGAAACGTGTTCGCAGGACAGCACAATGTCCTTTCCCTGTGCCTTATCCAATGGATCTCCTCCCTCTCGCTTTCGCGGGATTACTGCTCTCTGCCCAGCAAGGTCAGCGCCCTCAGGGTTTCCTTCCCGTCCTGATAGGCCTGCCGGTACAGCCGAAAATAGCGGTCATATACCCGGTGCTTTTCCGGGTCGGGCACATATTGCGCATCCTGATAGCGCACCACCCGGCGGCATCCGTCGGCAATATCACGGTACACCCCCACGCCCGAGCCCGCCGCGATGGCGGCCCCCACCCCGGCGTGCTCCGCCACGTTGGCCACCTTTAGGGGAACGCCGTACACATCCGCCTGAATTTGCAGCCAGGCCGCGCTTTGGGCCCCTCCGCCCGAGGCGATGTATGCATCCGTGGAAAGCCCCAGGGACTGGCACAATTCCATGCACTCCCGCAGGGAAAAGGCCACCCCCTCCATGACGGCCCGGGCCATTTGGGCGCGGCCCGTGTTGATGGTCAGCCCCCAAAACATCCCGCTGATGTCCGGGTTCAGGTGGGGGGTTCTCTCTCCCGTCAGGTAGGGCAGAAACAGCAGCCCGCCGGAGCCTGCCAAAACCCCTTCGGCCTCCCGGTCCAGCTCATGGTAGCTGCCCCCCAGCAGGGAGCGGGCCCACTGCATGGACAGCCCGCCGCTCATGGTGGCCCCCATGGTGTACCAGTGCCCTTTTCCGTATCCGCAAAAGGTGTTGGTGTTCATGGCGGGGTTTTCCATGGCGTGGTCCGACTGAAAGCTGACCTGGGCGCTGGTGCCGATGTTCACCGTGGCCTGCCCCGCCAGAATCGCGCCGTTGCCAATGGACTGCATCACCTGGTCGCCCCCGCCGGCCACCATGGGCGTGCCCTGCAAAAGCCCCGTTTCGGCGGCCGCTTCGGCGGTCACGGCCCCCACCACCTGGTCGGTGGCCGTGCAGGCCGGGAAAAAGGCACGGGGAATTTCCAGCGTCCCAAGCACCTCATCCGCCCATTCCATCCGGCGCACGTCAAAAGCCAGGGTGGCCGAAGCGTCGGAATAGTCGCAGCTCAGCTCTCCGCACAGGCGGTAGCGCAGGTAATCCTTGGGCAGCACCACATGGCGAATCTTCTGGTAATGCCCGGGCTCGTTCTCCTTCACCCAAAGCAGGGACGGCACCAGAAAGCCGGAATAGGGCGGGTTCATCAATACGCTTTGGAACACTTCCGGTTTCAGCACCCGGCGCATCTGTTCCAGCTGCTTGCCGCTGCGGGTGTCCAAATGCAAAATGGAGGGCCGCACCTGCCGCAGCTGTTCGTCCAGAAACACCGCGCCGTGCATCTGCCCGGAAAACCCAATGCCCGCGATGTTGTGGGCGCCCACCTTGTCCACCGCTTTGCGGAAGCACTCCACACAGGCCTGCCACCACACCCCGATATCCTGCTCCCCATAGCCGTTCACCGGGGCGTCGTACTGGTAATCTCTGGAAAAGCTTGCGCGCACCAGGCCCGTTTCGTCCATCACAATCACTTTCAGGCTGGAGGTGCCCAAATCCACTCCCGCAAGAAGGGCCATACCGTCCTCCCTCTGGCTGCAATCCCGCGCAGGCCTGTTTATCGGAAAAAAGCGATTTGCATGCCCGCCACAAAGGTGTCCCCCAGCCCAATGGTGGCCACGGGGTTTTCCAGGTAGCGGCTTGGCACAATGAACACCTTGCGGCCTTTATGCTCCGCCGGCAGGCTTTCCGCCAGCTGAAGCCCCACCGGGCTGAGCGGCGCCGAAAGCGTGCCCTCCAGGTCCTCCAGGGCGCCATAGCGGCCGATGCGGGCCCGGGTGCCCGACAGCAAATTGCCCAGGCAAAGGGCGGCTTCCATGTCGATGCCGGGGATGGGGTGTCCGTAATAGATGGCGTAATCCTTGGAATGCACCACCAGGCCCCGGGCGGGGTAAGCGTCGTGAACCATTTCCAGCGCTTTAAGCAGCGAGGGCAGGTGCCCCAAAATCAGCGGGTGTCCCTGGCAGATGGACAAATCCACCAATTCTTCCTCGTTCATTCCCAACACGTCCAGATAGGGCGCGAATCCTTCGTATACCATATGGCGGCTGTCATTGCTCAAATAGTGTGCGCTTTCCAAATACAGCACGCAATCCGGATGGTTGTGTTTCACACGGCGGTAATGCTCCCCCATGTCCGCGACGGTTTGACGCAAAATTTGCGGCGAGATGATGGCATTGAACCCGGAAATATTATAGGAGGCGATGTCGGCGGCATGCTCCTCCACATAGCGAAGAAACGCGGGGTCCGCCGGCAGGGTTTTGTGCAGATCGTCATAATCCATAATGAGGCGGTTGGACACGGGAATCGTATGATCAGTTTGACCAATGCGAATCTGGCAGCCTTTTTCGTACTGCAAAATAAAGTGCTTTACCGGCTCCTTGCCGCTGACCATGTCCATAGCGCCCACCAGCCGACCCTCCGGCGACACCATCCGAATGGCGGGGTCGTCCAAAAAGCGGCACACGGCCTGGGAACGGTCGGAAATTTGGGCGATCAGCGGAATGCCCACCCGGGCCAGGGCGGCGGCCCCCTGGGCGCAGGTGCCGCCCAGGGCAGGCTGGCAGCCAAAGCGCTTTTCCAGCTCCCGGCACACCTCGCCGCTGGTAATTTCAATCTCCCCGCCCAGGCCGTTCAAAAACAGGTAGCATACCACGCGGACAAAATCACTGACGCTATCCAGCGTGTCGCCGGTTTTGAAGGAGGGTTTCCGGTCCAGATAGGTCTCCACCATGCCGCTGAACACCTTGGCGTCCCAATGGATGAGCACGTCCAGATCGCTGGTATAGCCAAGCGCCGCCCGCTTGCCGCCCTGAACGCACTTGGCGATCCGCGCCGGAATGCTTTGAAGGCAGCGCTCGTATAACTCCTGGTAGCGCATAAGGAAATCCTCCGCGTTACAACTTGTATTCCGACAGGATGTATTCCACCACGTCGATTCCCTTTTCCCCATCCTCTGCGTCCGATTTGGCGGCCAGCCATTCCCGGTTCTCCAGCGCGTGAATGAGCAGGTCGTTCAATACCATTTCGGCCAGGTGGGACGCGGGGCTGTAATTCTCCCCGAAGAGCCCGTTGCCGCTTTTGGACAGCAGCTGATAATCCCCAAGCTTGGACAGGGGCGAATTGGTCTGCCCGGTCATGACGATGCATTTCAGGCCCTTTTCCCGCGCCAGTTCCACCGCCTGCAGCACCTGCAGCGAACTGCCGGAACGGGAAATGGCGATGACCGCCTCCCCCTCCTTGGCGTTGTTGATGGCCCCCAGAAAATGCTCCGGCACCACAAAATACAGGGTGGGAAAGCCCATGCGGGCCAGGCGGAAGCCAAGATCCGTCGCCACAGGGGCGGTATGCCCCACCGCGACCACATGCAGCATGGTGCTTTGCTGAATCAGCTCCGCGCAGCTCAGCAGCGTTTCCACATCCAAGCCCTCCGCCAGTTCCAAAATGCTGGCCGCCTGAATCTCCAGCATGTCCTTCACCGTTTTGGGCCTGCTGTTGCGGTGCTTCTCCTGCAGAATGTTCCGCCCCAGTTCGTGGGAAAGATGAATCTTCATCTGATAATAGCCGCTGTACCCGATGTGCTTGCACATCCGTACCACGGTGGCGTCGCTCACATCGCTGGCGTTGGCAAGCTCCGACACGTTCAGCATCACCGCTTTTTCAGGCGTATCCAAAATAAACTGGGCCACCTTTTTTTCAGCGGAAAACATCTGGTCAAAATTTTCTTTGATGGTTCCCAGCACCAAGCCCTTTTCGATCATCCCCGGCCCTCCTTGCCCGCGATGGAAGCGCCCTTCCGGTTACAGGCGGTAGTGCTTCATTTGATCCGCGGCGTTGAACAGGCTGATCTTCTGGAAGATCACCTTGCGCATGGCCTGGATGCTGCCCTGGTATAACTCAAAGGGTTCGCGCACCTTGGGGTCCGCCGCCAGGTCCAGCCGCAGCTGCTGGTAGAAAGCGTCCTTGATATCCGAGGAAATGTTGATCTTGTTGATGCCAAGGCGCACGCTTTCCGCGATCTCCTCATCCGGGTTGGCGGAGCCGCCGTGCAGCACCAACGGCACTTTCACCTTGCTCTTGATTTCCTTGAGCAGGTCCAGCTTCAATTCCGGCTTGAAGCCCTTGGGGTAGATGCCATGGGCGGTTCCGATGGCGATGGCCAGGGTATCCACGCCTGTTTCCGCCACGAAGCGCGCCGCGTCGTCCGGCTTTGTGTAGATGATTTCGCCCGCGCCGCCTTCCTTGTCGTTGCCGACGGTGCCGATGGTGCCCAGCTCGCCTTCTACGGAAATCCCCAGGGGATGGGCGATTTCCACCACCTTTTTGCAGATGGCCATGTTGTCCTCAAAGCTTTCGTGGGAAGCGTCGATCATGACAGAGGTAAAGCCCGTGCGGATGGCCTGGAAAATCTGGCCTATTTCGCTGCCGTGGTCCAGGTGGATGGTGACCGGCACCCTGGTTTTGTTGGCCGCCGCCACGCACTGGTCAAGGAAGCTTTCGCCCTGGAAGGCAAGCTCCAGGGGATGGATGGCTAAAATAACGGGAGCCTGCTTTTCTTCGCAGCTCTCGATGACGGTTTTCAGGATGACGTTGGTTCCAATATTAAAAGCAGGGACCGCGAAATAGTGCCCGTTCGCCACGGCGAGAAGATCCTTCATGTTCAGTAGCATGGTTGTCCTCCTAGTCCAGAAATAAAATTTCTTTGGCCGAAAAAATGGGGCTGTCGCAGGTTTTTAAGGAGCATGGCAAATGTCTTTTCAGCGTTGAATCCGAAGAATGATTTGCGATTCGCACCATCTTTGCGTCCATATTTTATGAAATCAGCATAGCATTGTTTCCTTCCCTCGTCAAGAGGATCGTGAAATAAAATTATTTTTTCCTCCGATTGTTAAAATTTTGGTGATAAATTTAGGCATTTTGTCAGGAAATGCAGGTGGATTTTGGGATGAATCTGTGTTACAATGGCCTTGATGATTGTCGTTGTGAAAGATTATTTCTCATCAAATTTCCCACTCTTTTTCAAGCGATCAAAGCGTTTCACAATATGAAAGGAGCCAGAACAATGAACCAGAGCACCCGGATTGCGGAGGTATTTGAAAAAAACGGCGGCATCCTGCAAATGACCCCCACATGGGTCCCCAGAAGCTTCAACGAACCGGGCCGCCGCCTGCGGCTGCACCCGGACGATTTGTACGCCTTTGGCATGGACCGGGGCGGCATTTGCGAGCGCTGGCTCGGCTCCATCACCGTGGCCCTGAACGGCCCCAAAACCGGAAAAACCGAAGGCATGAGCCATGTGCTGGCGGACCGGGCCACCGGGGAAACCATTTTGTTCGCGGAGTTTGTGGCGCAGCTGGGCGCGGACCTCATCGGCGACGCCTTGATGAAGCAATACGGCACCTGGCCCACCTTTGCCAAAATGTATGACTACGACAAGCCCCTTTTCCACCACCTGCACCTGACCGAGGCGCTGGCCGCCAGAATTGGCCGGCACGGAAAGCCCGAGGCCTACTATTTCCCCGTGCAGTACAATCCCTATTTGGGGCGTTTCCCCCTGACGTATTTCGGCTTTGACCCCTCCACCACCAAGGAGCAGGTCAAGGAAGCCATCCGCAACTACGGCACCCGCGACACCCGCATCACCGAGCTGTCCCGGGCCTACCGCATCCAACTGGGCACAGGCTGGTACACCCCCGCCGGGGTCATCCACGCCCCCGCCTCCGTGGTCACCTTCGAACCCCAGTGGAACAGCGATGTGAACACCATCATGGAAAACGTCACCATGGGCGAGGTGAACCCCGCAAACCTGCTGACGGACTGCCAGCCGCCCGAAGAAAAAGGCGATATCGAGGCGCTTTTCGCCCAGATCGACTGGGAGGAAAGCACCCGGCCCGATTACCGGGAAAAATATTTCCGCGCCCCCAAGATCCTTGCCCCGTCCCAGCCCGGGCTGGCGGAAAAATGGGTGGCCTACGCCAACGACTGGGTGGCTGCCAAAGAGGTGACGCTGGCCCCCGGGGCCAAGGCCGTGTTGAAGGACGCCGCCTGCTACACCGCGCTGGTGGTGCAGGGCCACGGCGCCTTTGGCCCCTTCCCCTGCGAGGCCCCCGGCGTGCTGCGGTTTGACGACCTCAGCGCGGATGAGTTCTTCGTATCGGAAAGCACGGCGAAAACGGGCGTCGTCCTCGAAAACCACAGCGTGTGCGAACCCCTGGTCGTTTTGCAGAACTACGCCAACAACAACCCGGAGGTTCCCAAAACCGTGTAAGGCGCGAGGAGAAAGCCATGAACAAAAAAATCATCAACCATCCCGACGCCGTTGTGGAGGAATTGCTGGAGGGCTTCATCGCCGCCCACCGGCGGTATTACGAGCCTGTGGAGGGCGTGAATGGCGTGCTTTTGAAGCAGCGCCGCCAAAACAAGGTCACGCTGGTGGTGGGCGGGGGCAGCGGCCACGAGCCCATGTTCGCGGGCTATCTGGGCCGTGGGCTGGCGGACGCCGCTGCCTGCGGCAACGTGTTCGCCTCCCCGGACCCGGGCACCATCTGCCAGGTGGCCCAGGCTGCCCACGGTGGGCAGGGCGTGCTGTTTTTGTATGGCAATTACGCCGGCGACAACCTGAATTTTGACATGGCGGAAGAAATGCTGGCCGAGGACGGCATCCCCACGGCCCATGTGCGGGTGAACGACGATTGCGCCTCCGCCCCGGAAAGCCGCAAGGACGACCGCCGGGGCATTGCCGGGGACCTTTACGCCATCAAAATCGCCGGAGCGGCCTGCGACGCTGGGCTTTCCCTGGAAGAGGTGAAAGCCGCCACGGAACATGCCCTGGACAACCTCCGCTCCATTGGCCTGGCCACCGCGCCGGGACGGATTCCCGGCGCGGACGCGCCCACCTTCCGCCTGGGGGAGGATGAAATCGAGTATGGCTTGGGCATCCATGGCGAGCCGGGCATTCAACGGGCCGCCCTGGCCCCGGCGGACGAACTGACCGCCCGGCTTTATCAGGAACTGAAAGCGGACCTGAAACTTCTGAGGGGCGATGAAGTCTGCGTGCTGGTGAACGGCTTGGGTTCCACCCCGGCCATGGAGCTTTGCATCGTATACCGCAAGGTGCATCAGCTTTTGCTTGCCGACGGCGTGGCGGTGTACGACGCGGACATCGGCAGCTTTTGCACCTCCATGGAAATGGGGGGCTTCTCCGTCAGCCTGCTTCGGCTGGATGATTCGCTCAAAGCCGGCTACAACGCCCCCTGCTTTAGCCCCTACTACGCCAAAGAGGAGCGGTAACATGCAAAACCTGGACTTTGCCCACGCCGATGGCATGCTCCGGGCCGTGGCCGAGGCCATCATCGCCAGCAAGCCTTTGCTGACGGAAATCGACAGCCAAATCGGCGACGGCGACCACGGCATCGGCATGGCGAAGGGCATGCAAAAAGCGGTGGAAAAGCTGAATACCCTGGAAAACACCGGGAATGTATACGATGTGTTCACCGCATTCGGCAAGGCCATGCTGCTTTCCATGGGCGGCGCTTCCGGCGTGCTCTTCTCCAGCCTGTTCATGGACGGGGCAAAAGGGCAACCCTCCGCCGCCTGGCTTTCCCCCGCCCAGCTGAAAGCCCTGCTGGAAGGCGGGCTTCTTTCCATCAAGCAGCGGGGCAAGGCCCAGGTGGGCGACAAAACCATGGTGGACGCGCTGGAACCCGCGATTGCCGCCATGGCGACGGCCCAGGGAGAAGGCTTCACAGCCATGCTGAAAGCCGGGGAAACCGCTGCGCTTTCCGGTGTGGAGGCCACCAAAGGCCAGGTGGCCAAGTTTGGCCGGGCCAAATCGCTCATGGAGCGGGCCGTGGGCCACCAGGACGCGGGGGCCACCTCCGTTTACCTTATTTTGCGGGCCATGGCCGCCTACGCGGAGAAACAACCATAGCCGTCGGGCAGGAACGCAAAGAGCCGGGGCTTTCGCTGGCCCCGGCTCTTTGCGTTTCGCGCGTTCATTCAGCTTTTCTTTCCCAAATACCCGCTCTTTTCCCACAGGCTCATCCAATCCTTCAGCCGGGTAAGCAAATCGGCGTTGCACTTGGTTTTGCGCATCAGGTCGATCAGCTGCACCACCGCCTCCCGGTTGGTGGTGGAACTGAGCACGGTGCGGATGGCCTTCAAGCCCTCCTTTTCCTCCTCGCTCAGCAGCATGTCTTCCTTCTTGGTGCCGCTCAGTTGCAAATCGATCATGGGAAAGATGGGGGCGTTCAGCTCGGGGGCGCACAGGTGCAGCTCCATGTTGGCTGTGCCCTTGAATTCCTCAAAAATGATGTCGTCCACCCGGGAACCGGTTTCCACGGCGATGGTGGCCACAATGGTCAGGCTGCCGCCCTCCCGGGTGTTGCGCGCCATGCCAAAAAACCGCTTGGGCCGCACCAGCGCCGCAGGGGTGACCGTGTTGGTCATGGCCCGGCCGCCCTGGGTCAGCGCCGACTGATAGGCCCTGGTCAGCTTGGTGAGGCTGTCCAGCAGAATCACCACGTTTTGGCCGTTTTCCACCAGCCGCTGGGCGCTTTCCAGCATGGTTTCGCTCACACGGGTCTGGCTTTCCGGCGATTCCGCAAAAGTGGACGCAAACACCTCCACCTCCAGGGCTTCCCGCAGCTCCGTCACTTCCTCCGGGGCCGCGTCCACCAGCAGCATCATGACATGGGCTTTGGGGTCGTTCTGCTTAATGGCTTTGCCAATTTCCCCCAGCATGGCGATCCTGCCGCTGTCCGGCGGGGCGATGATCATGGCCCGCTGGCCAAAGCCGATGGGCGCCACCAAGTCCGCCAGGCGGACGGTCATGTTGTCTCGGTTTTGCTCGCTTTCCAGCACGATCCGGCGGTTGGGGTACACGGGAATCATGCTGTCAAAGGTAAGGCGGTCGCCGCTTTCCTTGGGCTCATGGCCGTTTAGCTGATCCACATACAAAAGCGCCGCAAATTTGTCGCTGTTGCGCTGGGGCCTGGCCCGGCCCTCCACAAAGTCTCCGGTCCGAAGGCCGTAGCGCCGGATCTGGGCCACGGACACATAGATGTCCGACTTGCCGGGCAGCAGCGTCTCGGCCCGAAGAAAGCCGTAGCCGTCGGGCAGGATCTCCAGCATGCCGCTGACGGCATTGCTCTCCCCCGCTTGCAGCAAATCGGGCAGAGCCTGGCCCCGCTGGTAGGGCTCCCCAAAGGCGGGGTCCCGCACGGGCCGGTAGAGATAGTCGTTATAAAAGTTTTCCTGGCCGCCATAGACTGGCGGCTGCGGCCGTGGATAGACGGGCGCTTCCTGGCGATAGGCCGGGCGGTAGGAATCATTGCGCTGATACTCGCGGTTATAGCTCTGCCTTTGGGGCGCGGCGCGGTAGCCCAGGCGGTATCCGTCCAGCTGGGGGGCCGCCTCCTGGCGAGGAGCTTGTTCCGCCGGCTGCGAGGGTTCCTCCATGCGGGGTTCGCTGGCAGGCGCGGGGTTCTGCACAAAATTGATCTGTGGCCCAAAGCGGGAAACCGTGCCCGCGCCCCGGCCCGGCTGTTGCCAGCTGGGCTTTAGCCCCGGCTGCCTCGGCGCTGCCGTTCTGGCTTGCCAGGCTTGGCGGTAGGCGGGCTGAAAGCCCTGCTGCCGTTCCGCTTCCTGGTCTTTGGCGCCCTGCCATCCCGTATGGCCCGGGGCCACCGAGGTCACGTCGGCGGAAAGCGGAGCTTGTTGCAACGCCGCCTCTTTCCCATCCGCTTCCGCCTGGCTTTCCTCCGCCTCCTGGGCGGACGGGCCCGGCCCTTCCTGTGCCGCCAATAAGCGCGCCACGATCCCTTCTTTATCAATGCCCGCGCTTAATTTTACACCGTTTTCACGCGCGAGCTTGCGCAATTGAACAACGGTCATCGCCTGCAGTTCCTGGCTCTGCAACATGAAACCCTCCTTGATGTTTTCACGCATTCGGTCCGAAACTTATCAGTGTTACAAGCTTGCTGAAAAGGAGGGGCCCTCGCTTTGCAGGCGCATACCCCGCAAACCCGCGAAGGTCTCCTTTTACCTCTGGCGTTTTTACCGGAAAACGGTTACGATTTCCGGTCTTTCCTCGCCACCACAAAGTCCCGGTTGACGGCTTGTTCCACCCAATGAGAAAAATCTTGATACGGTGGCTGAGAGAGTATGGTCAGCCCGGCAAGTTGCATTGCTTCCTCCACAACCTTCTTTTGCAATGTATATGTGTTGAACGACAAGGCGATCGCCCCTCCGGGCATGAGAACCTTTTGATACGCCTTCATCGCGTCTGGAAGCAGCCCCTCGAAAGAATAACGGCCCGGCCCTTCCTTGGGTGCGTGCTGCACCCCATAGGGCATGTCGCCAACGATCAGATGGCAACGTTTTTCGCCGATCATATGGTGCACGTTCCTGGTATCCCCCAAAAAAAGCCGCAGCATTCGCCCTTCGTTTTGCCGGTAAGCCTCTGGCGTGTTGGCAAACGAGTACCGGATCTCCCGGGCAGGCGGGCCTTTGGGAAGGGTTGCGGAGGTTTTTTCCCGCCGATGCTTTACTTTATGATATTTGAGATACCGAGAAAAATAAACATCGGCTTCTGACACCGCTTTTTCATCAATGTCCGCGCCTGCGGCATGGTACCCTTCCTGAAGCGCGCAAAACAGGGTCGTTCCACGGCCGCAAATCGGGTCCAAAACCGTCAGCGGCTCCCGCTCCCTGGCAAAATCGGATGCGGCCCGGGCACAATGAAGCATCATCGCCGTAAAATCAACATTCGTTTTCCCTTTGTATTTCAACACCTCCGCCAAATCACCGGGCAAGTACTCGTTTCGATTCATCAGGATGGGGCGAAGCAATTCTCCCTCCATGGCGGCAGCCATGCACACCACGGAGTGACCGCTGATCGCTTCCCAGGCGCGTTCCGGAAATTCATCCATCTCAAAAGCCAAAAATTGGACCCCCGCGATGTTTGCAAGCGAAGCTTCCGCGGGGATGGCCCATGCGCTTAAAATGCACTGGAGCTCTGCCAAGGCGAGTTTTTGCAAGGATTGTGCGTACCGCGAATTGGCATGAGGTTTCAGCATTAGACAATATCGCACGTATTTCCTCTTCCTTGACAGATTTCATGAATAACCAACTTCACCTGCCGTCATTATAGCACACCAATATTGCATTTGCAATGTTTTCACCAGAGTGAATCACCACGAATTTCGCTCTTTTTTCTTTGGCAAAATGCCAAATCAGGTCGTTTGGGAGACCAGATCAGCACCCGTCACAGCCGCCCCGCGCAGGGGTTTATCTTGCAAAGCCTTTCCTTTCCTTATGTTTCCATTCGTTCCCGACTCTTTTGCTAAACTTTTCACCACTTGAAGCGCTTTTGTAAAAAAAACTTCCTTTTTGCAGTCCACTGTAACCATTGGTCATTTTTCCTTTGGTAGGGCATTTTGTATCAGTCAGTGGAAGATCGTATGCAAAACCGAACCAAAATAACCCTTTTACCTCACACATCAATCGTCCGCAGGCTGTCCCGGTTCCGTTTTTGAGGAAAAAACGCCAGCGTTAACGCAATTACATGCGGGTTCATTTGGGTGGCTTTCCGCCCGTTTGCGCACAACTATCATCGCGGTTCGGATGGTGACATAACCGTTTCTCTGTTTCTTGCCTCAAATTGCATATTTTTTTGTTACATAAGCATTGAGAAGTGTTCTATGTTTTTGTAATGCAGGATTTGAATGTCAAACTTGCATTTTGAACCCCAAATGATAAAAAACCCTCTTCCAACTTCTGAAAGAGGGTTTTGTGTAAAGCGCTTAATATTTGCGTTTGCGCGCGGCCTCAGCTTTCTTCTTGCGTTTCACGCTGGGCTTTTCATAATGCTCACGCTTACGAGCTTCTGCCAAAACACCTGTACGAGCACATTGACGTTTGAACCGCTTCAGAGCGCTTTCCAGGGATTCGTTTTCGCGTATGCGTACCTCGGACACTGTTATCCCTCCCCTCGCTCATCTCGCCATGCCTTACGCCTGTGCCAACCAAACAATAAACCACAGCGACCATAGGAGTATTATATCGCGTTCGCGCTTTTGCGTCAACTATCAATTTTGTTATTCTCGCAAGGAATGTAAACAAAAGATGGCGGCCGAAAAAAAACCGTCAGGCCATGCGTCCGTTCATCTGCTCGCCGCCCAGCACATGGTAGTGCATATGCCCCACGCTTTGGCAGGCGTCCGGCCCGCAGTTGGTCACAAGGCGGTACCCGCTTTCCTCAATGCCAAGCAGCCTGGCCACCTTGGCCGAGGTCCTCAGGCAGGCGGCCAGCTGCCTGTCCGTCAGCGGGTCGGCGTGGGCCACGTCCGTCACATGTTCCCTGCATACCACCAGGGCGTGAACCTTCACCTGGGGGTTGATATCGTAAAACGCATAGGTATCCTCATCTTCATAGATTTTTTTAGAAGGGATTTCCCCTTTGATGATTTTGCAAAACAGGCAGTTTTCCATTTCCCGCGTCCCTCGCTTTCATGCATATCTCATCTGTGCAATATTCATCATTCCACAACCATGCCCTCGAGTCCTTCCTGCCAAAGGCCCGTAATTCGCACGGGAACCACTTGCCCGGGCTTGCCGCCCGCAACGGAAACCTGCACATATTCCGGCGTATACCCCGCCATGCGGCCGTCCGGCTCCGCCTCCTCCAGCAGCACCTCCCGCACAAGCCCCACCAGCCCTTGCCGGTAGGCGCTTTGCAGGCGCTCGCCAAGTTCGATCAGCCGGCGCACCCGGTCGGCCTTCGCCCCCTCCGGCACCTGGCCGGGCATGGCCGCCGCCGGTGTCCCTTCCCGTTTGCTGAAGGGGAACACATGCAGCTTTGCAAACCCCAGGGTTTCGCAAAACGCCAGGGTTTGCAAAAACTCCTCCTCGGTTTCTCCCGGAAAGCCCACAATGACGTCCGTGGTAAAGGCAGCCCCCGGGAACGCCTGCCTCAGGCGCTGGGCCGCGTCCAAAAACTGCGCGGTGTTGTAGCCCCGCTTCATGCGCCGCAGCACTTCGTCGCTGCCGCTTTGCAGCGCCAGATGAAACTGGGGGCACACCTGTGGCCACGCCGAAATTTCCTGAATGAAAGCCTCCGTCGCCACCCGGGGCTCCAGCGAACCCAAGCGCACCCGGCGGATGCCTTCCTGTCCGCACACCGCCGCCACCGCCGCGCCCAACCCCGGCCTTCCCTCCAGATCCCGGCCATAGCTGGTCAAATGGATGCCCGTCAGCACAATTTCCTGAAAGCCCGCTTTGGAAAGGGCCGCCGCCTCTTCCCGGATACTTTCAAGGCTTCGGGAGCGCACGCCCCCCCGCACCGAGGGAATGATGCAATAAGTGCAGTGGTTGTCGCAGCCCTCCTGAATTTTCATCACCGCCCGGGTGTGGCCCTCGTGGCTGTGAATCAGCAGCGGCTCATAGGGCGCGGAGGCGAGGTCGTCCACCGCCACGGTTTGTACGCCTTCCTCCATGGCTTTTTCCAACAGCTCCACCACCCGGCCCCGGTATTGGGTGCCCAAAATAAGCCGGGCCCCCGTCTCCCGCAGGCTTTCGCCCATGCGCTGGGCCAGGCAGCCGGTAATGACCAGCTCCGCCGCTGGGTTTTTCCGGCGGTACCGCCGCACCAGCTGCATGCTTTTTTGGTCCCCGGTGCCCGTAACGGTGCAGGTGTTCACCACCACCACGTCTGCCGCCAGGTTCGGGGGCGCGGCCACATAGCCCCGCTCCTCAAACTTTTCCAGCATGGCCTGGGTGTCGTACTGGTTCACCTTGCACCCCAGGGTGACAAAACAAACGGTCTTTGGCATGAAACGCCCTTTCCTTCATTACAAAATCACATTTCTCCCAGGGCGGCCAACGTGACGGCAATGCCGCACAGCCCGGCGGTCTCCGTCCTTAAAATGCGCCGGCCCAGGGTTACGCTGACCCCGCCCAGGGCCTTGAGGGCCTCGCATTCCCGGGCCGAGATGCCGCCCTCCGGGCCGATGATAAGCGTCATGCGCCTGAGGCCGCCCTGGCCCGCCTTTGCGGCGGCTTCCGCCACTGCCTGGCTCAGCCGAAGGCCCTCTTCCTCTTCCCAGGCCACAAAAATCCCGTCAAAGGGTTCTTCCGCTCCAGTCCCCGATTGGCTTGCGTTCCCCCGCAGCCACCCGCAGGCCTCCGCAAAGTTCATTCCGGCATGCACCTGGGGCACATGGGCCCGGCCGCATTGCTTGGCCGCTTCCAGGGCGATGCGGCTCAGCCGCTCCCGCTTTTTTTCTCCCGCCTTGTCCGCCTTGGCCACGCAGCGCTCCATCTCCACGGGAAGAATCTCCCATACGCCCAGTTCCGTGGCCTTTTGCACGATCATTTCCAGCTTGTCCGCCTTGGGCAGCCCCTGCACCAGCGTAATTTGGACCCCCGCCTCCCGGTCGGGCAAAAGGGCCCCCACCCGGGCGGTGGTTTCCCGCTCGTTCACCTGCAAAAGCCGGGCGGCGTAAAGCCTTTCCCCGTCCAGCAGGCAAACCTCGTCCCCTGGTTTAAGCCTCAACACCCGGGCACAGTGCTGGCTTTCTTCCTTTGAAAGGGCCGCCACCGCGCCCTCTCCCTCCACGGGCGTCTCTACATAAAACCGGTGCATGGCTCAGGCCCCCCTGCGAAGGCATAGTGCCACCCACTCGCCCTTCAAAAGGCGGTTCGCAACCGCATAGCCCGCCTTTGCCGCCGCGTCCAGCACATCCTTTTCCCGCTCCCGGATAATGCCCGAGCAAATCAGCAGGCCGCCGGTTGCCAAGTGCCGGGTAAGCGGCCCTGCCAGCATGCAAATGGCGTCCGCCACAATGTTGGCCACCGCCAGGTCGCAGGGCATGGTTTCCCCCTTCACCAAATCGCCGCACACCACACGCACCCGGGCCTCCGCCCGGTTCAAGGCCACGTTTTCTCTGGCCACCTTCACCGCGTCCGGGTCGATATCAATGGCCAGCACATGTTCCGCGCCCAGCTTGGCCGCCGCGATGGCCAAAATGCCGCTGCCTGTGCCCACATCCATCACCCGCATGCCGCCATTCAGGTTTTTCTCCAGCAGTTCCATGCACATGTTGGTGGTTTCGTGGGTACCCGTGCCAAAGGCCATGCCCGGGTCCAGCTCGATCACCACATCCACGGGCTGAACCTCGTAGGCCTCCCAGGTGGGCTTCACCACCAAATGGCTGCCGATGCGGAAGGGCTTGTAATACTTTTTCCAAATCTCCGCCCAGTCTGCATCCGCCACCTGCCGCATCTCCAATTGCAGCGTGCCCAGGGGAACGCCCTGGTCCGCCGAAAGGCATTGGGCCAGCTCCCGTTTCAGCTCGCTCAGCGTGTCCGGGGTTTGGCCGTTTACCTCAAACCAGCCCTTGACCAGCACGTCCTCCGGCATATTTTCGATGATCTTCTCATCATACAATTCCCAGTACACCCCGGGTTCGTTCGGGTCGGGCACGTCCGCCCGGTCCACAATCTCCGTGCCGGCGGCCCCCAGGCGCACCATCAGATCGCTGACGACGTCCGCCCCTTCGGTGGTGGTGTGCACCACCGCTTCGCACCATTCCATGCTTTTTCCTCCACCATCCGCAAAGCGGGCCGCTCATCGCCGCCCGCCCGCTGATTCAGTTGAACATGCCCTTCCATTTGTCCGCGAAAGACTTGCGGCCTTCATACTCCTTGCCGCTCATGCTTTCTTCCAGCTGGCGCAGCAAATCCTTTTGCTTCTCGTTCAGCCGCTTGGGAATCTCCACAGAAACCCGCACGACCA
>JAVBTE010000082.1:0-16029 GCA_031556335.1 Eubacteriales bacterium | reverse complement strand
GCCCAGTGGGGGGGCCGGGGGGCCCCCGCCGCGCGGGGGGGGGGGGGCGCCCCCCCCCCATGCCCCGCCCCGCCCCATCTCCCCCCCCCACCCACCAGGAGGCGACACATGACAGAAAACACGTTTCACCATCTTCCCGTGCTGTTTAACGAGGTGATGGCCTGGATGAGGCCCTGCCCCCAGGGCGTTTACCTGGACGGCACCCTGGGCGGCGGCGGCCACAGCGAAGGAATTTTGCGGGCCTCCGGGGGCACGGCAACCTTGTATGGCATCGACCGGGACGAGGCGGCCATTGCCGCCGCCACGGCCCGGCTTGGTTGTTTTGCCGGCTTTCATGCCCTGGACGGCAATTTTCACGACGCGAAAGGCCTGCTGGCCGGGGCCGGCGCGCCGAAGCTTTCCGGCGCGCTGCTGGACCTTGGGGTTTCCAGCCACCAGCTGGACACGCCGGAGCGGGGGTTCAGCTACCACGAGAACGCGCCCCTGGACATGCGCATGGACCGAAGCGAAGGCCCAACGGCGGCGGAGTATTTACAGGCGGTATCCCAGCAGGAGTTCCGCCGGATTTTGACCGACTATGGCGAGGAAAAGTGGGCCGCCCGGGTGGCCCAGGTCTTTGTGGAGAAACGGGCGGAAAAGCCCATCCTGACCACGGCCGATTTGGTGGCGGTGGTGGACGCGGCCATTCCGAAGGCCGTGCGCCGGAAGGACGACGGGCACCCGGCCCGCAGAACCTTCCAGGCGGTGCGCATCGCCCTGAACGACGAGCTGGCGCCCCTTCAAAAGGCGCTGGCGGACATTGCGGACTGCCTGGCCCCGGAGGGGCGGCTGCTGGTGATCACCTTTCATTCCCTGGAGGACCGCATCGTAAAAAACGCATTCCGGCAAATGCAAAATCCCTGCACCTGCCCGCCCAAAGCGCCCATCTGCACCTGCGGCCTGAAGCCCCAGGGCAAGGTGCTGGCCGGAGGCGCGGTGCAGCCCGCCCCTCGGGAAGTGGAAGAAAACCCCAGGGCCCGAAGCGCCAAGCTGCGGGTGTTTCAGCGGGGGCAGGAAGGGACGGCGGGCGGATGGAAAGGGAATCGCTGATTGCGGAACTCGGCAGGCTGCATACAACCACCCTGGGGGTGGAGCGGATCAAAAGGAACCTTTCCCTGGACGCGGAGGATGTGGTGCTGTGGTGTAAACGCAAAATAGCGGACCCACACAGCCAGATCGCCCGCAAGGGAAAAAACTGGTATGTTCTCATTGACGGCTGTGAAATCACGGTGAACGCGTTTTCTTTAACGATTATAACCGCCCATCGGCAAAGGGCTGCCCGGTGAACGAAACGGCAACCTCATCCCCGGCAACCCACCCCCCAAGAAAGGAGCCATGCCATGCCAACCCTGTACGTGGTGGCCACCCCCATCGGCAACCTGTCCGACATGACCCCCAGGGCCATTGAAACCCTGAAAAGCGTGGCCCTCATCGCGGCGGAGGACACGCGGGTGACCCAAAAGCTGCTTTCGGTGTTTGGCATTCAAACGCCCCTTACCAGCTGCCACGAGCACAACGAGCAGGGCAAGGCGGCCCGCATCGTGCAGCGGATGCTGGCGGAAAACATCGACGTGGCGGTCACCACCGACGCGGGCACCCCCTGCATCAGCGATCCGGGCAGCGTTTTGGTTCGGGAGGCGGCGCAGGCGGGCGTCCAGGTGGTGGCGGTGGCGGGGCCCACCGCCCTGGCGGCGGCCCTCAGCGTCAGCGGTATGGAGATCACAGAGTTCACCTTCTTCGGCTTTTTGCCCAGGCAGAAAAACGAGCTGCGGGCAAAGCTGCTGGACATGGCGACCCGCTCCAAAATCGCGGTGGTGCACGAATCCCCCCACCGGGTGGTGGATTTGCTCGGCGCGGTGAAAGAAGCCCTGCCCCATACGTTGGTCAGCGCCAGCTGCGATTTGACCAAAAAGCATGAATGTACCCTGCGGGGCCCTGTCCAGGGCGTGCTTGCCCAAATGGAGGCAAACCCGAAGGTGGAAAAAGGGGAGTACTGCCTTGTTTTCCGGTGGGCCCCGGAGGATGTTCCCGCCCCCAGGGCGGAAAAAAGCCCGCTGTCTTTGGAGGCGCGGCTGTTTGATGCCTTGGTGCAGGACCGTTCCCTGCGGGAGGCCATGGAAAGCCTGCAAGCGGAAGGCGAGCGCAAAAACGCCGTGTATGCCGCAAGCCTGCGGGTGAAGGCCATGCTGGGCGGGGAGGGCGAATGAAAGCGCCCGGCTGGGTATGCGCGCTGCCGCCGGAAAGACTGCCGGAGGCCATGGCCCTGGTGTGGAAGGTGTTCCGGCAGTTTGAGGCTCCGGAATATTCCCGGGGAGGCATCCGCGAATTTCAGCGATATATTGCCCTGGAGGCCATGGAAAAGCGGCTGCGTCAAAAGGAGCTGTCCATGTGGGCCTGCTTGCGCGAAGAGAAGCTGATCGGGGTGCTGGCGGCCAGCCGGCGGGAGCATGGCCCCCATATCCACTTGCTGTTTGTGGACCAGGCCTATCACCGCCAAGGCGTGGCCCGGGCCCTGCTGGGCGCGATGCTGGCCTTTTTTCAAAGCGGGAAGGAAGCGGGGCCCTTTGATGTCGTCACCGTCAATTCCTCGCCCTTTGCGGTGGAAGCCTACCGGCATTTGGGTTTCCGGGCGACGCAGGAGCCGCAGACGGTGAACGGTATCCGCTTTGTGCCCATGAAGCGGGAGAAGATCGGCGCATTCTAATCCGGCCCTCATTGACAGGGCCGTTTTCTTTTGGTAAGATGTAGCCCATCGCTTTGGAAGGATTCTGCCGGAAAGTTCCGAATAACTGTACAGGTTTCGGGCGAAAAAGCCTCCTTGCGACGCGCGCCGCGCCGTATTTGGCATATCATGCTGATGGGCGGGAAAGCGCAAAGACAGAGAATCGGGAGAATAGATCAATGGAAAACACCAAGAGCTCCTCCTGGCGGCCTCCCTTTTTTACCCTGTGGGCAGGGCAGGCGGTTTCATTTTTGACCAGCTCCACCGTGCAGATGGCGCTGATCTGGCATTTGACCAACACCACCAATTCGGCGGCGGTGCTGTCCATCGCGTCGATGATGGGCTTTTTGCCCACGGCCATTTTGGGCAGCTTTGCGGGCACCCTGGTGGACCGCTGGCCCCGCAAGCTGACCATGATCGGCGCGGACATGTTTATCGCGGCGGCCAGCCTGGTGCTGGTGGTGTACGCGTTTTTCGCGGAGCTGCCCATCTGGCTGGTCATGGTCATTCTGGCGGTGCGCAGCGTGGGCACGGCCTTCCATTCGCCTGCCATCAGCGCGGTAACGCCCCTGATGGTGCCCGAAGAATATTTGACCAAGTGCTCCGGCTATACCCAAACGCTGCAAACCGTGGGGTATATGGCGGGCACCGCCATTGCCGTGGCGCTGTATCCGGCCTGGAGCCTCAGCGCCATCATTCTGCTGGATGTGCTGGGGGCGGTGGCGGCCTCCCTGGCCGTGGTCTTTATCAAAATTCCGGAGCTGCCAAAAGAAGAAAAGTCGGAAACCGCCGAAAAGCCGCATATGTGGCGGGAATTGGTGGAAGGCTACCGGGTTTTGAAAAAGCACAGGGGCCTGTTTGCCCTTTTGTGGATCGGCGCGCTGTATATGCTGCTGTTTTCGCCTACCAACGCGCTGTTTCCCCTCATGGCCAAGGGACATTTTAGAGGCGGGCTGATGGAAGCGTCCATCGCGGAGATCACTTTCTCTATCGGCATGCTGGTGGGCGGAGGGCTGCTGGGCATGACGGGTGGGTTCAAAAACCGGGCCGCCAGCATCATTGTGGCCATGGGCGGGTTGGGGCTGGGCCTGGCCGCGTGCGGCCTTTTGCCTCCCAGCGGCTTTGTGGTCTACGCCGTGCTCTGCGCGCTGATGGGCGTGGTGGTGCCCTTCTATTCCGCCCCCAGCATGGCCCTGCTCCAGGAGAAAATCGCGCCGGAATACCTGGGCCGCGTATTTGGCCTCAATACCAGCATGGTTTCCATGGCCATGCCCATTGGCCTTATCTTCTCGGCGATGCTGGCGGACCGCATCAGCGTGCCTGTGTGGTTCATCATTTCCGGCACGGGCTGCACCATCCTGGCCCTGGTGGCCATCGCCATGCCCAGCGTGCGCCAGGTGGAAAAGGACGGCCTGGAGGAGGCCCCCCTGGCCCCCGTCAAGGAACCGGGCTGACCCGCGCCGCTGTTCCCCTTTTGCACTTTCGGGATTTTTCATTGACATTTGCGCCCGGCCGGGCTATAATGCACACACAGCAACGCAACGAAAGGGGGAGCCTCCA
Organism: Eubacteriales bacterium; assembly: GCA_031556335.1. Classification (GTDB taxonomy): domain Bacteria; phylum Bacillota; class Clostridia; order Christensenellales; family Aristaeellaceae; genus Limiplasma. The sequence continues at coordinate 11,708 of JAVBTE010000082.1, read as the reverse complement.
TGACCGCGAAACAAGTTAGGATGCCGTCCTCCTTTTATTATTACTTTAGCTTTACGTTTGCGCGTAAGGCTCCTTTGCGTTGAGCTGCTTCCTGAGTATCATCTGAAAAAGGATGAACCCTTGCGGCCAATGCCGTAAGGGTTTTTTCGTGTAAGGCCGGGCGGTGGCCCCAAAGAAAGGCGGAAATACCATGATCGTGATCGTGAAAAAGAATACGGACATGAAGCAGCAGGAAAATTTGATCGCGTGGCTGAAAAGCCTGAACGTGGACATCCACGTGTCCGAGGGCGCGGCCCATACGGTGCTGGGCCTGGTGGGGGATACCTCCGTGGTGGATATCGACCTGCTGCGGGCCCTGGACATCGTGGAGGACGTGAAGCGGGTTCAGGAACCCTACAAGAACGCCAACCGCAAGTTCCACGAGGAGGACACGGTGATTTCCGTGGGGAATACCCACATTGGCGGGCCGGGCTTTTCCGTTATCGCCGGGCCCTGCTCCATTGAAAGCGAGGAGCAGCTTTGCCTCATCGCCACGGCGGTGAAAGCCTCCGGGGCTTCGCTGCTTCGGGGCGGCGCTTTCAAGCCCCGCACTTCCCCCTATTCTTTCCAGGGCCTGCGGGGCGACGGCCTGAAGCTGCTTTTGGAAGCCAAGCGGCTGACCGGGCTGCCGGTGGTAACGGAGATCATGGACCTGTCCCAGCTTCCTTTGTTCGCGGAAGTGGATGTGATTCAGGTGGGGGCCCGCAACATGCAGAATTTTGAGATGCTCAAGGAGCTGGGCCATGCGGGCAAGCCCGTTTTGCTGAAGCGGGGCCTGGCCAACACCCTGGAAGAGCTTTTGATGAGCGCGGAGTATGTAATGGCCGGAGGCAACCGCCAGGTCATTCTGTGCGAGCGGGGCATCCGCACCTTTGAAACCGCCACCCGCAACACCCTGGACCTTTCCGCCGTGCCGCTACTGAAAAAGCTAAGCCATTTGCCGGTGATTGTCGACCCCAGCCACGCCACGGGCATGGCCTCGCTGGTGAAGCCCATGGCCCTGGCCGCCACCGTGGCGGGGGCGGACGGATTGATGATCGAGGTGCACAACGACCCCAAGCGGGCCCTGTGCGACGGGGCCCAATCCCTGACGCCCACGGCCTTTCAGGAACTGATGGAGGGTGTGCGGGGCGTGCTGCCCTACGCCTGCCGGTAAAGGAGGAACGCTATGAACATCGCGGTAATCGGCTTAGGCCTGATTGGCGGTTCCATCGCCAAGTGCATCAAAAAGCTGACGCCCCACACGGTGTTGGGCACGGACGTCAGCCCGCAGGTGCTGCACAAAGCCCGTCTGCTGGACGCCATCGACGGGGAGTTGACCGAGGAGCGCCTGTCCATTTGCGACATGGTCATCGTGGCCACCTGGCCGCGTATGGCGGTGGAATATGTGGCTTCCCACGCGGACGTCATCCAAAAGGGCGCGGTGGTGATGGACGTGAGCGGCGTAAAGACCGCCGTGTGCCAGCCCATTTGGGCCATCGCGCAGGAAAAGGGCTTCACCTTTGTGGGCGGCCATCCCATGGCGGGCATTGAGTATTCCGGGTTCGACCATGCCACCACAACCCTGTTTGAAAACGCCAGCATGATTTTGACCCCGCCAAAAGGCGCGGACATCGCTTTGCTGGGCCGCCTGAAAACCTTCTGGCGGGAGCTGGGCTTTGGCCGGGTGGTCATCACCACGCCGGAAATTCACGACCGCATCATCGCCTACACTTCCCAGCTGGCCCATGTGGTGTCCAGCGCGTATGTCAAAAGCCCCACCGCGCTTTCCCACCAGGGCTTTTCCGCCGGAAGCTACCGGGACATGACCCGGGTGGCCCGCCTGAACGAGGACATGTGGGCGGAGCTGTTTCTGTGCGACCAGGGGCCGCTGCTTTCAGAGCTGGACCTGCTCATCGCCCATTTGGAGGAATACCGGGACGCTTTGGCCGCCGGCGACGAGGAACGGCTGCGAAGCTTGCTTCGGGATGGCCGGGAGAAGAAGGCCGGCTCGGACCGGAAGGATGATGAAGCATGAAAACCGTGCCTGTGGCGGCGTCGCAGCCCTATGAGGTGCGGGTCGGGCGGGGGTTGCTGGGGGAGGCGGGGCCGCAGCTGCTGGCCCTGAACGGGAAGCCCTGCCGCCTGATGGTGATGGCCGACGACCGGGTGGACGGGCTGTACGGCGCGCCGGTTTGCGCCTCCCTGGAGAAAAGCGGCTTTGCCGTGTCCCGGTTTGTGTTTCCCCATGGTGAAACGCAAAAGACCCTGGCCACCTGGCAGGGCATGGTGAACGCCCTGGCGGAAGCCCGCCTGACCCGCACAGACCTGGCGCTGGCCCTGGGCGGCGGCGTAACGGGGGACATGGCGGGGTTTGCCGCCGCGGCCTATTTGCGGGGCATTCGCTTTGTGCAATTGCCCACCACCTTGCTTTCCATGGTGGACAGCAGCGTGGGCGGCAAAACCGGGGTGAACCTGCCGGCGGGCAAAAATCTGGTCGGGGCCTTCCATCAGCCCTCTTTGGTGCTTTGCGACCCAGATGCGCTTTCCACCCTGCCCAGGGCATTTGTGTTGGACGGGGTGGCGGAGGCCATCAAAATGGGCGTGCTGGGGGACGGGGAAATGTTCGCCTGGTTGGAGGCCGGGGCCTATGAGGGACATATCGAGGAGATCATCCGGCGGTGTGTTGAGGCCAAGGCCCGGCTGGTGGCGCAGGACGAGTTTGATACGGGCAGCCGCCAGCTTTTGAACCTGGGGCACACCCTGGGCCACGCCATGGAACGGTTGAGCGACTACCAAATGAGCCATGGCAGGGCGGTGTCGGCGGGCATGGCCTGCGCGGCCCGCATGGCCTGGCGGATGGGGTTGTGCGCCCAAGAATGCAAGGAGCGCATCCTTGCCGCCCTTTCCCGCTGCGGCCTGCCGGTGTCCGCGCCCTATTCGGCGGAAGCGCTGGCCCAGGCGGCTTTGTCGGACAAGAAGCGGGCCGGGGACAGCCTGACGCTGGTATTGCCCACCCAAATCGGAAACTGTGGGCTGCACCCCGTGCCAGTGGAGGAACTTCGCGGTTTGGTGGAAATGGCGGTGGCGGAATAGGTTTTTCGGTTCCGCCAGGATGAAATGAAAAGAGTGATGATATGGAAATCGATTCCCTTCGCGAAGAGATCAACCAGATCGACAAGCAGCTGGCCGACGCGTTCCAGTGGCGGATGCGCCTGGCCATGGAGATTGGCAAATACAAGCAGGAAAACGGTTTGCCTGTGCTGGACCCTGCCCGGGAAAGGGAAGTGCTAAGCCGGGTGCTGGCCCGCACGGATGAGGACATGGTGATGTATGTCAAACAACTGTATCACACGGTGTTTGATTTGAGCCGCAGCTACCAGCAGCGTTTGCTGGCCCGGAAAAGCGGGCTGGAGGAAGCGGTGAAAAAGGCGGCGGAGGAGACCCCCCAGGCTTTCCCCAAAAGGGCCGTGGTGGCCTGCCAGGGTGTGGAGGGGGCGTACAGCCAGCAGGCCTGCGACAAGCTCTTCGCCATTCCGGACATCATGTATTTCAAACGCTTTGAGGGCGTGTTCCAGGCCATTGAAAGCGGGCTGTGCCGCTACGGCGTGCTGCCCATTGAAAACAGCTCCTACGGCTCCGTCACCGAGGTATACGACTTGATGCGCAAGCACCGCTTTTTCATCGTGCGCAGCATCAAAACGAAAATCGACCACCGGCTGCTGGCCGCGCCGGGGGCGGCGCTTTCCGGCATCCGGGAGGTGGTGTCCCACGAGCAGGCCATTGGCCAGTGCGGCGCGTTTTTGAAAACGCTGAAAGACGTAAAGATCACCGTGTGCGAAAACACCGCCGCGGCGGCAGCGTTGGTAAGGCAGAGCGGACGGGCGGACGTGGCCGCCATTTCCTCCCCTGCCTGCGCCGCCCTGTACGGCCTTCAGGTGCTGAAGGAGGACGTATCCGACAGCGACAGCAACTTTACCCGCTTCATTTGCATTGCCAAGGAGCTGGAAATTTACCCCGGGGCCGACCGCATGAGCCTGATGCTCACGGTGCGGCATAAGCCGGGCGCTCTGTACGCCCTGATCGCCAAGTTCGCCACCCTGGGCCTGAACCTGACCAAGCTGGAAAGCCGGCCCATTCCGGGCACGGATTTTGAGTTCATGTTCTATTTTGACCTGGAGGCCCAGGCGTACGACAAGGAGGCCCTGGGGCTTTTAAGCGAGCTGAGCGCCGGGCCGGAGCAGTTCACGTTTTTGGGCAGCTATCACGAAATATAAAATCGCGGGGGAGAGCCATGACCCAAACAGAGCAACCATATGGCCTGATTGGCCGGCAACTGGGCCACAGCCATTCGCCCCGGCTGCACGCCCTTTTGGGCGGGCCGGGCTATGCGCTGATTCCGCTAGAGCCCGAGGCGCTGGACGGCTTTTTGCGGCAGGACCGCTTCGCCGGGCTGAACGTGACCATCCCCTACAAGCAAAGCGTCATGCCCTATTGCGCGCGGCTCAGCGATACCGCCCGGGAGATTGGCAGCGTCAATACCCTTGTGCGGCAGGCGGACGGGTCGCTGTTTGGCGATAACACCGACGCCTACGGCTTTGAGGAAATGGCCAGGCAGGCGGGCGTCCGGTTTGCCGGGGAAAAGACCCTGGTGCTGGGAAGCGGCGGCACCAGCCGCACGGCCTGCGCGGTGATCCGGGCCCAGGGCGGCGAGGCCGTCGTGGTGTCCCGAGGGGGGGAGGACAATTACGAAAACCTTTCCCGGCACAAGGACGCGGCGTTTGTGGTGAACACCACCCCGGTGGGCATGGCCCCGGCGGTGACCGGCTCCCCCCTGGATTTGCGCCTGTTTCCCGGCCTGCGGGGGGTGCTGGATGTGGTGTACAATCCCCTGCGGACACGGCTTTTGCAGCAGGCCCAGGAGCTTCATATTCCCTGGGCAGGGGGCCTGAGCATGCTGGTGGCCCAGGCGGCCCGCGCCCGGGAGCTGTTTTCGGGCCAGCCCGTGCCGTCGGAAACGGCCCGGCAGGCCTACGCGGCCCTGCGCCGAAGCGTGATGAACCTGGTGCTGGTGGGCATGCCCGGCTGTGGCAAAACCACCCTGGGGAGGCGGCTGAGCCAGCTTTTGGATCTGCCCCTTACGGATGTGGACCGGGAAATTGAAAAGACCGCCGGCTACACCATTCCCGAAATTTTCCGGCGGGAAGGGGAAACCGGGTTCAGAAGGCGGGAAGCGAAGCAGATCGCCCGCTGTTCCGGCCGGGGCGGACAGATTCTGGTGACCGGAGGGGGCGCGGTGCTTTCTTTGGAAAACCGGCAAAACCTTCGGATGAACGGGTTTGTGGTGCACATCACAAGGCCGGTGAACCTGCTGCCCCTGGCGGGCAGGCCCCTGTCGACGGACCAGGCCGCCCTGGCCGAAATGTGGCGGCTGCGGCAGCCCCTGTATGAAGCCTGCGCGGACGTTTGTATCGCAAACGAGGCGGGGATCGAGGAATGCGCAGGGAAGATGAAGGAGGCATTTGATGAAGCTGTTTGTCATTAACGGACCCAACTTGAACCTGCTGGGCATCCGGGAAAAAAGCATTTACGGCGCGGAAACCTACGAGCAGCTTCTGGCCTTTATCCGGCAGGTTTGCCAGCGGGAAGGCATTCAGGCGGAGTGCTTCCAAAGCAACCACGAGGGGGCGCTGGTGGACATCATCCAAAGCGCCTATGGCGCGGCGGACGGCATCGTCATCAACCCCGCCGCCTATACCCACACCAGCATCGCCATTTTGGACGCGCTGAAGGCCGTGGCCCTGCCGGCCATTGAGGTGCACCTCAGCGATATCATGGCGCGGGAAAGCTTTCGCCACGTAAGCTTCCCCGCAAAGGCCTGCGTAGCCTCCTATTATGGGCTGGGCTTTGGGGGGTACGAAAGGGCGATTTTGCATTTGAAGGAGATTGTAAACGGCGCGGGCTGAGAGGCCGGGCCTAGGGCTCCCGAAATTCGATATACGCGGAAAATTCCTCGTTAAAAAACTGGATGCGGAAGGTGCAGTTCCCATATTTGTTCATGGTGTTGCGCACGGTGGTCAGGCCAATGCCGCTGTGGCCTGTTTTGCTGCTGGCCCCGTGGCTTTGGGCCGCGCCAATGTTGACGGGCGAGGCGGTGGTGTTGGTGATGATCACCAGCTTGGAGTGGGTCTCCGTGGTTTCGCAGGTAAAATAGATCCTCTTTTCCACCGATTCCGCGGCGGCCTCCACCGCGTTGTCCAAAAGGCAGGACAGCACGCGGCAAAAGTCGATGGTATTGATGTAGAAGTCTTTCAGGTCGCACTTGAGGGAGATCATCATCTTGACGTTGGCGTTTTCGGCCACGACCAGCTTATCCATCAGCAAGGAAAGCAGCATGGGGTTTTCCGGGGTGCGCCGGGCCAGGTCCAGCATGGTGCCCGCGTGGGAGGTGGTCTTGACCACCGAGGCGTGGTACGCTTTCAGCTTTTCATATTCGCCCAGTTCCAGATAGCCGCTGTATGTGTGCAGAATATTATAAAAATCGTGCTTGATCCCCCGGAATTCTTCCAGGCCCTTAAACAGTGCGCTGATGTGCACCTGCTGGCTGCTGACCACCTGCTGGTCATAGTTGTGCAGGTCTACAAAAATGTTGATGCAGATGAACATGACCAAAAAGGCGGTATAGAAAGCGCTGGAAACGGCGGGCGCCGGAATCACCAGGGGCGTGGTGACGGAGATGATGTAGATAAAGGTGATTCGGATAAAAAAGCTGCGCAATTCTTTGCTGGGGTGAAAAAAGCCGTTTTCCATAAACATCAGCTTGATGCGGTGCCTGCGAACGTAATGCCGCAAAAGGATGGTGGCGGGGCAAAAAATGCAGAACGTAAAAAGCACCTGCACCGCATCCATCAGATAATTGTACCGCGGCCCTGTTTGCACGAAGAGATACGCGCCAAACAGCTGGTAGAGGGATTTGTTCACCGTCCAGTACAAATAGACGTAGCCCATCATTTTGATGGAGCGGATGGAGGGCAGCTTGAATATTTTGACGGCGGCAAGGTAATACAAAAACGCCATCACCGGGTTTGGGCTGACCACCAGCGCAAAAGCAAGCGGCGTGAAAGAGACCATGCCGCCAATCAGGTACACGCTGTACACCCACACATTATGCAAAAGGGTACCGGTAATAAAAGCGAACAGGGCCCTTTGGCGAATGGTGGCCCGAACGTCGCAAAAGGTGGGAATCAGCTGCGATACCAGATACAGGTTGCAAAACGTGATGATAAAAGTAGCGGCAGCCAGCAGCAGTTGCATTTGGCTGGAATAGGCAAATTCGGAAAACATGGATGAGCACTCCTCCGCCACGCGGTTGCGAAATTAAGGCGCCAAAAACGAAGTGAGAATGGAGAACACATCCTCCATGGCAAAAGGCTTTTTCAGCTGCTTGCTGAAACCCAGCTCGAACAAATTGCCCAGCGGGTCGCCAGACATGGCCACAATGGGCAGTTCCGCCGCGCCGGGGCAGCCGCTTTCCCGAATTTTTCGGGTGGCCTCATAGCCGTTGACCAGCGGCATTTGCAAGTCCATAAAAACGATTTGGTACTTTTCAGGGCCGCTCAAGTATTTTTCCAGGCCCTCTTTCCCGTTTTCCGCGCCGTCGGAGGAGATGCCCTGACGCTTGAGATAGATGGACATGATGTCCAGGGCATACGGGTTGTCTTCCACGATCAAGGCATGCGCCCCCTCGAACGGGAGGTGTTTTTGCGTTTCTGCCGGCAACTGTGCCATACTTCCATTCCTTTCCAATATGGGTTTTTGCGGTTTTGATGGATGGCGAATGATTCCGGTAAGGATCTCGGGGGATGATTAATTTCTATTATAATGGATTTGTGAAGGAAAGACAAGCTGGCAGCTCAGATTCCCTTTTATGCCCCAAATGTCGGCATGATGACTGGAATGTTTCTCCACAGCGCATACTACCGGCGGAAACACCAGGGTTTCTGAAGAAAGGAGTGTGCCAATGAATCCATTTGAAGAGAAGGCGGGCAAGCTGGACGACTGCCTGCTGGACTGGACGGGGATGTACCCGGCCCCTTACCGCAAAAACGAGGTGGACCCCTACACCCGCACCCGGGTGATTCTGATGAACGGAACCGAGTTTGAGGCAAACTGGTATACCCATCAGTTTTCACGCCACTGCGCAAACAACGATGTCCGGCGGCAGCTGGCGCTGATCCGCAGGCTGGAACAACAGCAGCAAAAGCTGATCAGCGCCCTGAAACCAACGGATGAAACGCTTTTGGAACACACCATCGGCTATGAGCAGGTGGCGGTGGACCTGACGGCCCACCTGGCAAAGCGGGAACCGGACCCCTATGTGAAAAGCGCGCTGGACTTTGCCCTGCTGGAGGATTTCGACCATCTGTACCGCTACGCCGAGCTTTTGGATATGGAAACAGGGGTTCACGCCGAGGACCTGGTGGGGCGGTATACGGAGGTGACCCCCGGGCGGCCCACCATTTCCGAGCACCGCTATCCCTATGACGACATCAAGCGCCCCATCGACAACCATACGGCCGATTTGCAAACCAAGCTGTGCGTGGGCATCATCACCGCGGCGGAGCAGCAAACCATGAACTTTTACATGAACGTGTGCGGGGCCTATCCAAACGACCGGGGCCGTAAGCTGTACCAGGAGATCGGCATGATCGAGGAACAGCACGTAACCCATTACGGCAGCCTCATGGACCCCAACGCAACCTGGCTGGAATGCCTGCTGATGCACCAGTATACCGAGTGCTATTTGTATTACTCCTGCATGCAAACCGAGAGCTGCCCGAAAACCAAGAAGGTGTGGGAATGGCTATACAGCCAGGAATTAAGCCACCTTCACGCGGCGGCGAAGCTGCTGCAAAAGGAGGAGGGCAAGGAATACCAGCAGGTGGTGGGGGACGGTGCGTTCCCGGAGCCTTTGCGCATGGAAAGCAACATTCCCTACGTGCGGGGCGTGCTGGCGGGCACGGTGAGCCAGACCGCCAGCCGGGAGAGCTACGCCTGCGTGGACGACCTGAAACCGGATGTGGACTTCTTCCGCTACCAGGGCGTGGTCAACCGGGACGTGAACGCGGTAACAAGCCATACGGTGGTGACGGACCACATCAACCAGATGGGCCGGGACTATCGGTTTGAGACGGGGGAGAATCCTGTGGTCCAGCTGCGGGATGTGACAGGAGACGACATCGACGTGGGCCGCAAACCCCACAGTGCGCAGATTCCGCCGCACCTGCCCAAAACGTGGCTGGCGGGGCAGCAACCCCATTATTGAAAAGAGAATTGCTTTTTAAGCGAAAACCAAACAGCGGGGGAACGCGGAAAGGCGTTCCTCTTTTTTTCATCTTTGCCCTCCCCCGGGAAAAGGAAAACCCTGCCGCTTGCAACTTTTTGCCCTGCATGGTACCATAGGCAAAGACGCGGGCGGTGCGGGATTTGTAAAAAATGGAAAAAACGCAACGCGACGTGTTGCCCGTTCGTTTCTTTCCGTCGGGGTTTTGTGCGCGGAAAGGGAAAAAGGAGGCGTTCCATGAAAGAGTTCCACGTCCGGAAGAACAAGCGGTGGCTGGCCCTTAGCCTGTGCCTTTTGATGCTGCCCTTTGGCACGGCGGCAAACAAGGCGGACCTCCCCCCTTCGGACATTGAGAAGGCGGCGGCCCGGCCGCAAATTGTGCGGGTGCAGCTCAGCCGCCTTGGCATTACCAACCGTATGGACATCGTGCTGGACGGCATTTACAGCCTTGGCAACAAGGGACAGGCCAGCATGATTTTTGAACGGGGCAGCCAGCTCACGTTTATGCTGGCGGGGGGGTCCCTGAAAGTGTATTACCAGGGCATGAGCTTCAACGCCGGGGCCGGCGTGTACCTCACCCGCTATCAGGCGGACGATGGTGCGGAAAACGGCATTCGGCTGGTGGGGCAGGAAGCGCTGTATGAGGGCGACCTGGAACTGAACGCGGACGGGGAAGTGATCCGTCCCATTTTGCACATCCATGTGGAGGACTATCTTCACGGGGTGGTGCCCTACGAAATGAGCAACGAGTTTCCCCTGGAGGCCTTAAAGGCCCAGGCGGTCACCGCCCGCACCTATGCCCTGCGCAAGCAGGATAGCGCCAAGCCCTATGATTTGGTGGACACCACCAACGACCAGGTGTTTAAGGGCCGGGTCAAGGGCTATGAACGGGCCGACCAGGCGGTGGAGGAAACCCGGGGCGTTTGCGGGTTTTACAAAAATGAGCTGGCCCAATGCTTTTACGGGGCCAGCAACGGCGGCCAGACGGAGCTGGTGGAGCATGTGTGGACCGGGGGCGGGGACTATGGCTATTATCAAACGGCCGACGACGCCTACGACCTGGAAAACCCGCTGAGCCTTGTGAAAACCTTTACCGTCAAGAAAAAGCCGGGCAAAAACGAGGCGGTGGGCTTTGGCCTTCGAAAGCTGCTGGCGGACGCCCTGAAGGACGAGCTGGTGAAGAAGGGCTACGATCCCGCGCCGGAAAGCCTCCGGGTGGACGAGGTGCAGGCCCTGTCTGTGGATACCCCGGCCTTTCCCGATCCATCCAGGCTCATGTCCAAATTCCACATCACCTTCCTGTATTCCGGCAGAACCCGAACCGACGCGGTGGTTCCGGCGGCGGGGCAAGGCGCGGCGGATGCGGACCAGGAAGAGATTTTCCTGTTTGAAACCCCAACGCCGTCCCCGGCCCCCACGCCCACGCCAAAGGACGGCGGCATCCTTTCGGATATAACGCCCAGCCCCGAGCCTACCCCCGCCCCCACGCCGGAGCCGGTGTATGGCGAGTTTCAGGCGGTGAAAGAGCCGGTCACGCTGGATTTGGACGTTTTCCCGGCGGTGGAACAGAACCTGGCCCTGGGCCTGAACGACGGCTACGACAACGAAATGCTCACCGTGGTGGAAAAGGCGAACAGCTTCACGGTGGAAGCCCGGCGCTACGGCCACGGCGTGGGCATGAGCCAGCGGGGCGCGGAGTGGATGGCCGCCCGGTACGGCAAGACTTATCTGGATATTTTGCACTTCTATTATCCCGGCATGGCGCTGAAACAGTTCCCGGACCAGGATGCGGAGCTGCCCCTGCTGGACAGCCAGGAGCTGGCCACCCCCGGCCCGCCCCCCACGCCCACGCCGCGCCCCACGCTGATGCCCGTTACCGGGGAAACGCCCAAGGGCGCGTGGGTCGCCACGGTCACAGGCATCGACGACGATTCCACCTTAAACCTGCGCGCCGCGCCGGACATGAGCGGAGAGGTACTGATGCGTCTTTACAAGCACCAGCCGCTGCTGGTGCTGGAACGCTGCCAGGAGGCGGGCTGGGTAAAGGTAAAAACCGATGTGGTCGAAGGCTATGTGATGGAAAAATTCCTGAAAGCGGAATAAAAACGGTCCCTTGGGGGACGGCGAAAGGAACAACAGCATGCAAAGAGCGCTTCCGATGCAAGGGATACACAACATTCGGGATTTGGGCGGCATTGCCGCGGGGGGCGGGGTCATCCGAAAAGGGCTGCTGCTGCGGTCCAGCAAGCTTTCCGAGGCCACGGAGGCGGATGTGAAGCTGCTTGCCGGGGAATACCGTTTAAGCCGGATCATGGACCTGCGCACCCCGGTGGAAAGGGCCCAGGAG
>JAVBTE010000081.1:0-5636 GCA_031556335.1 Eubacteriales bacterium | reverse complement strand
CAGCTTTCCGGTAGCTTTTGCCGGGGCTGCGGCTATTGCATGCCCTGCCCGGCGGAAATCGAGATCAATACCAGCGCCAGAATGTCGCTTTTGCTGCGCCGTTCGCCTTCGGCCCAGTGGCTTTCGCCCGAATGGCAGGAAAAAATGGGCCGCATCGACAACTGCATCCAGTGCGGCCATTGCAAAAGCAAGTGCCCCTATGGCCTTGATACCCCGGCGCTGCTACAAGAAAACCTGAAAGAATACCGCAAAGCGCTTGCGGGCAAGGAAAGCTGAGCCGCGAAAGGCTGGCTTTTCGTCAAAAACCGTCAGTTTCCACTTGTTTTCAACCAGGATGTAGATTATAATAACCATATCTTGCCATGATGGCCGGTGGCGGAAGGTCGCCCCCCATTTCTTTCCACCCTGCCATATTCTGGGCGCAATAGGATGGTCGTGAGCAATGAAAAAGTTCGCCACAAAATGTCGTGGATTCTTTCAAAAATTCTGGATCAAGCTTGGCATGCGTTCCAAGCTGATCATGATTTTTTTGATGGCAAAGGTGATTCCGCTCATCTTGCTCACGATTATCGCCTGGCAGCAAATCGTCACACTTGGCAATGTGCTCAGAGAGATTGCCGTAACAGACTCCTCCAAGGCGCTCAACGACAGCGCCGTGGAAAATATTGAACGGATGTCCACCGACACGGCGAAGGACGTGGCGGATTTTCTTTATTCCCGGGATGACGATATCCGCTACGTGGCCACCCTGGACCCCACGGAGGAAAACTACCGCGACTTTGTGGAAGTGAACCTGCGCAAGGTGGTCAAAAAGGGCGATTGGGAATTGAACGCCGAGGGCACCGCCTGGGTGGAGGCCGAACCGCCCAAGCAAGACCTGACCGGCGGCGTTTCCACCAACCTGGAAAACAACGACATGGACGGCTTTCACTACCGCCCGGCGGAAACCTTTCAGTATAAAGCAGTCCCTCTGTATGACGAAATCGCCTTCATCGACCTTCAAGGCAACGAAGTGGTGAAATATGTTTCGCCCAATTCCACAAAAATTCACCATCCCTTTGACAGGACCAAGCGGAACGTATCCCAGCGGGAAAACACCTATGTCAAGGCGGAAACCTATTTTGCGGAGCTGCAAAAGTTAAAGCCGGGCGAAATTTATGTGTCCGACGTTGTCGGCGCCTATGTGGGCTCCAATTACATCGGCATGTATGCGCCTGCCGTCGTGGAGAAGGCCGCCGCAGACCGGGGCTATGACATTCCGTTTCAGCCAGAGGGCCAGGCCTATGCCGGAAAAGAAAACCCCAACGGCCAGCGCTTTGAGGGCATTGTGCGCTGGGCCATGCCCGTGGCGGATGAAAACGGCGGGGTGAAGGGCTATGTGACCTTTGCCCTGAACCATGACCACATCATGGAGTTTGTGGACCACATCACCCCCATGAACCAGCGGTATACCCAGCTTTCCAGCGCCTTTGAAGGCAATTACGCCTTTATTTGGGACTACAAATGCCGAAGCATTTGCCATCCAAGGCACCACTCCATCGTGGGCTTTAACCCGGAAACCGGCGACCCGGAAACGCCCTGGCTGGAGACCTCCATTTATGAGGCCTGGCAGCAAAGCGGGGTCGCCAAATGGTCGAACTTTGTGGATGAAACCAATTGGCCCATTTTTGACCAGCAATCCAGAACCAAGAAGCCCGCTCTCGCGCTGACCAAGGCGGGGCTGGTGGGCCTGGACGGGCGGTATCTGAACAACGCGCCCCAGTGCACCGGTTGGATGGACCTCACCGAGCGGGGCGGTTCCGGTTCCTTTTATATTTTGTGGAGCGGCCTTTACAAGCTGAACACCGCCGCCGCCATTCCCTACTATACCGGGCATTACGCGCCCTCGGAAGAGAACGACTTTTCCAAGCGCGGCTTCGGCTTTGTGGCCATTGGCGCGGGCCTGGACGACTTTACCCGCCCCGCCCGGGAAACGGAAATCAGGCTGGAAACCGCCGCCTCCGCCACGCTGAACGATACGTTTACCACCCTGTTCCTGTCCACCTCGCTACTCATCGTGCTGGTGGTGACCATCGCCATTTTGCTTGCTTCCTCCATCACGGGCAATATCACCCATCTCATCAAGGGCATTTCCCGCTTCCGGGCGGGCGAGCGCCAGTTCCGCTTTGAAACGGAATCAAAAGACGAGTTCGGCACCCTGGCGGACAGCTTTGACGACATGGCCGACAGCATCGTGGACAGCGTGAAAAACCCGCTTTCCATTACGGACATGGAGCAGCGGATCATCTACATGAACGAACCCGGGCTGAAGTTTAACCACCTGACCCTTCAGACGGCCGTGGGCAGACCCTATGGCGAATGCAGCGTATATCCCACCGGCTCCAAGTATGACCCCATTTTGGCGCTTGAGCAGGGCCGGGAGGCGGACATCTTCTTTGTGGAGCGAACCAGGCGCTACATTCGCGGCGTGGCCAATTTCTTCCTCAGCAAGGAAGGGGAAAAGATCGGCTACATCATTGAAACCAACGACATGACCGAGATGGTGCTGGATCAGCTGGCCCTGGAGCAGGCGGTGAGCGACGCCAACCGCGCCAACCAGCACAAGGGCGAGTTCCTGGCCCGCATGAGCCATGAAATCAGAACCCCCATGAACGCCATCATCGGCCTGGCGAACATCGTGCAGCGCAAGCTGGGCGGCACGGTGGCGGAAAAGCCGGAAATTACGGAAGTGAAAGACCATGTGCGGCAGATTGAGGTGTCGTCGCAGCACCTTTTGGGCCTGCTCAACGACATTTTGGACCTGTCCAAAATAGAAGCCGGAAAGATTGAGCTTTCCCAGGAGGCCATGGAACTTCCCAAGCTTTCCGCCACTGTGGCCAGCATCATCAAGCCCCGTTGCGATGAGAAAAACATCGCCTTTGAAACAAACTTTGAAGCCTTTACGCCCGCTACCCTGATGGGCGACCCGCTGCGCCTGCGGCAGGTGCTGATCAACCTTTTGGGCAACGCGGTGAAGTTTACGCCGGAGCTTGGCTCCATTTACTTCTCCGTCGCCCGGCGGGAGCGCAAGGACGGCATGGCGCTGATTGAATTTGCCGTGCGGGATACGGGCATCGGCATCTCCGAGGAAACCCTCAAAACCATATTTCAACCCTTTGAGCAGGCGGACCGCAGCATTTCCAAGCAGTATGGCGGCACGGGGCTGGGGCTTAGCATCAGCCACCACATTGTGCAGCTGTTTGGCGGCGAAATTCAGGTGACCAGCCAACTGGGCAAGGGAAGCGAGTTCCGTTTCAGCATCTGGCTGAGGGAATTGGAAGAAAGCGACGGCCCCACTTTGGAGGCGCTGGACGTGACCGGGAAGTTTGGCGGCCGCCGGGCGCTGGTGGTGGACGATGTGGAGATCAACCGCATGATCGTCAACTCTCTGCTGGAAAGCACGGGGATGGCGAGCGACGAGGCCGCGGACGGCGACGAGGCGGTGGAAAAGTTTGCCGGCTCCCTGCCCGGAACCTATGACGTGATCTTTATGGACATCCAAATGCCCAAGATGGACGGATATGAAGCGGCCCTGGCCATTCGCGCCCTGAACCATTCGGACGCCAAAACCGTGCCCATTGTGGCGCTGACCGCCAACGCTTTTAAAGAGGACATCGACAAGGCGCTGGAAAACGGCATGAACGCCCACATCACCAAGCCTGTGGATATGGACCGGCTGGCGGAAGTGCTGGTGCGGTTTGTGCGGACGGGCAAAGGGTAAGCGCCTCTTCAAAGCCTTGCCAAAACATGAAAAAAACTTGCTTTTTGCGCGCCTCTCATGTACAATCAGTAAGCCGTGTGTATGATGACGGCTGAGTCCTGTGCGATTTCAAGACGTGAACCCTGTCAGGTCCGGAAGGAAGCAGCAGTAAGCGTATTTTGGAATGTGCTGCGGGGTTGCTCGGCCTGAATACACCGGTTTTTTCCAAAATATCAAAGCAGGGGGAGATCATTTTGAATTATCCACATGTAATGGCAGCCGATCCGGAGCTTTTTCAGGCCATTGCGGACGAAGTTGGCCGCCAGCGGGAACACATTGAGCTGATCGCTTCGGAGAACTTTGTTTCGGCCGCGGTGATGGAAGCCATGGGTTCTCCCCTGACCAACAAATACGCGGAAGGCTACCCGGGAAAGCGGTATTACGGCGGCTGCCAGTATGTGGATGTGGCGGAAAACCTGGCCATTGAACGCGCAAAACAAATTTTTGGCGCGGAATACGCCAACGTGCAACCCCACAGCGGCGCCCAGGCCAACACCGCCGTTTATTTTGCCATGCTGGAGCCGGGCGACACGGTGCTGGGCATGAACCTGTCCCACGGCGGGCACCTGACCCATGGCAGCCCCGTCAACATCAGCGGCAAGTATTTTCATTTTGTTCCCTACGGCGTAGACGAGCAAACCGGCCATGTCGACTATGACGTGGTGCGCAGCCTGGCGAAGGAGCACAAGCCCAAGATGATCGTGGCGGGGGCCTCGGCCTATCCCCGGCGCATTCAGTTTTCCACCCTGCGGGAAATTGCCAGCGAGGTGGGCGCCTATCTGATGGTGGACATGGCCCATATCGCCGGCCTTGTAGCGGCGGGCATGCACGAAAGCCCCGTGCCTTGCGCCGATTTTGTCACCACCACCACCCACAAAACCCTTCGCGGCCCCCGGGGCGGCCTCATTCTATGCAAAGAAGAGTATGGCAAGGCCATCGACAAGGCCATTTTCCCCGGCACCCAGGGCGGCCCCCTCATGCACGTGATCGCCGCCAAGGCCGTTTGCTTCCACGAGGCCTTGCAGCAGGATTTCGTCAAGTACCAGCAGCAGATCATCGCCAACGCAAAGGCCCTGGAAAACGCCTTCCGGAAAAACGACATCAAGATGGTGTCCGACGGCACCGACAACCATCTCATCCTGATCGACCTGACCAACACCGAGCGCACCGGCAAGGAAGTGGAAGCGCTTCTGGGCCAGGCCAACATCACGGTGAACAAGAACACCATTCCCGGCGAGCAGCGCAGCCCGTTCATCACCAGCGGCGTGCGGGTCGGCACCCCGGCGGTCACCACCCGGGGCATGGTGCAGGCCGACATGGAAACCATCGCCGGGTTCATCAAGCGGGTCATTGAGGGCGGTGAAGCCGCTTGCCCCGCCGTAAAGCAGGACGTTGAGGAGATGATGCGGCGGTTCCCGCTCTACGAAGGCTTCCCGAATGAATAAAACGGTCAGCGCCTATGCCAAAGGCTGGATGGGCGAGGACCGCGCATGCGCATATTTGCAAGACAGGGGAATGGTGCTGCTGGAAAGGCGGTACCATTCCCCTTATGGCGAAATCGACCTGATCATGCAGGACCGGAACATGCTGGTGTTTGTGGAAGTGAAAACCCGTGCCTCCGGCGAACCCGGCGCCGGCCTTGTGGCCATTACCCCGGCCAAGCGGCGCAAGCTGGTGCAAACCGCCCTTTGCTATATTGCCCAGCACACCCCCGACGCACCCATGCGCTTTGACGCCGTGGAGATCTCCAAAAGCGGCGTGCTGCACATTCCCAACGCCTTTGAGGCGTAGACGGGGGATGGGGGACGGGGACGGGGACGGGGGACGCGCAAGGGCG
>JAVBTE010000106.1:0-5092 GCA_031556335.1 Eubacteriales bacterium | reverse complement strand
AAAGAGATACCCCTCCCGCGCCCTCCCCAGAGAAAACCCCATGTTGTTTTCTTGGAGGGGGTCTGGGGGAACCATCTTTTGCAAAAGATGGTTCCCCCAGCGTTCTTTCCCCATTATTTCTCCGTCACAATCCTGGCCGCTTCCCGAAGCGAGCCGCACACGGGAAACCCGGCCTGGGCCAGGGTGTTTGCGCTTTGGTGCCCCCGGGCTACCAGAATGCAAGAAACACCCATTTCCCGGGCCACCTCCGCGTCGTGGAGGGTATCCCCCAAAAGAACGCAGAGTTCCGGGGCGATGGCGGTTTCCGCAAGGAACGCCTGGCCAATGGCCTGCTTGCTGGTGGCATAGATGTGGGAAAGGCCCAACACCTTTTGAAAATAGGGTTCCAGGCCATATTGGGCAATTTGGGCCGTGAGAATGGAAAGGTCGCTGGCGGAGAGCACGGCCTGGAGAAGCCCGGCCTTTTGGAAGGCTTGCAAGGTTTCCAGGGCGTCGCTGTGCAGGGGAATGTCCGCCGCGCCGCGAACGTACTCGGCCATCCAGGCGTTGGCCACTTCCACGAAGCTTTCCTCCGTTACCCCCGCCCGTTCGTAATAAATGCGCACGGGAAAGGTAAACTGGCGGTGGTATTCCTCCAGGCTTCCAATGGGAGGCAGGCCAAAGCGGGGGAACACCCGGTTGCGCACCCCCATGGCATAGTCCCGGTCATCCAAAAGGGTGCCGTTCCAATCCCAAAGCACCAGCTGATAGGGCTTCGGGAGCGGGGGCGTTGCCCCGCCCCCGTGCGGATGGCTGTTTTTCATGGTCAATACGCCTTGGCGAAGTAGATTACCTTGCTTGCCTTTTTGCCGCAGCACACGCAGGCGTCGCCCACGGGGGTCTGGTCAAAGGGCATGTTGCGGCTGGTGGCGTTAAACTCGGCCTTGATTTTGTCCTCGCAGGCCCGGTCGCCGCACCACATGGCCTTGGCAAAGCCGCCGTTCACCACCTGGCCCAGTTCTTCCATGGTGTGCACGGCCTGGATGCGCTCGTCCCGGAACTTGGCGGCAATGTCGAACATGTTTTGCTGAATGTTTTCCAAAAGGCCGGGAAGCAGGGTGGTCAGCTGGTCCAGGGACACGCTTTGCTTTTCATAGGTGTCCCGGCGGAACACCACGCACTGGCCGTTTTCCAAATCCCGGGGGCCGATTTCCACCCGCACGGGCACGCCTTTCAGTTCCCAGTCGTTGAACTTGAAGCCGGGGGAGAGGGTGTCCCGGTCGTCCAGTTTCACCCGCAGGCCCTGGGCCTTCAGGCTTTGGAACAGCTCCTCGCACTTTTCCATCACGCCGCCCTTGTGGGCCGCCACGGGCACGATGACCACCTGGATGGGCGCGATGTGGGGCGGCAGTTTCAGGCCCCGCTCGTCGCCATGGGTCATGATGATGGCCCCGATGAGGCGGGTGGAGGTGCCCCAGCTGGTTTCGTGGACGTGGGTCAGCTTGCCTTCCTTGTTCAAATACTGAATTTCAAAGGCCTCGGCGAAGTTGGTGCCAAAATTGTGGCTGGTGCCCGCCTGCAAGGCTTTGCCGTCCTGCATCATGGCCTCCATGCTGTATGTGGCCCGGGCGCCGGCGAATTTTTCTTTGTCGCTTTTTTGGCCCACCAGCACCGGCATGGCCAGCTCGGTTTCGGCCACCTCCCGGTACACCTCCAGCATGGCCATGGTTTCTTCCTGGGCTTCCTCGGCGGTGGCGTGGATGGTGTGGCCTTCCTGCCACAAAAACTCGCTGGTGCGCAGGAAGGGGCGGGTGCTCTTTTCCCAGCGCATGACGCTGCACCACTGGTTGTATTTCATGGGCAAATCCCGCCAGGAGCTGACCCATTTGCTATACATGGCGCAAAAAATGGTCTCGCTGGTGGGGCGAATGGCCAGGCGCTCCGCCAGGGGTTCGCTGCCGCCCTGGGTGACCCAGGCCACTTCCGGCGCGAAGCCCTCCACGTGCTCGGCCTCTTTCAAAAGCAGGCTTTCCGGAATCAGCATGGGCATGTATACGTTCTGGTGCCCCGTGGCCTTGAACCGGCGGTCCATTTCCTCCTGGATGCGCTCCCAGATGGCGTAGCCGTAAGGCCTCACCACCATGCAGCCCCGCACGGGGGCATAGTCCACCAGCTCGCTTTTCAAAATCACATCCGTATACCACTGGGAGAAGTCCTCGTCCCGGGGGGTGATATGCTCCACAAAGCCCTGTTTCTTTTCATTTCCCTGGTTTGCCATCGTCGCTCTCTCCTTTTTCCCCTCACAATAAAAACGAACCCCGCTTCGCTCCCACCATGGCCATGCCATGCGTTGGGACGAAGGGAGCCTTCGCGGTACCACCCGACTTAAAACGTCCCGGCCACCCTTTGCGGCGCGGGGGCGTTTTCACTTTGTTGCCTGATAACGGAAGCAACCCGTCGGGGATTGGCCGATGATCCGGATGCGGGAGGCGGCCGCTTTTCGCAAAAACCCTTTCAGCCAGGGGGTTTCTCTCTTTTTGGCGGGAGGGCGGCGCGTTCATCCGGGCCCGGCGGCGGAAGCGCCACACAGGATTTCTTATCTTAGCATAGTTTATGCCCGTTTGCAACCCGGGTTCTCCAAGGGGGAAGTCAAACGCACGAGGGTTTTATGCGGGGCTTTGCCCCGCACCCCATCGGGGACTTGTCCCCGAACCCCTTTGTTTGACAACGTTTCACGTTGTCAAAACGAAATATCAATGGGACAACAACGATGCCGTCCTATCTGGCGGTACCGTGGATTGTTTGGCAGTGCAGGCAGAACATGCATTTTGTTTTGGACGCGTGAAACGCGGCCAAAGAAAGGGTCCAGGGCGGCAGCCCTGGCAGGGGTGTGGGGGCGGAGCCCCCACCGTCTCCTTTTCATACGTTTGACCTGCCAAAACGGAGGCTACCGCTTCTTTCCCAGCGCGTCCCGCACCCAGCCATGGACCTTGGCCCCCAGTTGCTGGCTTTTTTTCAGGGCCAGGGCGGCGTTCAGGGCCCCTTCCCGGTACACCCGGTTGTCCGGGTCCCGGCGCACGGCCTCGCGAAAGCTTTGGTGGGCGGAATCGTATTGCCGCAGGCCCATCAGAATGTTCCCCTGCAGGTAATACCAGCTGTCGTCCCGGCTGTCGGCCCGGTTCAGCTGGCGCAGGGCGCTTTCCAGGTTGCCCTGGTCAATCAGCCGCAGGGCAAAGTGTTTGGCCTCTTCCTGGGAGATAAGGTTGAACCCCACCCGGTGCTGGGAGGCGGCCTTGAGCGCTTCCTCGTAGGCCAGGTTCAGCGCGATGAGCTGTTCCTGGGCCAGCCGCTGCTCGGAGGTGTCCTGGTACTGGTCGGGGTGGCAGTCCTTTACCTTTTGGCGGTAGGCGGTTCGCACCGCTTGGGCGTCGGCGCTGGGGCTGATGCCCAGCACCTCAAAATACTTCTTATCGTACAGATAGGGCACCTCCCCTCCGCACGGCCAGGGCCGCGCCTGTTTGCCCAGGCCCCCGCGGCGGATGCCACAAAAGCGGGGTCGGGCAGGAAGCTATGGGATGACACCGCAAAAAAGGCGGCGGTCAGGTCTTTTCCCGGCGAATCTCCGCGCCCAGGCAGCGCAGCTTTTCCTCGATGCGCTCATATCCCCGGTCGATGTAGGAGGTTTCGTAAATTTCCGTGATGCCTTTGGCCATCAGCCCGGCCACCACCAGCGCCGCCCCGGCCCGCAGGTCCGTTACGGTGACCGGCGCGCCGTACAGTTCCCGCACGCCCTCAATCAGCACGGTGCGGTCCATCAGCTTGATGTGGGCGCCCATGCGGCGAAGCTCGTCCAGGTGTTTGAAGCGTTGCTCAAAAATGGTTTCCGACACGGTGGAGGTGCCGCTGGCCATGCATAGTAGCGCGGTCATGGGCTGTTGCAGGTCTGTGGGAAAGCCGGGATACACCTGGGTTTTGATGTTGACGGCCCGTTGCTCGCCCTGGGGCCGCACCCGGATGCTGTCGTCGTTTTCCGTCACCCGCACGCCCATCTCCAAAAGCTTTGCGGTGAGGGCCTCCATGTGGGTGGGGATGCAGCCGTGGATTACCACGTCCCCCCGGGTGGCGGCGGCGGCGATCATCAGCGTGCCGGTCTCGATTTGGTCGGGAATGACGGTGTAGTTGGCCCCGTGCAGCTTTTGCTGGCCCCGGATGCGGATGATGTCGGTGCCCGCGCCCTTGATGCGCGCGCCCATGCTGTTCAAAAAGTTGGCCAGGTCCACAATGTGGGGTTCTTTGGCGGCGTTGTAGATGACCGTGGTGCCCTCGGCCCGGCAGGCGGCCAGCATCATGTTGATGGTGCCGCCCACGGTGACCATGTCAAAAAAGATATCCGCGCCGATCAGCTTTTCCGCCTTGGCGTACACCATGCCGCCCCGGTCTTCGATCTCCACGCCCAGGGCGGAAAACCCTTTCAGGTGCTGGTCAATGGGCCGGCTGCCAATGTCGCAGCCGCCGGGGTAAGCCACTTCCGCATGGCAGGAACGCCCAAGCAAAGCCCCCAGCAAATAATAGCTGGCCCGCAGGCGGTTGGTGTACAGGAAGGGTACGTGAAAATCCCGGGCGCCCGAGGGGTCCACGGTCAGATACTGGCCGGGCGCATAGTCCACCTTAGCGCCCAAAAGCTGCAAAATCTCGATCAAAGCGTGAACATCTTCGATGTCGGGCAGGTTTTCAATGGTGCAGGGGGCATCGCAAAGCAACGTAGCGGGAATCACGGCCACGGCGGTATTCTTGCCGCCGCTGACCGTGATTTCGCCCATCAGGGGATGCCCGCCGGTAATCAGCATTTTATCTTTGATCTGCATAGGCTCGGCCTCTCCGGGCCGACCATCACCTCGTTTCAAGGATGAAAATGACGTTGCGACAAAAAACCATTTTTCATTATACACAGGAAAGCTTGGGTTGACAAGCCCGAAGGAAGGGAGAGGAGGGGGGGAGGACGGGGAAAACGGTCAGGGGTTTCACCCCTGCACCCCACCAGGGCTTTGCCCTGGGCCCATGGTTCACCGCATTTCATGCGGTGAAGCGAAATAAAAAAATAGAAGTTATATAA
>JAVBTE010000174.1:0-38404 GCA_031556335.1 Eubacteriales bacterium | reverse complement strand
AGGGGTTTCACCCCTGCACCCCGACCAGGGACCAGCCCCTGGACCCTTTTTCCCCGGGTGAAACCCGGGGAAGGGGAGAGGATCATTTGGGACGCAAAAAACCGGCTGCCGGAATTTCGGCAGTCGGTTTTTTCAGGCTTCTTGGTGGGCAGGCGGCCCAGCGCGCAAGACAATCAAACGGGAATCAGACGCACGTTTTTTTCGCGGTAGGCCTCGGCGATTTTGGGGTCGATCGATTGGTCGGTGATGATGCAGTCCACGTTCTCCAAAGAGGTATAGGAAATCAGCGAGTGCTTTTCAAACTTTTCGGAATGCGCCAAAATCACTGTTTTTTCCGCGTGCATCACCAGCTGGGTATCAAACCGCACGGTGTCCATGTCCATGGCCATGGCGCCGTCGGTGATGGAAAGCGCGTCCGCCCCGATAAAGCAATAGTGGAACCGCAGGCCTTTTAGCGCAAGCTCGCTGAGATAACCAATAAAGTCTTTTCTTTCCGCCCGGTATTGTCCCCCGATCATTTGGATATTACTTTGAACGGGATGTAAAATGTCCAAATTGATCAAGGAGTTGGTAAAAATCAGCACATTGGAAAGCTCCTGGTTGCGGATGCGCTCGGCCAGGGCAATGGCAAAGCAGCGCAGCGTGGTACCCGCCTCCAGAAAAATGACCTGGTTGTTCATCACCAAAGAGCCGGCGTAGCGGGCGATGCGCATCTTCTCTTCCGCGTGCTCGCTTTCCAGCATATCAAAGGAATAGGTATGGTCCCCCGGGGGCAAACGCCGGATGCCGCCATGGGTGCGATCCACCCGGCCCTCGTCGGCCAGCGCGGCGCAAACCCTTCGCGCCGTGGGCAGCGAAACGGAAAGGTGACCGGCCACCTCGTGAACGGAAACCTCATCGGCCACCAACAGCATATCCAGCGTCTTTTTTTTATGTTGATCGGTTTTTTGCACGGTTGCTACCCCCGCTTGTGTTTTTGCTCATTTTTAATGATAGTTTCTTTCGCGTAAAAAGTCAACAGTATTCATATGCGGCATAAAATGATCATTTTAAAAATAAAAATGATCGATTAGGTTAAATTGAGAAAAAATACACAACAAAAATAGCAAAACTGATTGACAACAGAGATGAATATGATATAATCGAGGGCAGAAACAGGGGAAAGAAACTGAAAACGATCATTTTGTGATCAAAATGATCTCCGGATGAAAGCGACGGCAGGGTTATTTTGACGGATAAGGCGTGATGGCAGTGAAAACCAGAATACAGACCCCATTTTTTGAGGTGGGCATTAAGAATTATTTGTACGGGGACGATGTGCTGCACTTGGCTTTGGCCGCGGACGAGGCGGCAAAACGTTTTGGCATCGATGTGCTGCTGATTGCCCCCTATTTGGAACTTCGCCGGGTGGCCGAGCGCACCCAAAAGCTGATTGTGCTGGCTCCCTATATGGATACCCTGCGGCCCGGCAACGGCATTGCCGATGTACTGCCCGAGGCGGTGGCCGCCGCCGGAGCCAGGGGCGTGGTGCTGAACCATTGCGAGCGCCCCATGTCGCTGGCGGCTGTGCGGGAAACCATCCGGCGGGCCAACGAGCTGGACCTGCTCAGCTTTGCCTGCGCCGATTCCATCGAGGAAGCACGGGCCATTGCCCAGCTTCGCCCGGACATCATCAACCCCGAGCCCACCGAACTGATTGGTACGGGAAACACCAGCAACATGGCCTATGTGACCGCCTCCATCCATGCCGTCAAGGAGATTGCGCCGGAAATTTTGGTGGAGCAGGCGGCGGGCATCAGCGACGCGGAGCAGGTATACCGGCTGATCGCGGCGGGGGCGGAAGGCGTGGGCGCCTGCTCCGGCATTTGCAAGGCAGCCGATCCCGCTGGCATGCTGACGGACATGGTTCGCGCCGTTCGGGAGGCCCGGGACGCCGCCGCGGCCCATTTGGTTGGATAAGGAGAGAAACAGTATGAAAATGGCCCGGGAAACCATCACGGTTCAGTCCACGGGGATGCGGCCCACCTTTCATTGCGTTACGGAGATGGTTGCGGATGCGCTGCGGCGCTCCGGCGTGCAGAACGGCATTTGCGTGGTGTACACCCACCACACCACCTGTTCGGTGATGACCCAGGAATGTTCCTTTGACAAATGCTATAACGGGCTGGAATTTTTGCAGCAAGACCTGGTGGAAGTGCTGGAAAACATCATTCCCACCTGCCGGCGGGAAGGGCAATATCTGCATCCCGGCCCGGAGCTGACGGCGTTTTCCGCCCGGCACGGCGAGGACAAGCCCCAAACCCTGAACACCGACGCGCACCTGCGTTCCGGCCTTATCGGCCGCAGCGAGACCATCGTGGTGGCGGACGGGCAACTGGACCTGGGCAAGTTCGCGCATCTCTATTTTGTTGATTTCGACCAGACCTGCGCAAGGCAGCGGCAGATTCAGGTACAAATTCTGGGCGAGTAAGGGTTCGGAGGGCGCAAAGATGCGGTATTTCATCACGCTGGATGTGGGCACCACCGCGGTCAAGGCGGGGCTGTTTTCCCAGGGCATGGAACAGCTGGCGTTGCGCATTCACGAGTACACCCTGGAGTCGCCAAAGCCGGAGGTGGTGGAGCTGGACCCGGAAATTTACTGGACCAGCGCCGTGAAGGGGATTCGGGAAGTGCTGGCGGCCACGGGCGTGAAGGGGGACGAGGTGGCCTGCGTCACCTGCGCCACCCAGGGGGAAACGCTGATTCCGGTGGACGAAGCGGGCCGCGCCCTTGGGAAGGCCATGGTATGGCTGGACGCCCGGGCCCAGGCCGAAGGCCGCTGGATTCAGGAACGGATGGACGCCCTGCGCCTTTATCAAACCACCGGCTTGCCGGAGGTGAACGGCTTTACGCCTTTGGCCAAGCTGCTGTGGGTGAAAAACCGCTGCCCGGAGATCTACGCAAAGACCCACCGATTTTTGCTGCTGGAGGATTACCTGGTGCACCGGCTGTGCGGGCGCTTTGTGACCAACCCCGCCGTGATGTGCACCACAGGTTATTTGGATATTCACAAAGAAGCGGTCTGGACCGAGGCGCTGGAAAGTTGCGGCCTGGACCCCGGCAAAATTCCGCAGGTGCTGCCCTGCGGCGTTCAGGCGGGCCGGCTGCTGCCGGGGGCGGCAAAGGAACTGGGCCTGCCCGAAGGTGTTTGGGTGTCCACCGGGGCCATGGACCAGGTGGCCTCGGCGGTGGGGCTTGGCAACCTTTCGCCGGGGGTTGTGACCGAAACCACGGGCACCTGCCAGGCGGTGGCCGCGACGGTGGTGGCCCATGAGATTCCCGAATGGTCGCCGGTCACCTATTACAGCCACGCCGTTCCCGGAAAGTGGCTGAAAATCGTCATCAACCAGACCGCCGGCATCGCCTACAAGTGGTTCCGGGACGAGTTTTGCGCCGACCTGGCCCAGGCTGCCGCCAAGGGAGACGGGCCCGACGCGTTCGAGCGCATGAGTGAACTGGCGCAGCGGGAACCCGCTGGCAGCAACGGCCTGACGTTTTTTCCGCACATGACGGGCATGCAGTTTCCCATGACGGATGAAAGTGCGCGGGGCGTGTTCTTCGGGGTGGGTCTGAATACCGGGCGGGGGGCCTTTGCCAGGGCCATTATGGAGGGCGTGGGCTACATGCTTCGGGAAAGCATGGAGCGCATGGGTCTTGCGCCGGACAAGGTCATCTCCCTGGGCGGCGGGGCGAAAAGCCCGCTGTGGTGCCAAATCAAGGCCAGCATTTGCGGCAGGCCTTTCCAGGCGCCGGATGTGCCGGAATCCACCTCCTTGGGCGCGGCCATGCTGGGCGCGCTGGCGGTGGGGGCGCTTCAAAGCTTGGAGGAGGCCCCAAGGCCCCGGCAAACCAAGGGATTGTATCCCCCTGTGGAGATGGACCGGGAAACCTACGAGCAGGGCTACCGGGAGTATTTGGGGATGTATGAGTGCTTTGCGCCCCTGTTTCAGCAAAGGACGAGGAGGGATGGCTGATGGAACCAAGAAAGCCAAGGCTTGCGCTTTTGGGCCTGATGACCGACGGCTATGAGGGCGTTTTTCCGGGCATTACGCAGCGCCAAAACAAATACGCCAAGGAATTGGTGGAAGCCATGAGCCCGGTGGCGGACGTCGCCTTTCAGGGCATCGGCCTGAACCGCGCTTCCATTGAGGCGCTGGTGAAGCAGTACAACCAAATGGACCTGGACGGCATGGTGATTGTGCTGCTGGCCTATTCCCAAGGGGCGTACCTGACCCGGGCCCTGGGGGAGAACCGGTTGCCCATTGCCCTTTGCGTGGTGCAGCCGGACCAGGAAGTGAAGGATGACTGGGTGGAGCTGGACCTGACGGTGAACCAGGGCATCCATGGCGCTCAGGACAACGCCAATGTCATTATGAAAAGCGGAACCCCCTGCCAGTTTTTTGCGGGAAACCGCCACGACGCGCGTTTCCTTGCCTTTGTGGAGGACTTTGCCAAGGCCTGCTATGCCCGTAGCGCGCTGAAATCCATGCGCACCGCCGCCTTTTCCCGCATGTGCGGCATGGGCGACATCCTGACGGACGAGTTCGCCTTTACCCGGGTCATCGGCCCCGAGGTATGCCACGACACCATCGGCGCCATCGCGTCGCGGATGGCGGAGGTCACAAAAGAAGAAATCGACGCGCAAATTCTGCGGGACAAAGCCCTGCACGAGGTGGACCCAAAGCTTGGCTACGAAGCCCACGCCGAGGCCGTGCGGATGTACCTGGCCTTCAGGCAATATTTGCGGGACAAGGGCTACCAGGCCTTCACCGCCCATTTCGACCAGTTCGCCGACGACGGGCGCTTTCGGCAGCTGCCGCTGTACGCCGCCTCCAACCTGCTGTCGGAAGGTTACGGCTACGCCGCCGAGGGCGACTATATGTGCGCCAGCATGGTGGCCGCCGCCGCCGCCCTGGGCGATAACGACGCCAACTTTACCGAGATGTACACCATGGATTTCGCGAAGAAAGCCATTATTTTCTGCCACGCCGGGGAGGGCAACTGGGCCACCCACCGCAAGGACAAAAAGGTGCGCCTCATTGACCGCTACCTGGGGGAGGGCGGCCTTCAAAACCCGCCCACCCACATCTTTACGCCTCAGCCGGGCCGGGCCACCCTTACCTCTTTGGCCTACGCGGGGGAGGGCAAATTCCGCCTGGTGCTGGCCATGGGCGACATTCTGCCCAAGTCCGACCTGACGGGCTGCGAAATGCCTTACTTTTTCTGGCGGCCGGACGCGGGGGTGGAGCCCTGCGTGGAAGCGTGGCTCAGAAGCGGCGGCACCCATCACGAGGTGATCAACCTGGGGGATGTGCGCGCCCGCTGGAAGATGCTGTGCTCCATGCTGGGGATCGAGTATGTGGAGATTTAGCAAAATTCTTTCATGGAGGTGCTTCCCATGGTGATTCATCAATCCTTCACCATCCAGTCCGACACCCGGCCCACGTTTCACGACGTGACGGCGGAGGTCAAAAAAATAGCCAAAGCATCCGGCATCCGAAACGGCACGGTGCTGGTGTTTTCTCAGCATACCACCTGCTCGGTGCTCATTCAGGAACAGTCGGACGACACCAATTATTATGGCACCCAGTTCATTTTGCAGGACATGGTCAACGGCCTTTCCAAGCTGTTTCCCACCTGCGAAACCGAGGGCCAGTACAACCATCCCGGCCCTATGCACATCGACATCGCCGGACGGGAGCGTCAGGAGGAACCCTGGTGGAGCCTGAACACCGACGCGCACCTGCGCTCCGTCATGCTGGGCCGCTCGGAAACCATTCCTCTGGTGGACGGCGAAATGACCCTGGGGGAGTTTGGATGCGTCTATTTTGCGGATTTCGACCAGGTGCGCGCACGCCAGCGCACCGTCCGCGTCACGGTCATGGGGGAATGATCCCCTTTGGGTTTTGAAATGTATAGTTTGATATACATGACTCCATCAACGGAAAGGAAGGGTTATCATGAAGAAGGTATTGTCTTTGGGGCTTGTGCTGGCGTTGATGCTCAGCGTGCTGTCCATTGGCGGCTGCGCGCTGGCGGAGGATCAGAAGCTGCTGCTGTGGGTTTCCAACGCCATTGTTTCTGACCCGGACCAGAAACTGCCGCAGGAGGAATGGGTGATCAACAAAATCGCCCGGGCGTTTGAACAGGAAAATCCCGGCGTTGTGGTGGAGGTTGCGCTCTTCCCCGACCAGATCGCCATGACCCAGACGTTTAAGGCCGCCAGCGCCGGGGAAGATTCTCCGGACATCATCAACGTGTGGGCGGGCCAGCAACTGTTTGAGCTGAAAGACATCCTGCTGGACATCAAGGACATGGTGCCCAAGGAGGATCAGGACAACGTGCTGGGCTGGAACATCATGAGCCTGGATTTCAAAGAAGGCAACCCTATTCTGGGTTACCCCACTTCGGGCAACGAAGTGTGCGGCTTCTTTTACAACCGCAAGGTGCTGGCCGAGTGCGGGCTGGACTATGACCAAAATCCCCCCAAGGACGCCGCCCAGTTCATGGCGGACATGGAAACCATCAAAAACGCGGGCTTCCTGCCGCTGGTGGCCGGCGACGGCGGCTGGGGCGAGGCGTTCTTCACGGCTTTCGCGTCCTGGTGGGTGCAAACCTCCGGCAGCGAGCGCGTGGCCTCTAACAGCCTGGGCCAGACCAAATACGCGGATGACCAGGGCTTCCTCAAAACCATGCAAACCATTCAGGACATGTATGCCAAAGGCTATATGAACCCTGACTACGCCACCATTCCCAGCACGCTGGAGCTGTTCCTGGATGGCAACTCCGCCTTCCTGGCCACCGGCAACTGGAACACCGGCGACGCCGTGGCCAACCTGGGCGAGGAAAACGTCGGCTTTATGTGCCCTCCGGACCTGGACGAGAACGCGGTGGTGAAGAACACCTGCATCGGCGGCGCGGGCCAGGTGCTGGCGATTGCCAAGAAAACCAAAAACCCTGAACTGGCCATGAAGTTCCTGTCCTATGTTTCGAACAAAGAAAACATGACTGCCCTCATCAAGAGCCAGTCCAAGCTGCCCCTGCGCAAGGACATTGCCGCTGCGGACCTGGGCATTGGCGACACCGGCATCATGAACCAGGAATACCAGGCTTCGCTGAACTACGTGTTTTGGGCGGACAACTCCACCCAGCCCGACGTGAACGCGGAAATCCAGAAGCTGAGCCCCCTGGCCATCACCGGCAAAATGACCGTGGCGGAATTTGCCGAGGCCCTGGACAAGAAAGCGGCCGAGGCTGCCCAAGGCAAGTAAGCGGCTTTGATACATTGGCGGGTGTGCGGCTTTGCCGCCCACCCGGCCTGGCCCGGCAGGTTTGGAGGGGCGGCAGCCCCTTCAAAGGCATTCGTCTCGACCGGCTTTGCCGGTTGGGCGGGCGTTTTTGCGACAGCGGAAACAGTGCCCGTAAATGTAAAAAAGTCGCGGAGCGACTTTTTTGACACACAGGGTGTGCGGCTTTGCCGCCCGCCCGCATCTGAAAGAAAGGCGGGGCTTACGTATGGTGAAGAATCCACCCACGCGCCTCATGCGCGGACAGACGCTGCAAGGCTGGCTGTCTGTGTTGCCCGCGCTGCTGATTGTTCTGGCGATTCGGGGATACCCGCTGATCTTTGGGTTCCTCAAAAGCTTCACCAACTGGACCGGCATCGGCGCCGGGGACAACATTGGCCTGACCAATTACATCAACATCATCACAGGCAATGAGTTTTGGACGCTGTTGAAAAACAATTTCATCATCCTCACCTTTATCCCCATTCAGCTGATCATCGGGCTTTTGGTGGCTGTGCTTTTGTACGAGGAAGTGTTCGGCTGGCGGTTTTTCCGGGTGGTATTTTACCTGCCCCAGATCATCTCGTCGCTGATCATCGGCTACCTGTTCATGGTGTTTTTCAGCTACAACGGCCCGGTGAACATGTTCTTAAGCGCCATTGGGCTGGGCGCGCTGCGGATGGAATGGTTTGGCGAGGCGGGCAGCGCCATGGCCATCATCATTTTTTGCCTGGTTTGGATTAACATCGGATGGCAGGCCATGCTGGGCCTGGGGGGCTTATCCTCCGTGTCCCCCAGCGTGTTCGAGGCCGCGCAAATCGACGGCGCGGGGTTTTGGCGGCGGTTTTTCTCCATCACTTTGCCCATGCTGGGCCGCACCATTGAGTATTCTTGTATCATCTCGGTCATTTGGGTGTTTACGGGCATCTTCCCGTACATTTTCTCCATGACCAAGGGCGGGCCGGGATACGATACCACCACCATCGACTACATGATCTACCTCAGGTCCTTCGGCGCGGTCAGCAAGCCTGGTTATGCCTGCGCGCTGTCTATGATCCTGCTGGTGATCGTCATGATTTTTACGGTGATCCAGATGCGCATTTCAAAGCGTGCCAACGATTGGGGGGAATGAGCATGAACGCCAAAACGGCAAAACGGCTGCAAAACGGACTCATCTTTTTGGCGCTGGCGGTGCTGGCCATTTCATTCCTTTTTCCCATTTACTATATGGCGATCAATTCCGTGAAAACCAAGCCTCAGTACCGGGCGGCCCCCTTTGCCCTGCCGCCGGGCGTGAGCTTCGCGAATTTTGACCTGCTGTTTCGCAATTTCAAAATCATGGACAGCTTCGCCAATACCTTCATCATCGCCGTGGCCAGCGTGGCGATTGGCATCGTGTTTGGCGTTGTGGCAAGCTACGCCTTTGCCAAGCTGCAATTCAAGGGCAAATCCGTTGTCTATTTGCTGCTCATCGCCACCATGTTCATTCCGGCCCAGGTTACCATGATTCCGCTCTACTACCTGATGAGCGAATTGCACATGGTGAACAAGCTGGTTTCCGTCATCCTTACCTATGTGGCCACCACGTTGCCGGGCACCATTTTGCTGATGACCACCAGCTTTTCCGGCATCAGCAACGAGATGATCGAGGCGGCCCGCATCGACGGCGCGGGGTATTTTCAAATCGTGCGCAACGTCATCGTGCCCATGGGCATGGCGGTGATCGCCATCAACATCATTTTTAACTTTTTGTCCGCCAGCAACGACCTGTTCACCCCCATGGTGCTGCTGCAAAAGATTGAAAAGCGAACCGTGATGGTGGCTCTTTCGCAGATCATGGCCCCGCGAAACGCCGACCCCACCTACCAGATGGCCGGTCTGCTCTTAAGTTCGCTGCCCCAGATCGCGATTTATATGATTTTCAGCAAGTTCATCATCAAGGGGATCACGGTGGGTTCCATCAAATAAAACATTTCGGCAATTGGGGGCGGGGCCCCCGCAAAAACAAGGAGGAGAAACCATGAAAATTTCCATCATCGGCGGGGGCAGCGGCATCTTTTCCCTGAATATGATCAAGGATTTGTGCCTGACGCCCAATTTGCACGATACCACCCTTTGCTTTATGGACATCGACGAGGAGCGGCTGGACGCGTCCTACACCCTGTGCAACCGCTACGCCGCGGAAGTGGGCATGAAGCTGAAAATTGAAAAAACCCTCAGCCGGGAAGAGGCCCTGAAGGGGTCGGATTTTGTGATCTGCACCGTGCTGATCGGCGGCTACCAGGGCTGGAAAGAGGGCTGGGAGCTGGGCAAGAAATGGGGGTTCCGCTGGGGCGGCAGCCTGCACGTGATGCACGACGAGGCCTTCTGGATCAACTTCTACCAGCTGCGCATGATGGAGGACGTGCTGGAGGACTGCATGCGCCTGTGCCCGAATGCCTGGCTTTTGATGGTGTCCAACCCGGTGCTGGCAGGGGTCACCTACCTGAAACGCAAATACCCGGAGGCCAAGCTGGTGGGCCTGTGCCACGGCTATTCCGGCATTTTCAACCTGGCCAGGCAGCTGAAGCTGGACCCCGCCAAAATGACCTATCAAATTCCCGGCGTGAACCATTTCGTGTGGCTCAACTCCTTTTACTACGAGGGCAAGGACGCGTTCCCCCTGGTGGACAAATGGATTCGGGAGGAATCGGAGGCGTATTTTAAAACCTGCAAGTTCTCCGACGGCACCGGGCCCAAGGCTGTGGACATGTACAAGCGCTATGGCGTGTTTCCCATCGGGGACACGGGCAACCCCGGCGGCGGCGCCTGGGGCTGGCCCTACCACACGGATGAAGCCGTGGAAAAGCAGTGGAACGAGGACCCGGACACCTGGTTCAAGAACTACTTTATTGAAAGCACCACCAACGTGGAAAAAGTGCGCAAAGCCGCCTACGACCCGGACGTAAAAGTGGCCGACATGGTGGGCCGGGAAGCCTCCCACGAGGTGATCGTGCAGCTGATTGAGGCCATCCACTGCGACATTGAGCGGGTGCTGATCGTGAATGTGCTCAACGACCACCTCTCCGTGCCGGGGGTTCCGCAGGACTTTGAGGTGGAAATTCCCGCGCTGTGCAGCGCCCGGGGCATTGAGCCCATCGCTACAAAGCCCCTGCCCAAGGCCGTCCAGGCCTACATGCTTCGGGACCGTGTGGCCCCGGTGGAAATGGAGCTGGAAGCCATCCGCACCCACAGCAAAGACCTGCTGGTGGACCTGGTGATGATGGACCCATTCTGCCGCAGCCGCGCCCAGGCCGAGGGCCTGGTGGAGGATATTTTGAATTTGCCCTACCATCACGAGATGAAGAAGTGGTTTGAGCGGTAAGGAGGAATGGCCGTGGCACGCGATTTGAAGGCGCTGGTCGCCCAGATGACCCTGGAAGAAAAAGCGGGCATGTGTTCGGGCAAGGATTTCTGGCATTTGAAGGGAATCGAAAGGCTGGGCATTCCCAGCGTGATGGTCTGCGACGGCCCCCACGGCCTGCGCAAGCAGGACCAGACCGGCGACCATCTGGGCATCAACGACAGCATCCAGGCCGTTTGCTTTCCCACGGCCTGCGCCACCGCGTCCTCCTTTGACCGGGACCTGCTGCGCACCCTGGGCGAGGCCCTGGGCGAGGAATGCCAGGCCGAGGACGTCAGCGTTATTCTTGGCCCGGCGGTGAACATCAAGCGCAGCCCCCTTTGCGGCCGAAATTTTGAGTATTTTTCCGAGGACCCTTACCTGGCGGGGGAACTGGCCTCCGCTCAGGTAGGGGGCATTCAAAGCAAGCATGTGGGCACAAGCCTGAAACATTTTGCGGCCAACAACCAGGAATACCACCGCTGGACCTGTTCCTCCAACATGGACGAGCGAACGCTGCGGGAAATTTACCTGGCGGCCTTTGAAAACGCGGTGAAAACCGTCCAGCCCTGGACCCTTATGTGCAGCTACAACCTCATCAACGGCGTGCAGGCCAGCGAAAACAAGAAGCTGCTCACCGACATCCTGCGGGGCGAATGGGGCTTTGAAGGCTATGTAATGAGCGACTGGGGCGCGGTAAACGACCGGGTGAAAGGCCTGGAGGCCGGGCTGGAGCTGGAGATGCCCGCCTCCAACGGCACCACGGACGCGCTGATCGTTCAGGCCGTGCGGGAGGGCAGCCTGGAGGAGGCCGTCCTCAACCGGGCGGTGGAGCGCATTTTGCGGGTGGTTTTCCAGTATGCGGA
This sequence comes from Eubacteriales bacterium, assembly GCA_031556335.1. GTDB lineage: Bacteria > Bacillota > Clostridia > Christensenellales > Aristaeellaceae > Limiplasma. Next base: position 26,831 of record JAVBTE010000174.1, on the reverse strand, counting down.
CAACCGGATGGAAGCCGTGTTTGATAAGCACAAGCACCACGCCCTGGCGGTGCATATGGAGTGCGAAAGCGCCGTGCTTTTGAAAAACGAGGGAAGAATCCTGCCCCTGGGGGAGGGCCAGGCGGTGGCCCTCATCGGCCAGTTTGCGGAAAAGCCCCGGTTCCAGGGCGGCGGAAGCTCCCACATCAACGCCTTTCAGGTGACAAGCGCGCTGGACGCCCTGCGGGGCGACCCCCGGGTTACTTATGCCCCGGGCTTCCCGGCGGACCGGGACGAAGAAAACCCCGCATGGGTGGCGGAGGCGGTGGCCGCCGCGAAAAACGCCGATGTGGCGGTGATTTTCGCGGGCCTGCCGGACCTGTTCGAGAGCGAAGGCTACGACCGCAAGCACATGCGCCTGCCAAACTGCCAGCTGCGGCTGATCGAGCAGGTCAGCGCGGCCCAGCCCCGCACCGTGGTGGTGCTGCACAACGGAAGCCCCATCGAAATGCCTTGGGCAAACCAGGTCAAAGCCATTCTGGAAATGTACCTGGGCGGCCAGGGCGTGGGCCAGGCCACGGTGGAACTGCTTTACGGCTTGGCGAACCCCTGCGGCAAGCTGGCCGAGTCCTTCCCCAGAAAGCTGCAAGATAATCCTTCCTATTTGAACTTTCCCGGAGACGGCGACGACGTCAACTACCGCGAGGGCGTGTTTGTGGGCTACCGGTATTACGACGCCAAGGACATGGAAGTGCTGTTTCCCTTCGGCCACGGCCTGTCCTATACTGCGTTTCGCTACGACAACCTGCGCCTTTCCAAAACCGACCTGAAGGACACGGACACGCTTACGGTTTCCGTGGACGTGACCAACGCGGGCCCTGTGGCGGGCAAAGAGGTCGTACAGCTCTACGTTGCGGACCATACCGGCGCCACCATCCGCCCGCCCAAGGAGCTGAAAGGCTTTGAAAAGGTAGCCCTTGCCCCGGGGGAAACCAAAACGGCGGTGTTTGCGCTGAACCTTCGGAGCTTTGCCTGGTACAATGAAAAGATCGGCGACTGGTACGCCGCCACCGGGGCATATGAAGTGCTGGTGGGCGCATCCTCCCGGGACATTCGCTTGACCCAGGGCCTTCGCCTCGCCTCCACCCGTGCCCTGCCCTTCCGCGTGGACGCCAATTCCAGGGCGGGCGACCTGCTGGCCCATCCCAAGCTCCAGGCCAAAGCCAAGGCGCTGTGGGACGAAGTGATGGCCCAGGACTACCACGGGGAAAGCGACGTGGCCAAGGCTGCCGTCAGCGAGGAAATGGAGCGCAGCATGGCCGTCGAGGCCCCCATCCGTTCCATGCGCAGCTTTCAGAACATGAGCCATGAACAAATGCTGGACGTCATCCGCCAGTTGAACGCCGCGCTGGAGGAAGACGGGGAGTAGGGGAGACGGGGGACGGGGAGACGGAGAGCGGGGAGACGGGCAGGGGTTTCACCCCTGCACCCCGACCAGGGCGATGCCCTGGACCCGGGTTTGACCGCGTTTCACGCGGTCAAAAGGGAAGGGTAAAATGGTGAAAACAATGAAATAGAATGGTTTCAGATTGCGGGGCCCTTGCGTTATGCAAGGGCCCCGCGCGGTTTTCGCAACCGTAAGTGTCCGATAAAATCGAAAATAATCGAAAGACGATTTTTGGATAAAACAACTAAGAAAATTTGGAAAAATGATTGACATACATGGATGGGCGTGTTATTATTGTCACAAACGATCGAGATCAAAAGGAAACGAACGATTTTGACGGTTCAGATCACTCTGAACCGCAAAAAAATAAAAAAAGGAGACATGAACCTATGAAAAAGCTGATCGCACTGGTACTGGCCCTGATGATGATTGCCATGGTTGGCATCTCCGTTGCCGAAGGCACGAAGGCCGTTTCTGATCTGAAGCTGGGCTTCATTCTCGGCAGCCGCGAGCACGCCTTCTATCTGGCGATTGAAGACGGCATCAATGCCGCCGCCAAAGACCTGGGCTTCACCGCCGTCGTGCTGGAAAGCGAACTGTCCGGCGCTGTCGCCACCGAGCGCATCGAGAGCCTGGTTGTGGATGGCATGGACGCCATCTCCCTGGCCTGCAATGAGCCCGCCGGCGTGGTGGGCGCCATCGAGACCGCCGACAAGGAAGGCGTGTCCATGTTCACCTTCGACTGCACCGCCGATTCCGCTGCCATCAAGTGCTTTGTTGGCACGGACAACTATCAGGGCGGCGTGGTCGGCGGCGAAGCCACCATCGCGCAGCTGGACGCGCTGGGCCTGAAGGAAGGCGCCACCGTCGGCATCATCGGCTATCCGGAACCCCAAAGCTGCATCGACCGTGAAGCCGGCTGGATGAGCGTGATGGAAGCCAAGAAAGACGAGTACAAGCTGAACATCGTCAACATCGGCAACTACGAGGGCCAGGCCGACAAGGCGCAGAACCTGATGAGCGACGCGCTGGTCACCTATCCTGAAATGGCCGTGATCTTCACCGTGGGCGATCCCGCTTGCGTCGGCGCTTTGGCCGCCATCAAGAGCGCGGGCGCTTCCACCAAGATGATCGGTTTTGACGCCAACCCCGAAGCCCACGAAGCCATCCTGGATGCCGAAAACGGCAAAATCTGGGTGGGCGACGTGGCCCAGGACCCCTACCAGATCGGCTATCAGATCTCCCAGCAGATGGTGAAGTTCCTCACCGAAGGCAAAGTGGACTCTGACAAGATCCTGATCGCTCCTTACCTGGTGGATGCTTCCAACGCCATCAAAAAGTAACCCCATCTTTGACACATGGGTGAAGATATGCTAGAGTGAGAAATCATCCAATCTTCTGGATATCTTTGCCAAAGAACCAAACATCCGGCGCGGCAAGCAAGCGGTTTCCGCCCGCCGCGCCGGATGTTTTCCTGTCCGGTCCACCCACCCGAAAAACAATAAGCGAGGAGTGACTGGAATGCAGCCCTGTCTGCAAGCGGTTCATATCACGAAAGTATTTCCCGGCGTAAAAGCGCTGACCGATGTGTCCGTGGACTTTTACCCCGGTGAAGTGCACGCTTTGATGGGCGAAAACGGCGCGGGCAAGTCCACACTCATCAAGATTTTATCCGGCGTTTATATTCCCACGGAAGGCCAAATCTTTCTAAACGGCAAGGAAATCACCTTCAAGGGTCCACGGGACGCCTTGGACCTGGGCATTTCGGTCATTCATCAGGAACTGAGCATCGCCAAGGACCTGTCGGTCGCCGAAAACATTTTTTTGGGGGAAGAGGAAAAAAAGGGGCTGTTTCTGGACAACCGGAAAATGCTGGCCCGCACCACGGAACTGCTGAAATACATGAAAGTGGACAAGAGCATCAAGGCCACGGACATCGCGGGGGAATTGACCGCCGCCCAGCAGCAGATGGTGGAGATCGCCAAGGTGCTGAACAAGCAGGCCAAGGTGGTCATTATGGACGAACCCACCTCCTCCCTGTCGGAACATGAAATTAACGCTCTGTTTGAGCAAATCAATATTCTTCGCAATAATCAGGTAGCCATCGTATATATTTCCCACCGCCTGAAAGAGATTTTTGAAATGTGCGACCGGGTCACCGTGCTTCGGGACGGCTGCCATGTGCGCACGGACAAAATCGCGGACGTCACCGAGCAGGAACTGGTGGCCAGCATGGTGGGACGGGAGATAAAGGACTATTTCATCCATATGAACCACGACATTGGCGAAGAGATGCTGCGGGTGGAAGGGCTGACCCGGGGCAAGGAATTTCAGGATGTGTCTTTCACGGCCCGCAAGGGCGAAATTCTGGGCATTGCCGGGCTGGTGGGCGCGGGCCGCACCGAGGTGATGGAAACCATCTTCGGGGCCAGAAAGCCCGACGCGGGCAAGATTTTTGTGGAAGGCCAGGAAGTGCGGTTTTCAAGCCCCAAGGACGCCATTTCGCACAAAATTGGCATGGTGACGGAGGACCGGCGCACCACGGGCCTGATGCTGAAAGCCATGCTGAAGGACAACAAGGTGCTGCCCAGCCTGATCTACCACCGCAAAGCCTTTAATTTTGCCGACGAAAAGTGGATTCGCGAGGTGAGCCGGGAATACGTCGGCAAGCTGAAAGTAAAAACCACCGGCATCGAAACCTATGTGGAAAACCTGTCCGGCGGGAACCAGCAAAAGGTGGTGCTGGGAAAATGGCTGATTGCCAACAGCAAAATCCTGATTCTGGACGAACCCACCCGGGGCATTGACGTGAACGCGAAAACCGAGTTTTACACCCTGATGAACAGCTTTGTGGAGGCCGGCGGGTGCATCGTGATGGTGTCCTCGGAACTGCCGGAGGTGCTGGGCGTGTCGGATCGCATTTTGGTGATGCGCGAAGGCCGCATCAGCGGCGAGCTTTCCCGGGAAGAAGCCAGCGAGCAGGCCATTATTCAGCTGGCCAGCCACACCAGCGCGGCGGGCTGAGCGCAGGACGGCGGCACGCGGTGCCGTACGCCAGCCCCTTCGGGGGAAACGGAAGAGGTGTTTGGGCATGGAACTGGAAATGACGGGGATGAAAAAAAGGTTTGAAATCAAGAACTTTATTGTGAAAAATATGGTCGTGGTCATTCTGATCACGCTGTTCCTGGGCTTTGGCATGGGAACCTCCGGCAAGTTTTTCAGCATGGCCAACCTGGTCAACCTGACCACGCAAATGGCCATCAACGCCATGCTTTCCGCGGGCCTTACCTATGTCATCATTCTGGGCGGCATTGATATTTCCGTCGGTTCCGTGGCGGCCCTGGCCGGCGTGGCCAGCACCATGATCGCCCGGGAGTTCCCGGGCATGAGCACGGGGATGTCCCTCCTGGTGCTGGTGATTCCGGCGCTGCTGGTGGGCGGCCTGTGCGGTTCTTTCAACGGATTTATGATCACCCGGTTTAAGGTGGTGCCCATGATTGCCACGCTGGCCATGCAAACCATCGCCCGGGGCCTGTGCTTCATTTTTTCCGGCGGCACGGCGGTGTCGGGCCTGCCTGAAAAATACAGCTGGCTGGGCGCGGGCCGCTGGCTGGTTACGCCGGACAAACCCACCGGCTGGATTCCCAACATCACCATTTTTGTGATCATCGCCGTGGTTTTGATGGCCCTGTTGCTCAGCAAAACGGTGTTCGGCCGCCATGTGTACGCCACGGGCAGCAACTTGCAGGTGGCCCACTTGTCCGGCGTAAACACCAAGCGGGTCATCTTTCTGGGGCACCTGTTGTGCAGCGTGGCCGCCGCCATGGCGGGGGTACTCAACGCCTCCAAGCTGCAAAACGGCCAGCCGGCCGCCTGCGAAGGGTATGAGATGTACGCCATCGCGGCCACGGTGCTGGGCGGCACCAGCCTCAGTGGCGGCAGCGGTTCCGTGTCCCGGGCCATGATCGGCGTGGCGGTCATCGCGGTGATCAACAACGGCATGAACCTGATGCACATCAGTTCCTACTGGCAGAAAGTGGTGATCGGGGCCATCATTTTGCTGGCGGTGATCATGGACATGGCCCAAAAGAAGAAAAAGGTGTAACGCATCGCCGTAGGGGTGAATGGATTGAACTGGTTTGATAAGACAAAGGACTTTTATGGCGCCCATTGGTTTGAAGCCATGGAGCTGGCCTATCCGGAGCGCTGGCAACGCTTTCGCGGGGAGCAGAACAGCGCCACCCTGATGAAGCGCACGCTGACACTGGACCGCCCGGCGGTCATCATCAGCGGCGGGGGTTCCGACGGGCCCTTCCTGCCCGCGTTTGTGGGGGAAGGCCTTGCCGACGCCTGCGTGGTGGGCGCGCCCTATTCGGCCCCCAACGCCTACGCCATTTATGAGGCGGGCCTGCACCTGGGCCGGAAACACGGCGTGCTGCTGTTGTACAACAATTTCGCCGGGGATTATTTAAACAACGACATGGCAGCGGAATTGTTGGGCCTGGAAGGCGTCCGGGTGGAGTCGGTCACCGCGACGGACGACATGGGCATGGCCGTGGGGGAGCCCAAGGAAAACCGCGGAGGCCGCATGGCGTTGCCGTTGCTCATCAAGATCGCGGCCAACGCCGCCAAAGAAGGGATGGACCTTTCGCGCATCGCGGAGCTGATGCGCCTGGGCAACGCCCGTACCACAACGCTTTGTGTGACGGTGAACCAGGCGAAAGGCGAAATTTCTTACGGCGACGGGTTTTCGGGGGAGCCCAGCTTCCGGGTGGAAACCCACATGGATTTGCAGCGGACCGCCCGGGAACTGACCGACATGGTGATCCAGGACGTGCGTCCCCAAAAGGGGGAAAAGCTGTACTTGCTGCTGAACCGCCTGCGCTTTACCAGCTACGCGGACAGCTACAACATGGCCCTGCGGGTGCATCGGCTGCTGTCCGCCGACTATCCGGTGGCCCAGATGCGGGTGGCGGCGTTTTCTAACATTCTGGACGCTTACGGCTACACCCTCACCGTGCTGTGCGCGGAGGAAGCCCTGCAAAAGCATTTGGGGGGAATGGTCTTTAGCGACAGTTTCATGTTATGATTCCATTCGCTGGAAATGGAACCCGAGGTATGGATGGAGTTGAGGCAGCGTATGTTCCCGGAAGAAAGAAAGCAAAAGATTTGCGACCTGGTGAATGAAAAGCGGTCCATCAAGGTGACGGAGCTGAGCCAGCTGATGGGCATTTCCGAAGTGACCATCCGCCGTGACCTGGAGGAGCTTTCCCGCCAAAAACGGCTTTTGCGCACCCACGGGGGGGCCATTGCCACGTATTCCGTAGGCAGCGAGATCAGCGCCGCCGAGCTGATTTTAAGCAACAAGAACATCGAGGCGAAACGAAGCATCGCCGCGCTGGCCTATACGCTGATCAGCGAAAAGGACACCATCTTCGCGGACGGCTCTTCCACCGTGCACGAGTTGATCCGGCTGATCGCCACAGGGGAGAAGGATCAGCTGATTGTGGTAACCACCTCCATGACCACGGTCAGCGAGCTTTCGGAATCCAAAAACGCCAAGGTCATCATGCTGGGCGGCGAGGTGAACTTCCGCCACAACCATGTGGAAGGGTACCTGACCACGGAGGCCATCAAAAATCTTCGGGCCGACAAGTGCTTCATCGGCATCAACGGCGTGGACGAAACCTTTGGCTATTCCACCCCGCGCTTTCCGGAAGCGGAGCTGAAAAGCGAGATGGTCCGCTCTTCCATCCAGTCCTTCATTTTGGCGGACCAGACCAAGTTTGGCAACACCTATTTGGCCAGAATGAGCGTGGAATGCGACTACATCATGACCGACGAGCGAAAACGCGGGTATGACTACGACTGGCTTGCGGACCGGTGCACGGTGCTCTTTGCCAGCGAAAGCGAAAAGGAGATGTAGCCTCGGATGGACAGGATTTCTACCGCCCGGCTGCAAAGCGCGCTGATGTGCGCTGCGCGGGAGATTGTGGAGGCGGAGCCTTACCTGACGGAAGTGGACACCGTCATCGGCGACGGGGACCACGGCACGGGCATGAAGGCGGGGTTTTCCGCCCTTCAAAAGCAGCTTTCGCAGCAGGCCTACGAAACGCCCTACGATCTTTTGCACGCGTCGGGCCTGTGCCTGGTGCGCAGCATGGGCGGCGCGTCCGGGGTGCTGTTTGGAACCTTGCTGATCGGCGGGCTGGACCAGCTGAAACAGGCGAAGGACCTTTCCCCGGGGGAAGTGGTGGAGTTTTTCGCCCAGGGCATACAGGCCATCAGAAAGCGGGGCCGGGCCGGGCCGGGAGACAAAACCATGGTGGACGCCCTGATCCCGGCGGAGGAGGCCATGCGGGCAGAGCTGCAAAAGGGCGGCGACATTTCCGCCATTTTCAAAAGCGCCCATGAAGGGGCTTTGAAGGGCGTTGAAAATACAAAGGGGATGTTGCCGAGGGCGGGCCGATCCAAAAACTTCAGGGAGAAGGCCATCGGGCACCCGGACCCTGGCGCGATCTCGGTTTCCATTCTGTTTCACGGGTTGTACGAAGGTGTTCAATAAAAACCAACATAAATAGTAGAGGGGACGAAAGTATATGGCACTTGAAAGGGTAAGCGACATTCTTCAACTGGCGGACAAGGCGAAAACTTCGGCCATCGCGTTTAACTGCACGGATTACAGCATGATCAAGGCCGTGGTGAAGTTGGCCGAGGAGCTGAACAAGCCCACCATCATCATGCTATATCCGGAACACGCCATAGACAAGCGCTGGATTACCGCCGCCGCTTTCGCCGACATGGTCAGGCAGGAAGCTGAAAAGGTGAAAGTGCCCATCGGCCTGCACCTGGATCATTGCAGCGATTATCATTACATCATTTCCGCCATCAAAGCCGGGTTCCAGTCCGTGATGTACGACGGTTCCATGCTGCCGGTGGAAGAGAACATCATCAACACCCGGGAAGTGGTGAAGGCCGCCCACGCCATGGGCGCCAATGTGGAAGCCGAGCTGGGCCGCGTGGGCTTTGCATCCACCCTCACCGACCAAAACGACCTGGACATGTACACCAAGCCGGAAGTGGCCGCCAGCTTCTGCGAACAAAGCGGCTGCGACAGCGTGGCGGTGGCGGTGGGCACGGCCCACGGCTTCTACAAAGAAACCCCCAAGCTGGACATTGAGCGGCTGAAGGCCATCAACGCCGCCACGGACGTGCCCCTGGTCATGCACGGCGGAAGCGGCGTGCCGGACGACCAGCTGGCCGTGGCCTTCCGGGAGGGCATCAACAAATTCAATGTAGGCACAGAGTTCTTCTACCTCTACTACCAAACCATGTGCGAGTTCTGCAAGGCGGGCCATCCGGACTTCTTCGACTTGCCGCTGCTGGTGCAGGATCGCCTGGAGAATTATCTGCGCACCAAGATGTTGCTTTCTAAGCTGTAAAAGCCTATAATAAAGTATCTATACGGCGAACGGGGGGCCCGTTCGCCGCAGTACGTCAATTTGATAAGGAGAGAACCGCTTATGAAGAAGATCATGAACGCAGCCGACAAGTTTGTGGACGAAACGCTGGAAGGCATTGTCGCCGCCCATCCCGACCGGGTGAAGCTTTCCCCGAACAGCAACCGTGTGGTTTTGAACGCCCATCCCGTGAAAGACGGCAAGGTCGGCATCGTTACCGCTGGCGGCAGCGGCCATTTGCCGGTGTTTTTGGGCTATGTGGGCGACGGTCTGCTGGACGGTTGCGCGGTGGGCAACGTGTTCGCTTCCCCTGCGGCCAGCGCCATGGCTTCCATGATCCGCGACTGCGATCGGGGCGCGGGCGTGCTGTGCCTGTACGGCAACTACAACGGCGACAAGCTGAACTTCAACATGGCCTGCGAGGAAGTGGACTTTGACGACATCAAAACCAGCACCGTGCTGGTGATGGACGACGTGGCCTCCAGCCCGCCGCAGAACGCGGACAAGCGCCGGGGCGTGGCCGGCATGGTCTACGCTTTCAAGGTAGCGGGCGCCGCGGCCGTGAAGGGCCTGGATTTGGCGGGCGTTGCGGCGGCGGCCCAGATGGCGCTGGACAACATCCGCACCATGGGCGTGGCGCTGTCCGCCTGCATCGTGCCGGAAGCCGGCAAGGCCACCTTCTCCATTCAAGAGGACGAGATTGAGATCGGCATGGGCATCCATGGGGAACCCGGCATTGAGGTTCGCAAGATGATGACCGCCGACGAAATCGCGGAGCTGGTCGTTGCAAAGATCGTGGCCGACATGCCTTTGAAGAAGGGCGACGAGGTCAGCGTGATGGTGAACGGCCTGGGCGCCACCCCCCTGGAGGAGCAGTACATCGTGTACCGCCGCATCCACAAAATTTTGGGGGACATGGGCGTCAGCGTGTTTATGCCTCACATCGGCGAGTTCGCCACTTCCATGGAGATGGCCGGCCTGTCCGTCACCTTCATGAAGCTGAACGCGGAACTGAAGGAATACCTCCGCGCCCCCGCCGCCAGCCCCTTTTATACCAACGCCAACAAATAAGGAGAAAGAGCCGTGATCGATATTCAAACCATTGGAAAGGCCTTTGCCGCCATCAGCCGGAAAATGACCGAAAACCGGGAGTACCTCATTCAGCTGGACGCGCAAAACGGAGACGGGGACCTGGGAATTTCCATGGATACCGGCTTTAAGGCTGTGACCGACTATATCGCCCAGCCGGACGAGACGGATTTGGGGCGGCTGTTTATGAAGGCCAGCAAGGTGTTCAACGAGGCGTCTCCCTCTTCCCTGGGAACCATTCTGTCCTTTGCGCTGATGGGTATTGCCAAAGCCTTGAAGGGCAAGGAAACCGTCACTGCCGACGAAATGGTGGCGGCCATGGACGCGGGCGTGAACCTGATCATGGAAAAGGCCGGCTCCAAGCGCGGCGAAAAGACCATTCTGGACGCCCTGTGCCCGGCTCTGGACGCCCTGAAAGAAACCGCCGGCGAGGACAGCAGCGCCCGCTTCCAGAAAGCGGCCAAGGCTGCCGCCGAGGGCTCGGAAAGCACCAAGCAGATGCGTTCCGTGCATGGCCGCGCCGCTTACTACGGCGACAAGAGCATCGGCATCCTGGACGGCGGCTCGGTGGTGGGCAAGCTGATTTTTGAAGGCATCGCCCAGGCGGTGTAAGGGGAACGGGGACGGAGACGAGCAGAGGTGAAACCCATACTCGCCACCAGCCTGCTGAAAAAGGCCCTTTAGGGGCTGCCGCCCCTAAAACCCCGGCGGGCGCTGCCCTGAACCCTTTCTTTGACCGCGCTTTGCGCGGTCAAAGAAAAAAACAGTAGGGTTGACAAAAAAACAGGGCGCCCTGCGCGAATTGCGCAGGGCGCCCTGTTGGATGATATTCCAGTATGGAAGCGAAGCGCTTATTCCGGCATGATGGCACGCGCCCGCCACTGGTAATTCATGTTCTCCGGCGTTACGTCCACTTGAAACTCCAAGCCTGTGGCGCCCTCCAGGTCTTTCCAGCCATCGCCGTCGTCACATTGCCATTGAAGGGTGGGGGCCTGGCCCTCAAAGCCGTTCAGCTCGGCCGTCAAAATCAGAACATACTTACCTTCCCCGATTTTTTTCACCTGTGGCAGAATGGAAATGCTCTGGGCCGACGGCTGGGCGGTGGGTTCGGGGGACAAAGTGGGCTCGTCCGTGGGCGTTGCCGTGGCCTCATCCACTTCTGTCGCTTCCGTGGGCAGCGGGGTGGACACAGGCTCGGAGGTGTAGATGGGCACGGGGGTGGCCGTGGGGTGGGCGGTGGGTTCGGTGGTGTGTTCGGCGGGCTCTGTTTGGGGCTCGACTGCGACTGCCGTTGCCGCAGGCCTGTCGGGGGCGGGGGGCGGGGCTTCTGGCGGCGTGCCGCCGTCCTCGCCGCCAGAACTGAGGGGCACGGGCGGATCGCCAAACTCTGTGAGGGCGGCCAGTTCCCGCTTATGGTAGGGGTTCGGCTCCAGGCGAATCTGTCCGGTGGCCGCGTCAAAGGCCGCCACGCGGAAGTCGCCGCTGGCGACGGAAGGATTGATCAAATAACCGGTTTCTGGGTTCAGCAGCGTTTCCTGAAGCAAATCGGCGGTCAGGGCCTTGGAAAGATATGCGCCCTGGCCATCGTCCCGCACTTCGCGGCCCGGGGCCACTGCCTGCACGGGGTAGGGAATCAGGTTGATCGGCCCCAGGTCCTCGGGGTCCGGGCGGTCAGCGGGCAGGGTGAGGGAAAATTGGTACTCCGAAAGCAGCCGCACCCCCGCGAAAGGCTTTCCTTCGCGGTACTCCGCCGCGCCGGCGTACCGGCCCGGGGCGCTTTTTGCGGAAAGGTCCAGGCCGTCCAGCGCGGGAGAGACGCCCAGCAGCGCGGCAAAGACATAATCCGCCGCCCTGATGGGGGAACCATCGCTGTACGCAAGGTCTTTCTTCAAATGGATCACATAGGTTGTGCTGCCGTCCAGGGCGCTTTCCATGGTCAGCGACTCAATCGCATCCGGGTTGCCGCCCAGGCCGTCCTCCGACAGAAGGTAATAACCGAATAAAGACGCCCCGGCTTTTTGCGGGTTGGCTCCCCAAATGTCTCCAAGCAAGCGGGAAGCCTCCGCAAAGGCGGCGGTTCCCTGGGCCGCAAGCAGCAGAGAAAGGCTCAGCGCGATCCATTTTTTCCTCAAGGGTGGGCACCTCATTTCGTTCGATTAAACGCGGCGGAAAAAGGCGGAATAAGGGCGGAAACATACCATATCCATTATAGCCATAAAGGGTTACAAAAGTGGTTACCTAAAAATGGAAAAATATATAATTTTTGGAAACCGGGCTTTCGTGAAGAGATGCACAAAAAGCGCGGAGGATTCTTGCTTGCAAAGTTCTGTTTTTTTGGTATAATATGCCGGTGTAAAAGGCAAAGTGAAACGAGAACTGTAAAAAAAGGAAGCGATGAAATGGCGAATCCAACGTTTGAAATCCAAATGCAGGACGGTGGTGTGATGAAGGGGGAACTGTACCCGGATGTGGCGCCCCAGTCCGTGGGTAACTTCATTGCGTTGGCCAACAGCGGCTTCTATGACGGGCTCATCTTCCACCGCTGCATTCCCGGCTTTATGATCCAAGGGGGATGCCCCAAGGGTACGGGCACCGGCGGCCCCGGCTATTGCATCAAGGGCGAGTTTGTGAAAAATGGCGTGGCCAATCCCATCAAGCACGGCTATGGCGTGCTGAGCATGGCCCGCAGCATGATGAACGACTCCGCCGGCTCTCAGTTTTTTGTGATGGTCAGCGACAGCCCCCACCTGGACGGCTCCTACGCCGCTTTTGGCAAGGTGCTGGAGGGCATGGAGAACGCCGACAGCATTGTGAGCAAGAAAACCGGAGCCAACGACAGGCCCGTGGAAGATCAGGTGATCAAAAGCATTCGCGTCGAAACAAACGGACAGGTATATCCCTTCGACCGCATGTAAAATTTGGAAGCGTGGCGCAAAAGGTGGTACCTTGCGTTGCGCTTTTTTTATTTGTTGTGATTTTTTAATGGAATGTGACTGAAAACGTAACCTGAAAAGGCATATAATGTTTGTATGAGGATGTTACACGAAAAACCCGAGTTATTGGCGCCCGCGGGAGATGAGACGGCGCTCCAGGCTGCTGTGCGCGCAGGGGCGGACGCCGTGTATTTGGGGTTTCGCTCCTTCGGGGCCAGGGCCGCCGCGGTCAATTTTGACGGCGAAGGGCTGGCGCGGGCCGTTGAATACGCCCATACCTATCACGTGCGTGTCTATGTAACCATGAACACCCTTGTGAAGGAGCGGGAGCTGCCGGAGGTGGAAAAGGCCCTGGAAACTATTGCCATGGCCCGGGCCGACGCGGTGATCGTGCAGGACGTGGGGGTGGCGGCCCTTGCCCGGAGGCATTTTCCCACCCTGGCCCTGCATGCCAGCACCCAGATGGGTATCCACAATGCCCAGGGCGCGCGGTGGGCGCGGCGGCTTGGCATGGAGCGGGCGGTGCTGGCCCGGGAATGCCCCCTTTCGGAAATTGCCCGGGTGGCGGAAACCGGAGTGGAAACAGAGGTTTTTGTCCATGGCGCGCTTTGCTCCGGGGTCAGCGGGCAATGCCTGATGTCCTCCATGGCGGGGGGCCGCAGCGGCAACCGGGGGCGGTGCGCCCAGCCCTGTCGGCAGGATTTGCGGATGGAAGGGCGCAGCGGCGCGCTGCTGTCCTTGCGGGACCTGTACCTGCGGGATCAGCTGGCCGATTTGTGGCAGGCCGGGGTGCGGGCCTTGAAGATTGAGGGCCGGCTGAAAAGGCCCGAGTATGTGGCGGTGGTGACTGACAGTTACCGCCGGGCCCTGGAGGAGATCGGGTCGGGCCGGTTCGCGCCCGGGGACGCGAAGGAGCGGGAATGGCTGATGCAGGCCTTTCACCGGGGCGGGTTCACAAAGGGGCATGCCTTTGACGCCCAGGACGCTGCCCTTTGCGAAACCGGACACGCAGGCCACGGCGGCGTGCCCCTGGGTCAGGTGGTGCGGATCAAAAACGGCCTGGCCACCTTGCGCTTGACCCGAAGCCTGCGGGATGGCGACAGCCTCCAGCTGCGGGGAAAGACGGAGACAGACCTTCGCTATTCCGGCAAAGACCGGGAGGCGGGGGAGGAGGCCATCCTGCGCTTGCGCGGGGACGCTGGCGCGGCGGCAGGGGACGAAGCGGTGCGCCTGGCGGATGTGGGGCAGCTGGAATGGGCCAGAGGGCTGCGGGAAAAGCCCATTGCCGTCACCCTGACCGCCAACCTTGCCCAGGGGAAACCCTTTCGGTTGGCATTGTCGGACGGCAGCCAAACCGTCACCGTGGAAGGGGACGTGGCGCAGCCCGCCAAAACCCGGGCTGTGACGGAGGAGGAAATCCGCAGGCAGCTTCAAAAGCTGGGGGACACGCCTTTTTTTACCCCGACGGATGAAAGCATTTCCATTGAGATGGAGCAAGGGCTATTCCTGCCTTTGGGGGCGGTAAACGCCGTGCGGCGGGAGGGGCTTGAAAAGCTGGCCCGGTCCAGGGCGGCGGCCTTCTTCGGGCCTGAAAAAGAAGCGGCACTGGAAGGGGCAAAGCCCTGCGCCACCTGGAAAACCGAGGGTCCGGCGGCGGACGCCCTGGATGCCCGGTGGCAAAACACCCTGGCGGTTCATTTTCGGGACGGGGGCATGGCCGGGCCACTGGGGAAGGCCGGGGCCACGTTGCTTTTGTACGAGCCTGTCGATTGGCGGAAAGAACCCCTGGAGAAAAGCCTGGAAGCCTTGCCCCCGGGCGTGTGGTTGCAACTGCCGCCCCAAACCGGCGGCCAGGCCCTGGAGGAAATTGTGGCGGCGGTTCGGGCCCACAGCGGCAAGGTGCAAGGGGTGGCGGTGGGCAGCGTGGGGCAGCTGGGAGCGGATTTCCCGGTGCCCGTGGCCCTGGGCAAAGGGGTGCCTGTCACCAACCGCCCGGCCCTGGAGGAGCTTTCCAAGGCCTCCCCGGCATTTTTTACCCTTTGGCCGGAATGGAGCTTTTCCGAAATTTGGGACATGCTTCCCGCAAACCTGCCCCGCCTTCTTGGCGTATATGGGCGGGAGCGGCTGATGCTTTTGGGCCATTGCCCACATCGGGTGGCCCTGGGGCTTCGGGAGGGCCGGGAAACCTGCGCCCTGTGCCGGGGGCACATGGCTTGCGGCGCGGAGGACCCGGCGCTGACGGACCGGAAGGGATACCGCTTTCCCCTGGGCCGGACGCGTCTGCCGGAGGGCTGTGTGGTAAACGTGTACAACGCCTTGCCTGCGGACCTGCGCAAGCAGGAGGACAAGCGCAAGGCCCTTGGGGCGGGGATGTTGCTGAGCTTTACCAATGAGCCGCCGGAGGAACAGCTGCGGCTTGTGGGGGAATTTGGGGCGCTGCTTCGGGGAGAAACCCCGCCGGAGCCTTTGGGTCCCGTCACCACGGGGCACCTGCTGCGGGGCGTGGAGTAGCGACGGGTTCCGTCCCGTGCCCCCATGGCATAACAAAGTGAATGTGAGGATTCCATGGAACAGGATCGAGCATTGCGGGTGTTGGAATTTACCAAGATCAGGGAACGCCTGGCGGGCCTTGCCGTGACCGAAATGGGCGCGGAAAAGTGCCGGGAGCTACGGCCCTACCACGAGTTTGCCGAGGTGCGCCGGGCCCTGGAGGAAACCGAAGAGGCCGTGGTGCTGCTGCAATATTTGGGCGGCCAGCCTTTGGTGGCCTTTGGAGACGTGCGGGAACAGCTGTCCCTGGCCAAGAAGGGCGCCTCCCTCAGCCCCCGGGCGTTACTCGATGTGGCGGGGTGCCTGCGGGCGGCCCGCTCGGCCCGGGCAGCCCTGATCAAAGACCGGCAGGACACCCCCATTTTGATGGGGCTGGCCAGCCGGCTCACCGCGCTTCCCGCGGTGGAGAACGAGATTACCAATGCCATTTTAAGCGAGGAGGAGATCGCCGACCGGGCCTCCACCGAGCTGTACCAAATTCGGCGGCAAATTCGCGGGGCCAACGAAAAGATGCGGGAAAAGCTGAACAGCATGATCCGCAGCGCCACCTTCGCCAAGAATTTGCAAGATTCCATCATCACCATGCGGGGCGACCGCTATTGCATCCCGGTGAAGCAGGAATGCCGGGCCAACGTGCCGGGGCTGGTGCACGACCAAAGCGCCAGCGGAGCCACATTGTTCGTCGAGCCCATGGTGGTGGTGGAGCTGGGCAACGATTTAAAGCAGCTACACGCCAAGGAGCAGGTGGAGATCGCCCGCATTTTGCAGGCCCTGTCCGACCAGCTGGCCCCCCACGCGGACGAGCTTCACGCGAACATCGAGATTTTGAACCACCTGGATTTTGCCTTTTCCAAGGGCCTTTTGGCCCGGGAGATGAGCGCCGCCATGCCCAAAATGAACCAGCGGGGCTATGTGAAAATCGTCCGGGGCAGGCATCCCCTCATCGACCCGGACAAGGTGGTGCCAAGCGATTTGTGGCTGGGGGAGGATTTTACCACCCTCATCATTACCGGCCCCAACACCGGCGGCAAGACGGTCACCCTGAAAACCGTGGGCCTGTTGACGCTGATGGCCCAGGCGGGGCTGCACGTGCCCGCCCAGCTGGGCACCGAGCTTGCCGTGTTTGAGCAGGTGTTTGCGGACATCGGCGACGAGCAGTCCATCGAGCAGTCCCTGTCCACCTTTTCCTCCCATATGAAGAACATTGTGGACATCATGGAGAACGTCACAGACCGGGACCTGGCGCTTTTTGACGAGCTGGGCGCGGGTACCGACCCGACGGAGGGCGCGGCCCTGGCCCAAAGCATTCTTTCCAACCTGCTGGGGCGGAAGGTGCGCACCATGGCCACCACCCACTATTCCGAGCTGAAAGCCTTTGCCCTCAGCACGGTGGGGGTGGAAAACGCCAGCGTGGAGTTTGACATCGAATCCCTCCGGCCTACCTACCGCCTGTCCATCGGCATTCCCGGCAAAAGCAACGCCTTTGAAATCTCCCGCAAGCTGGGCCTGCCCGAGGAGTTGATCGTCGAGGCCAAAACCCTTCTTTCAAAGGACGACATCCGGTTTGAGGACGTCATTGCCAACGCGGACTACCACCGGCAGATTGCGGAGCGGGAGCGGCAAATGGCGGAGGAGCTTCGCAAGGAAACCGTGCGCATGCGGGACGAGGCGGAGAAGCTTCGCCGGGAGATGGAGGAGAAGCGGCAAACCAGCACGCAAAAGGCCAAGGACGAGGGCCGGCGGATTTTGGAAAACGCCCGGCGGGAGGCGGACGGCATCATCAGCGAGCTGAAAGCCCTGCGCAAGCAGGCACTGACCCCGGAACACGAGGTGCAGCAGCTGAAAAAGCGGATGGAACAAGGCATCGACGCGCTTTCGGAAGGGCTGATCAAGCCCAGCGGAACCGCCTTTACGGCCCCCAAAACCCTGCGGGCGGGGGAGAACGTGGAGATCGTGCACCTGAAAACCAGGGGCACGGTGCTGTCCCCTCCGGACGGCAAGGGCGAGGTGCAGATTCAAGCGGGCATCATGAAGCTGAAAGCCCACATTTCCCAGCTGCGGGTGGTGGAGCCGCCCAAGGAAAAGGCCAGCCGGGTGCTGACCAAGACCGGGGCCATGAGCCGGACCGTTCTTCTGGAGACGGATGTGCGGGGCATGGCGCTGGACGAGGCCCTGGCGGCGGTGGACACCTATCTGGACGAGGCCACCATGGCCGGGCTGCAGGAGGTAAGCGTCATTCACGGCAAGGGCACAGGGGTTTTGCGCATGGGCATCCAGCGGCATTTGAAGGGCCACATGCATGTGAAAACCTACCGGGACGGCGTATACGGCGAAGGGGAGCAGGGCGTTACGGTGGTGAAGCTGAAATAAGGAGGCTGCGGAATGGCCGAGAAACAACGGATTTTGCTGATCGACGATGATGTGAACATCAGCCATTTGGTGCGGCTGTATCTGGAGAAGGAAGGCTTTGACGTGACCGAGGCCGCCCGGGGGGACGAGGGCCTGGCTGCCTTCAAACGGCAGCAGCCCGCCCTGGTGCTGCTGGACATTATGCTGCCGGGGATGGATGGCCTTGAAGTGCTTCGGGAAATGCGCAAGCTGAGCAAAGTGCCGGTGATCATGCTGACCGCCAAGGACGAAACCTTCGATAAGGTGCTGGGCCTGGAGCTGGGGGCGGATGATTACATTACCAAACCCTTTGAAAACAAGGAGCTGGTGGCGCGGGTGAAGGCGGTGCTGCGCCGGAGCCCGGCGGAGGGCGGGCCCGCAGAAACCGACGATACCCTTGCCTTTCCGCAGCTGACGGTGAGCCTAGCCCGCTACGAGGTGACCTACGAGGGCAAGCAGGTGGAAATGCCCCCCAAGGAGCTGGAAGTGCTCTATTACCTGGCCTCCCATCCCAACATGGTGTTTACCCGGGAACAGCTTTTGGAGCGGGTGTGGGGGTTTGATTTTTTCGGGGACAGCCGCACGGTGGATGTGCACATCAAACGCCTGCGGGAGAAGCTTTTGGGCTGCGAGCAGCACGGCTGGGAAATTCACACCGTTTGGCGCGTGGGCTATAAGTTCGAGTACAAGGCATAACAGGAGGCGCCCTTTGTTTCAAAGTTTGTTCGCGAGGCTTTTGGCCATTTTTATGGTGGTCATCGTGGCGGTGGTGTTCATCGGCGCGGCGTTTTCCATTGTGGCCATCCGCAATAACATGGTGGACTACCGCATGGAAAACCTGCTGGTGCAGGCGCGGGAGATCGCCTTTCTTGCCAGCCGCGTGGACGACAACACCCTGACCAATTACCTCAACATTGACACCCCCACCATGGGCTATTTGCAATGGAAGGCCCAGTCGGTGTACCAGGACTATGGAGCGTATATCCTGATTGTGGACCGAAACGGCCGGGTGATGGACAACATGATGTCCGCCATGCAAAACCATCCGGACACGGTGGAATCCCTGTCCTCGGCAGACGTGACCGACGCGCTGCGGGAGGTGCTCAGCGGGAAGGAGGTTCGGGGCAAAATCGTCAATGCCGCCAAGGGCACCATTTTTACCGTGGCGGTTCCCTGGGTGCAAAACGACACCGTGCTGGGGGCGGTGTTCATCCACACCGGCGCGCAGCTGGTGGAGGCGGAGTACAAGGGCATTGTGGTGCAGATTTTCTTCGGCTTTTCCCTGGCGACGCTCTTGGCGCTTTTAAGCGCAGTGTTTTACACCCGGGCCGTGGTCAAGCCGCTGACGGTCATCACCCGGGCCGCCGAGGGCATGAGCCGGGGCAAGTTCAGCCAGCGGGCCGAGGTGACGGGGGTGGACGAGGTTCGGCAGCTGGCGGGCGCGTTCAACGTGATGGCGGAAAAGCTTCAGCAGGTGGAGGAAAGCCGCCGGGAATTTGTGGCCAATGTCAGCCACGAGCTGCGCTCCCCGGTCACCAGCATCCACGGCTTTGTGGAGGGCATGCTGGACGGTACCATTCCCCCGGAGGAGCGGAAAAAGTACCTGCAAATTGTGGGGGATGAAACCAACCGGCTGAAAAAGCTGATCGCGGATCTTTTGCAGCTGAGCCGGATGGACAAGGGCGTGGACAAGCTGGCCCTGACGAACTACGATATCAACGAAACCATCCGGAGGGTTTTGATCGGTCGGATGAGCGACATCGAAGCGAAGCGGCTGAACCTTCGCCTGGAGTTTCAGACAGAGCCGTGCATTGTGCTGGCGGACCAGGACAGGATCGCCCAGGTGGTGCACAACCTGGTGGACAACGCGGTGAAGTTCGCCGCAGAGGGCGGCGGCTTGACAATTTGTACGAACATAGTGCATGATAAGGTTACCGTTACCGTTGAGAACGATGGACCGCCGATTCTGGAAGCGGACCGGCCCCATGTGTTTGAACGATTTTACAAGGCGGACAAAGCGCATACCTCGGGAAAGGGCACGGGTCTCGGCCTCAGCATTTGTAAGCAGATCATGGATATGCACGGGCAAACCATCCGTCTGCTCCCTGGCGATGAAGGAGCCGCATTCCAGTTTACGCTGCAGGCAGGCGAGAAAGCCTCGCGGCCCGAGCCCCCTAAGATCGAAGCATAATGATCAGCCATTGGTTTGGATGGCACAAAGGAGGAACCAAAGATGGATCGTCACATCTTTCTGGTCGGTATGCCGGGAAGCGGAAAAAGCGCGCTGGGGCGTCGTGTGGCGGCAAAGCTGCAATTGCCCTACCTGGACACCGACGCATATTTGACGGAGCGCACCGGGATGAACACGGCCCAAATTTATGAAACCTATGGCGAGCAAGCTTTTCGCGACGGGGAAACCCGACTTTTGCAGGAGTTGATCAACGCCACCCCGGGCATTATTTCCACCGGCGGCGGCGTGTCCCTGCGCGAGGAAAACCGCCGGATGATGAAGGACCATGGCTATATCGTGCTGATTGACCGCCCCATTGACGACATTATGATCGACATTCGCGCAGAAAAAAGGCCCCTGCTGGCGCAAAAGGGCCGGGAAGAAATTGAGCGGATTTATAACGAGCGCATGCCCATTTACCGGGGCATCGCCGACCGGGTGCTGGACAACGGCAACGGCTTTCACAACGGCCTGGCCGGGTTGGAAGAGATCGTCACCCGCCTGTCCAGATAGTGCTGATGAACCCCCGGCCATTGTGGCACAATACAAAGCGACAAGGCCGAAACGGAAATGCCACTGGAGGAAAAGCTCGTGCGCGTATTGCGGTTGGTTGCCATTTTTATGGTCATTTTGCTGGTGTTCACCTTGCTTTTGACCGGGTATTTGTTTTTGACCGCCAGCGTGACCATTGCCGCCTTCAAAGCCGAAGGCGCGCAGGCGGCGGACATGCGGACGGAGTTTGAGCGGATCAAAGCCTCCGTGGAGGAGGAAAGCTTCCGGGGCACCCTGTTCAACGCCCAAAACATTGGCGAGGCGGAGGACTATGTGTTCATTACCTACACCCTTCGCATCAGCAACCAGTGCCTGGTGCCCATTGATATGATCGAGGTGCAGGTGGTGCCGGAAACCACCGATGTGCTGCAATTGGGGGAGGACACGCTGCACTCCTTGGGGCCCAAGTCCGAAGGGGACATTACGGCCACCATTCTGGCCCCCAAAACCAGCCACGCCGTGCGGGAGCTGATCGTGACCTATTACGTGTGGGGCATCAGCTTCACCATCCGGGAGACCTACGGGGGATAAGCGTTCATCAAAAAGCGGCCTGCTGAAAAAGGCCCAGATTTTAAGATGCTCTTTTTGGTGCTATTTTTGACCGCGTGAAACGCGGTCAAATCAAGGGTCCAGGGCAAAGCCCTGGGCGGGGTTTAGGGGCGGCAGCCCCTAAACGGACTTGGTCAACATCCTGAAGCGGCCCGGGGGCCGCTTTTTGGTTGTTTACAGCGCCTCTTTCCCCGGGCGCAAAAACGCCCCGGAAAGGCCGAGGAACAAAAGCGTGGTATAGGCCGCGCCCGCAGTGACGTCCGAGAGGAAATGAGCGCCCACAATGATGCGGCTCAGCATCACCATCCCGGTCCAAGCAATGGCGACGCCCCATAGCAGCCATTCCTTCCCCCGGGCCTTTGGGAAAAAGGTGGGCAGCAGGGTGATCCACAGAATGGTCGCGGCGTTGGCGCTGTGGCCCGAGGGAAAGGACATGGTGGCGTCGCTGCGGGCAAAGGGTTTGAGCACATACCAGGCCGTAAACTGGAGGGCCGGGTCGCTCATTTCCCGAAAGCGCAGACGGCCCCAAAGCAATTTGAGCAGGTTGATGCCGAAAAGCGCCATCAGCACCAGCAAAAACCCAATGGCCGCCGCCCGGCGGGCCTCCGGAGAGACGCCGAAGGCCCGGGCCAAAAGCAGTGACAGGCCGCAAAGGGCCACCACCGCCATAAGGCCCCAGGGCAATAGCGAAACGCCGCCAAGGCGACCCAGCGCCAGGGACACTCCCAAATAGGCGGCCAGCAGCATCAGAAGGCCAAAGCCCGCCAGGGAAAGCAGGTTTTGCCACCCAACGAACCGGTTGCGGTTCACCAGGAACATGGCGCTGCTGAGGCAGGCAACGAAAAACAGGGGCAGTTCCCCGAAAACGGCGAAGAACCGGCCGAAGCCGCTGTACGGGCGAAAAAGCGCCAGGGAAATGGGCAGGTCCAGGAAAGCGCCGATCAGAAGCAAAACAAGGGCGCAACCTGCCACAAGGAAAATATTCCGCTTTCGGTTTTTCATAGGGATGCTCCTTTCCCGGCCAAAGGCCCGGAGGTCGTCATTTGTTACGCTTCGGGGTCTTCGCGCAATTCCGAAAGGGCCGCCTCCACAGCGGCGGAGGCATCCCCGTAGGAAAAGCCCCGGCGGCACATGCCCGCCATCACCTTTTGCATGGCTTTGCGGGGGTCCTCCTCGCCGGACTGGCGGCGAAGCAGCTTTAGGGCCAGCTGCGCGGCCTGCCGGTCCGCCTCCTCCGCGTCCAGGGAGGCTACGGCCCGCTCCGCCATGGCCCGGGGAACGCCCTTTTGCCGAAGCTCCATCAAAATGCGGTCCTTGCCCAGCTGCCGGTGGGCCCGGGCCTGGGCCCAGTCCAGGGCAAAGGCTTCGTCGTCCACGATTCGCTCTTTTGAAAGCTTGTACAGCACCAAATCGATGGTGTGGTCCATATATTTTCGGCTTTCCAGCTTTTCCCGCACTTCCTTTTCGCTGCGGGCCCGGGTGGCCAGAAACGAAACGGCCTTGTTCAGCGCTTCTGGGTATTGCCGGGCCAGCAGCCATTCCCGAAACTCGTCCAGGTCGAGCTCCATGCCAGGGGCCAAAGGGCGCTCCCGGAACGCGGAAAAAGAGAGCCAGAAGCGTTCTTCGTCTCCAATGGTCACCTGAACCCCGGTTTTTTCTTCCCGAACCGCCGTGATGATGTCTTTCATACGCATGCCTCTTTGGTAAAAATCAGGGCAAAAACAGCTGGATCAAATCCAGGTTGAGACTTGAGATGTGGCCTAGCCGCTGCTCGCTGGCCCCGCTGTTTAGGGAGACAAAGCCATTGCCTTTTTCATCGAAAAACACGCCGTTCACCGCGCCGTAGGCAAAGCCCTGGTGTCCGTACAGCGCCCGGCTGGAAACCTGGCGGTCGTCCAGCGTTAAAAGGCCCATGCCGTGCCTCATGGGAACTGCTTCCTCGGGCCACTGGCCCAGCGGGGTTTTCATTTGGTGAAGGCTGCGGGCGTCCAGAAAACCGGCGGGCTCCGTTCCGGCATCCGGGGAGGACAAGGGCAGCGCCAGCCGGGCCATGCCTTCGGCGGTGATGTACAGGTTCCCCGAGGCCAGCAGATAGCGCCGCTCCGGGTCCGGCTGGGTGAGGGGCGCGGCGGTTTGAAGCCGGAGGAGGGGGTCAAAGGAAGGGGCCTTGTTGGGGGGAAACACCCGGTAGCTTTCCGCCACCTGGGCAACGTCCAGCGCGGTGAGGTCAAAGGTGGCGACGATCCCCAGGGGGGCAAACAGATATTCCTGGGCCAGCAGTTCCAAGGAGCGGCCAAACCGCCCTTCCAAAAGGCAGCCAATGGCCCCGGCGGCCAGGTTGCTGTACCGGAACCGCTCCCCGGGCGCGTCGCCGGAAAAGGCGGCGGGGTCCGCAAGCAGCTGGCGGAGGGGCGCGCCGCTTTGCAGGGCGGCGAAATAGGCGGGGGAGTCCAGGATGGACGAAGTGTGGGACAGCAGCATGGCGAGGGTTATGGGGGAACCGGCATGCCGGGGATTGCGTACGGCATAGCCCAGAAAATCGGAAATATCGGTGTTCACATCCAGCATGCCAAGGGTTTGCAGCCGGAACACAAGGGTCGCCGCAGCCAGCTTGGCCACCGAGGCGGTGCGAAAAAGGGTGCCCGGGCCAACGGGAACAGGGCTTGGCCGAAGCCTTGCCTGGCCCGCCACGTAGCCCTCGGCAAGCTTGCCCTGGCGAAACACCTGCACAGACGCGCCCACCACGTGGCGGCGTTGGAAGATGCGAAGAAGCGCGGGCGCTTCGGGCAAACCGTTCTGGCTGCAAGACACCTCCCCAAAGGGGCAGCGCCTGCCCATAACAGCCAGGGCAGCGCCATACAGCCGGTTCTTTTGTGCGCCAATGGGCATGGGGGAACCTCCTTATTCACCAGCGGGCTTTTCCGCCAGGGGCTTCGCCGGTTCGCCTGTTTCGGCCCCGGTGGGCAGCCTTCGTTGGAACCAGAGCACATAGCAGGGCAGGGTGACGCTGCAACAAAGCACGTGGAGGGCATGGCCCAGCCCGGCGGGGGGAAGCAGCAGCGCGCTCAGTCCGTCCAGCAGGCACAGGGCCAGCAGCGTTCCGCCCTGCCAAAGCGCTGTTGGGGAGCGGTTTTCTCTTGGCAGCCCATCCTTCAGCAGCAAAAATGCGCCAAGCCCCAAAAGCGCCACAGGGCAGGCGATGTAGGCCCCGCTCAAAAGCAAAAACCATCGGGCCAGGGAAAGGGCGGTGATTCCCAGGGCCCAGGCGGCCCGGCCGGGCCGGCCCTTCGCCGCCCGCCACAAAAGCGCCCCCGCCGCCAGGGCGCACAGAATCAGGCTGAGGTATTGGGACACCCGAATGCCTCCCAGGTACAGGCTGTCCGTGCGAAGTTGCTCGATTATGAAGCGGCCGCTGCCATAGAGCAGCAAATACCAGAAAAACAGGTTGCCGTCGCGCTTTTGGCCCTTGCGAAGAAGCATCAGGGCCAGGAAACCGAAAAAAGCCCACAAGGATTCATAAAAGAAGGTGGCCATATGCCACACCGGCGCGCCGCTTTCCAGAATCAAAACCCCCACCGGGAAGAACTGCAGGCGGGCGTCCCCAATGGCCGGGCCATAGGCCTCCATGTTGAAATAATTGCCCCAGCGGCCAATGGCCTGGGCCAGCAGCAGCCCGGGGACCACCATGTCCACGATTTTCAAAAAAGGCAACTTCTTTTTGCGACAATACACGTACACGCCGACGGCCCCGCCGATCACCGCGCCGTAAATGGCCACGCCGCCTTCCCAAATATAGAGGATGGAAACCGGGTGGGCCAGAAACCGGGGCAGGGACATCAGCACAAAATACAGACGGGAGCCGACAATGCCGCAGGGCACCGCCACCAGGGTAACGTCGATCATGGTATCCTGGGGCAGGCCCAGGCGTTTTTCCTCTTTGGAACCCAGAAAAAAGGCCAGCAGAATTCCCAGCACGATCAAAAAGCTATACCAGGGAATATGACCGAAGATATAGCGGCTGTACGGAATCGCCATGCGTTCACTTCCTTAATTCTTCCCATTATTTTATACTGGACGGTTTCCCCTGTCAAGAATGCCCAAAAGGGTGTAAAATGAAACACGGACGGTGACATGGAAGAAATGATGAAATGCCATCGTTATTTGATTGTGGATACGATTTTGTTTTCTGAAGCGAAGGAGGTTTCTTATGATTCATTCCCAGCCGCGTTTTGATCGGGTTCGCAAATGTCTGGCGGTTCTTTGCCTGCTGGTTCTGGCGGCAGCGCTCCCGGCTGCCTGCGCGTTTGCGGAGGAAGCGGAAACCGCCGCCGTGTCCGATGCCGCCGTGGTGAAAAACCCCAAGGCCACGGACAGGCTGAATCTGCGGGAAGAGGCCAAGGATGGCGCCAAGTCCATCGGCAGGTACTACAACGGGGTGCAGGTAACGGTTTTGGAAGAAACCTCGAAAACCTGGAGCAAGGTTTCTGTTGGTTCCGGCGCGGGAACCCTGACGGGATACATGAAAACGAAGTTTCTGGCCTTTGGGGACAAGGCGGACAAGGTGAAAACCGCCACGCCCATGTTTGTTTCCACCACGGCCTCCTGGGATGTGTACGCCGCGCCGGACAGCGAGGCGGAAAGCGTCGGCACGTTTGGGTTTGGCAAAATCGTGCAGATTCTTGGCATCAACGACAAATGGTGGCACGTTTCCGTGGACGGAACCACGGGTTTCATCAAGGCGGGCAAATCCAAAATGCTGGGGGAAACCATCGGCATCGTCAACAATACGGGCAAGGACGACCAGCTGTTTATGCGCGTCAAGCCGTCCCAGGCCGCCAAGGCCTTTGGCCAGTATTACAATGGGGTCATTGTCAAGGTGCTGTCCTATCCTTCCAAAACCTGGGCCAAGGTGGAGGTGGCAGGGGAAAAGGGCTACATGCTTCGCAAATACCTGCAAATCGGCGTGATGCCGGGAGACGCGCCCACCGCCATTCCCACCATGACGGTGTCCACCACGGCCGAGTCCGTTTCCCTGTTGCAAAAACCATCAAAGAACGCGGCGAAGC
The DNA here is from genome assembly GCA_031556335.1 of Eubacteriales bacterium. GTDB lineage: Bacteria > Bacillota > Clostridia > Christensenellales > Aristaeellaceae > Limiplasma. Next base: position 588 of record JAVBTE010000174.1, on the reverse strand, counting down.
AGGGGGATGGCAAGCTTGAAAACGGCGCGTCGGTCCAGGTGCTGGGCGTGTTCAAGGACTGGTCCTACGTGAAGACCGATTCCATGGCAGGGTTCATTCAAACGCAATATTTGAAGTAAAAATAAAATGCGGATCGATTTCTCCGGACAGAAAAACGCATATGGGCGCGCTTCGCATTTCCCATCCAACCCTTGTGAATACGCCGTTTTGGCGGCGTTTTGAGGGTTGGATGGGTACGATATGTTTTATTTCGCGACCCAGCATATTGTCATTTTTAGGGATACCGTGTATAATCAATTAGTTAGATGGAAGGATAAGCATTGGGGATGGATTCCGCCGGTGATTTGTCCGCACAAAGTGAATGAGGAGGAAAACTAACTCATGACCAAGTATGTGTATCTGTTCAAAGAGGGAAACGCCGAGATGAAGAATCTGCTGGGCGGCAAAGGCGCCAACCTGGCGGAAATGACCAATATCGGCCTACCGGTACCCCAAGGCTTTACCGTTTCCACCGAGGCGTGCACCCGTTATTATGCGGATGGGCAGAAGATTGCTGAGGACATTACCAAGCAGATTTATGAAAAGCTT
>JAVBTE010000193.1:0-16953 GCA_031556335.1 Eubacteriales bacterium | reverse complement strand
CCCCATCCTCACCGCTCCCCCTGCACGTCCTCAATCAGCTGGAGCACCGCCTGGGTGCCGTCTTTGGCGGGGTAGTCCTGAAGGGCGTTCAGCAGGCGGTCCCGGTCTTTCAGCAGGGAGAGAAGCTCGGCGGCCAGGGTGGCGGCGGTCATCTTCTCCTGGGGCAATACCATGGCCAGGCCACGGCGGCGGTAGCTTTCCGCGTTTTGAATCTGGTCCCCCCGGCTGGCCCCCAGGGGATAGGGCACCAGCAGCATGGGCTTGTGCAGGGCCAAAAGTTCGCTTAAGGTATTGCTGCCCGCCCGGCTGAGCACGATATCCGCCGCGGCCAGGGCGTCGGGAAGCTCGGCGCTTAAAAACTCTTTCTGGCAATAGCCCGGGGTCCCGTCCAGGGCAGGGGCCAGGTTGCCCTTGCCGCACAGGTGCAGCACATCCATATGGGGCAACAGGCTGGGCAGGGCGTCCCGCAGGCATTTGTTCACGCTTTGGGCCCCCAGGCTGCCCCCGGTCATCAGCAGCACGGGCTTTTGGCCGTCAAACCCGGCCAGGGCCAGCCCGGCGGCGCGGCTGCCCTCAAACAATTCGGGGCGCATGGGGGTGCCGGTCATGACGGCCTTGGGCCCCAGGGCGTCGGCGCATTCCTGAAAGGTGGTGGCCACCCGGCTGGCAAACCTGGCGCAAATGCGGTTGGCCAAGCCCGGGGTCAGGTCGCTTTCATGGCACACAGAGGGCACCCGGCACAAAAAGGCCCCGATCACCACGGGCACGCTGACGAAGCCGCCCTTGGAAAAGCACACGTCGGGCTTTAAGGTGCGCATCAGATGCACGCTTTGCAGCGCTCCATAAAGGACCCGGAAGGGGTCGGTGAAGTTTTGGATGCTGAAATAGCGGCGCAGCTTTCCGCTTTGAACGGCGTGGTAGGCGACGCCGTCCAGCTTGCCGATGATCTCCCGCTCGATGCCGGTTTGCGTCCCGATGTAGTGAATATCATAGCCCTGGGCCTTCAGCTTGGGAATCAGGCTGAGGTGGGGGGTTACATGGCCTGCGGTGCCGCCGCCGGTGAGTACGATCCGTCTTGTCATGGGCGCTCTCCTTGCACGTGTTTGCACAGGATAGTATACCATAGAATCCAAAAGTTAGCACAAGGGAAAGCCGGGCGTGATTTGTGTTTGCATGGCCCCTATGGTATAATCGAACGGAATTTGCAAATGAGGACGGCGATCGCGCAGATGAAACGATTCCGAGGCGGCCGAAAGGGGATCGCTTCTTTTGTGTTGTCGGCCCTTGCCGGGTTGGGCCTGGCCCTCTATTCTCCGGACGCGCCTTCCACCGGGGCGGAACTGCCCGTCGGCCTTGTGGGGGCGGTTTCCGCGTGGTTTTTGGCACGCTCCGCGCTGGAGGCCAAGCCTTCTTCGCGCCAGCTGCGCTATGCGGGCCTGACAGGGGCCGCGCTGGCGGCGACTTTTGTGGCGGGGGCGGAATTGCAGGTGTACGGCGCCTTCCGGCTGGAAACCAGCGCCCTTTTTTTGAGCGGGCTCCGCTTTTTGGGGCTGGCGCTGTACGCGGGGCTTTGGCTGCTCTTTTTGATTCGCCATGGAAACGCCTGGCTGGAAAGGCTTCAAAACAGCAGGCTGGAAAAACGGCTGGACCCGGACTGGCTTACAAGCCGCCGGACAAGCTCATTTTTCGCGCTTTGCTGGGCTGTGATCCTTCTGTGCTGGCTGCCCGTTTGGTTGGCGTATTTTCCCGGGCTGGCCAACTATGACATTCTGACGCATATGCAGCAGTGCGTGGCCAACAGCTACTCCACCCTGCACCCTGTTTTCTATACTCTGCTTTTGAAGGGCTGCCTGGTTCTGGCCGGGTTTTTGGGCGGAGGCGCCACGCTTTCCATTGCCTTTCTTTGCGGATTTCAGCTGCTGCTGGTGAGCGCATCCATGGCCTATGCCATTTCCGCCATGCGCAAAATGGGCGCCACCATGATCGGCTGCCTTGTCGCGCTTGGCTTTTTTGCCCTGTTTCCCGTGTTTCCCCTCATGGCCATTTCCACCACCAAGGACATTCCTTTTGCGGCGTTTTGCCTGATGTTGATGGTGCAGCTTTTTTCCCTTTTCAGCGACCTGCAGTCGTTTTGGGGCTCCTGGGGGCGGATTGCGGCCTTCCTTGCCACGGGCATTCTGCTGGGATTATGGCGCTATAACGGCGTTTTTTCGGTTCTTTTGCTCCTGCTTTTCATTGTGGTATTCCTCCGTGTTCGCGATCCCATCGAGAAGCGCCGGCATCTGAAATGCCGCGTAACCGCGCTGCTTGGGCTGGTCTTTGGCCTTACCCTGCTTGCCAACGCCGGGCTGAACGCCGCGACCGGGGCCAAGCCCTCCTTTGTGACCCGGCGCGATATGGCCAGCCTGCCCGCCCAGCAGATGATTCGCGCCGCGCTGGAAATGGACCGCAAAAGCGATGAATTCCGAAATGTGCTGCACTGGTATAGCGGAACGAGAATGCTGACAGGCTACCGGCCATGGCTTGCGGATTATACCAAGCGCGCCATCAACGTGGACCATGACAACGGCTGGCGGGGGTTCGCGGAAACCTGGCTTCAGACGGGGCTTAAGCATCCCAAGGCCTACCTGGAGGCCTTCTTGGAACTGAACCGGGGGCTTTGGTTCGTGCTGGACCGTTCTCACACGGACATCTCAGGCGACATTGTGTTGGGCGTGCCGATTGAACGGATTAAAAGAGGGGTTCGTTCTCACACGGACATCTCGGGCGGCATTGATCCGTTTGGCTATCTGCAAAACAACCAGGTGCGCTGTGGGGAATTGGGTGATCCCATTCAGTTCGACAGCAAAATTCCCTGGCTGAAGGACTTTTTGAACCGCCTGACCACGGGAGAAAATGCCTATCAATACATCCCCGTCCTGAATTTGCTGTTTAGCATTGGGTTTCAATGCTGGCTTTGTCTGCTGCTCTTTCTGGCCGCCGTGTACCGGCGGGATCGCGCCATGAGCTGCGCCATGGGCTGGATGCTGTGCCTGATTGTTGTGCTGGTGGCGGCTCCGGCGGTTTTTGTGCGGTATACCCTGCCCGTTTTGATGGGCAACGGCGTGGGCCTGATGGCGCTGGGCCGGAAGCGACCGGGCCAAGGCGCGCCTGGGCCGCTCCCCAAGGAATCGAATTGAACTCCGCCGGGTTTCCGGGCATACTGGCCCTGTTGCGCACCCGGCACCCCATGGAGGAAGGACGTGTTTCCAGATGAAATATGTGTTGGTCATCGGCGACGGCATGGCGGACGCTTTTTTGCCCCAGCTGGCCGGAAAAACCCCCCTGGAGGCCCTGGCCCTGCCGGCGTTTGACAAGGCGGCGGGCTGCTTTGCCGGGCGCGTACTGACCGTGCCCAAGGGCCTGCCCGCCGGCAGCGATACCGCCATTTTGAGCATTTTTGGCTACGACCCGCGAAACTATTACACGGGCCGCAGCGTGCTGGAGGCCGCGGGCCTGGGGGTGGGGCTGCCGGAAAACAGCCTCAGCTTCCGGGTGAACCTGTGCGCGGTGTCGGAGGAGGGCGGGGAGATCGTCATCCACAGCCACAATGGGGGCAATATCCATGGGGCGGAAGCCGAAACCCTGATGAACGATCTGATCGCGGACCCGGAGTTTGCGCAAATGATGGCAACGGCCGGGCTTTCCATTCATGTCACGGACAGCTTCCGGCATATTGGGGTGATGCGCTCCGGGGCCCGGGACCTGGCCGCTGTGCGCCTGACCGAGCCCCACAACGTGTTGGAGCAGCCCGTCGGCCCCTTTTTGCCCCACATGGAGCGGGATACCCAGGATGAAGCCGCCCAAAAGATGTGCGGGGACATTCGCGGCCTGATGCTGAAAAGCCATGAAGTTTTGAAGGCCCATCCCGTCAACCTGCGACGGATGGCCGAGGGAAAGCTGCCCGCCAACATGATCTGGCCCTGGGGCGCAGCCACGTCGGTGAGCCTGCCTTCCTTTGCGGAGAAATACGGCCACGGGGGCAGCGTCATCAGCGCGGTGCCACTGGTATGGGGCATCGCCGGCCTGGCGGGCCTGAAAACCCCCAGGGTGCCCGGGGCCAACGGCGATTTGGATACCAACTACGAAGGCAAGGCCGACGCGGCCCTCCGGGCCCTGCTTGAGGAGGGCGAGGATTTCGCCGCCGTGCACGTGGAAGCCCCGGACGAAATGGCCCACGCGGGGAACCTGGCCGCCAAGCTGGAGGCCATTCAAAACGTGGAAAACCGCGTGGTGGCTCGGCTGCTAACGGGGCTGAACCAAAGCGGCGAAGATTTCCGGCTGCTGCTTTTAAGCGACCACCCCACGCTGCTCACCACCCGCACCCACGACGGCAGCCCCGTGCCCTACGCCATTTACGACAGCCGCATTGCCAAGGCTGCCCTTGCGGCGGGAAAGCCCGCGCCCAAGCGAAAGTTTTGCGAGCGGGAAATGCTGGCGGAACCGGTGCTGATGGAGGGCACGGAGCTGATGGGGCTGCTGTTTGAACAAAAATAAACCGGGCCTGCTTGCCGCAGTTTGCACTTCAGTTTTGTTTTCACTGCGCGCAGCGCGGTGAATAAAGGGGTCCAGGGCGAAGCCCTGGCAGGGATGCAAGGGGCAGCGCCCCGGGCGCGTCCCCCGTCCCCCGTCCCCCCCTTACTCCGCTTCCGTATCCGCGTCCTGGGGAATGCCCAGCCGCCGGGCCAGGGCCTGGGCCCTGTCTTCCGCGTCGCTGTATCCGCTCAGCCCCAAAAAGGCGTTGTAGGCTTCCTCCAGCTTTCCTTCCCGCTCCAGGGCTTCCGCGTCCGCGTACATCTGGTCCCGGAAGAACCCTTTGCATTCCCGGGCCTGGGCGGGGCTGTCGAAATACTCTCCCAGCTTGCCGAACAAATTCAGGGCCTGCTCAAACCGCCCTTCGCTTTTCAGCTGCTTCGCATAGGCGTACACCTGGGTTTGCAGGTTGTCCAGCCTTCCGGCGGCGTCCCCGTAGGTGGCGGCCAGCTGATAGGCGTACAGGGCGGTTTCATAGTCTTTGGCCGCCTCCGCCGCCCGGGCCTGGCAGTAGCTTGCGTGGAGGGCGGCGTCCTCAAAATCGGCGAGGGAGGCAAACAGCTCCGCCGCCTCGGCAAAGCTGCCCGCGGCTTCCAGGGCATAGGCATGGCAATAGGCATACCGGGGCGCGCCGTACATGAAGCTTTTGGACTGCTCAAAATAGGGCTCGGCCTCGACGTAGTTGCCCTGCTCAAACAAGACCAGGCCCCGGGAATAGGCCGCGTAGGTGGGGGACTCGGAATAGTCGCCCAGGCGTTCAAAGGCGTTGGCCGCCCCCTCGTAGTCGCCGTCGGCAAACAGCTTCACCGCTTTTTGGTAGGCCCCGCCCTTGTCCTGAGAGCAGCCGGCAAAGCCCAGTGCCAGGCAAAAAAGCATCCCCAGCAGCAAAAGGATTTTCAAAACTGGAAGCTTTTTCATGCAGGGCCTCCTTTGTGCCAGTCCTCCCGGAGGATGGCGTACATATCCACGTCCGCATACCGGCCCTTGTTGTAAATGCGCTGGCGCAGGCGGCCTTCATAGCGCATGCCCGCGTGGAGCATCACCCGGCCGCTGGCGGGGTTGTCGCTTTCGTGCTGGGCCTCGATACGGTTCAGGTGCAAATGTTCAAAGCCGAAGGCCACCACGGCCGCCAGGGCCTCGCTCATGATGCCCTGGTTCCAGTAGGCGTGGCTGAGGCTGTACCCCACCTCGGCGGAGCGGTATTCCTGCTGCACCCACATAAAGCCGATGGTGCCCACCACCCTGCGCTCCCGGGCCAGTTCGATAACGAAGGACCCCGGCTGGCCGGAGCGGTATTGCCGGATCAAAAAACGAATGTAGGCCCGGGTCTGGTGGATGGAGGAATGGGCGTCCCACAGCACCTGGCGGGCCACCTCGGGGTCTGTGGAATATTCAAACAGATCCGGGGCGTCGCACATGCGGGCTGGCCTTAAAACCAGCCGCTGGGTGGCAATGGTGGGCAGGTGGGAAAAGACTTCCATGGACTGCAGCATAAAGCGGCCTCCGGTTCGTTAAAGTGCGGGGGAGCGCCGGGATCAAACCCGTTGGCTGAAAGAAAAGGGCTGAAAATCGAGGGGGCCCGGCCCATGGTCCTGCCCCAGGCCCAACGCCAGCAGGCCAAGGCCCAGCAGCAAAAAAAGCCCCAACCCCAGCAGCCACAGGGCAAAAGGGGACAGGCGCTTCCGTTTTTTTGTGGCGGGCGGCAAAGGGGTCATCAAACCGCTCCTTTCCGTAAATGCCCGGGGGCGGACAGGGCTTTGGCCCTGCCTGCCCAAGGATTTGAAAATACCCAGCCAATTGGGATGGGAAACCATGTCTTAATCGTTACATCCTATGACACGGTGCTTTCTGTGTCAAATTCTGGCTGTTTCAGCCGCTGGGCCGCCATTAAAATGCCCAGCGCGGTTTTGCCGTCGGTCATCTCCCCCCGCATGACGGCGGCAAAGGCGTCGGCAAGCGGCATGCGCGCCACGTGCAAAAACTCGTCGGCGTCCAGGTGGGGGCTGTGCTGGCTCAGGCCCGTGGCCAGGTAAAGGCTCAGCCGCTCGGTGCAGTAGCCCACGGTGGGCAGCATCACGGTCAAAAGCTCCATTTTTTCCGCCCGCAGGCCGGTTTCTTCTTCCAGTTCCCGGATCGCGGCGGAAAGCGGTTCCTCGGTCTTGCTGTCCAGCTTGCCTGCGGGAATCTCCAGCATCACGGCGTTCACCGCCACCCGGTGTTGCCGTACCAGGGTCACGTTCCCCTCCGCGTCCACCGGCACAATGGCCACCCCGCCGTTGTGGTGCACCAGTTCCCGAAGGGCCGTGCGCCCGTCCGGCAGGCGAACCTGCAAACGGCTTACATCAATCAGCCTGCCCCGGAAAACGAACTCCTCGCTGATGGGAATTTCATGGAGGTCTTTGCTTTGGTACATGGGGAAACACCTCCTCGAAAAATGCGGTTGAATATAGTATATTCGCTGCCCGCCGTCCAAGTCCTTTGTGAAATCCATGGCGAAAACCGGGAAACTGTTGGAGAAAACGTCCATATTGCTGTAAATTCTGTATAAACAGACAGTTTGCTTCCTTGACAAGCCCATGCCCGCCCCTTACAATGAAACCATTCAACGCAGCAACAGTGTACCCAGCCGGACACTTTTGTCATAAAAGGAGGAATCACAATGAACCGTCACGTTCCCCATTCCATTCGCCGAGCCGCCGCATGGGTGATGAGCCTGCTGCTCATCGTGGGACAGCTTTGGCTGCCGGTGGCGGCGCTGGCCACCGCTGTGGATATGACCAGCCTGCCCACGGTAACGCTGATGTACCAGGTGGGCGAGGCCGAGCCTCAGCCCGCCATGGCCATGGTGGGCATGAACGGACAGCAGCCCGTTTACTGGGCGACGCTGCCCGCCCAGGCCTTTGCCTATCCCATTACCGTGTATGTTGAACCCGCGGTCGGGAGCCTTTTGACATTTACGCCCGAACCCGGCGCCGAAATCATCAGCGGCGAAGCCATGGACTATCTGGGCGCCAGCACCCTCATCACCGCCTATCAGGACGGCTTTGAGGTGGGCAGCTATGCCCTGTATGTGTCCAGCCAGCCCATGCCCGCCGCCGTGGAGCCGGTGAATGTGCCGGTCCGCTATGTGGACGCTTCCACTGGTGAAGCCTTCTACCAGGAAACCGTGCCCTGCACTTTTGACGGCGACAACCTGATCAGCGTGCGGTGGGACCTGGCCCAGGGCTATACCTTAAGCCAGGACAGCCAGGAGAGCGTGTTTGTGACCGTGAACCAGCAGGGCCAGGCCGACCCTGCGGAAGTGGTGTTCCGGTTTGATCCTTCTACGCCCAAGGCGGAATCCGGCACGGTCATCGTCCACTATGTGGGCGACAACGGCATGGAGATGCAAAACAGCCCCGAATACCGGGAGCTGCCCGTGGGCACCCACAAGAAGGAACAGCCCAATCCGGATTATGTGGAGCAGGGCTATGCCCTCAGCCCGGAAAGCAACGCCTCTTACAAGGTGGTCATTGGCGAGGACGGCGTCGCCGACCCCACCGATATTTATTTTGAATACAAATTCCAAGAGGAAGAAGAGCAAACCGATCCTCCGCCCGTGGATGAGGAAACCGATCCCCCCGTCGGCGGGGAGGAGACCGATCCCCCTACGGATGAGGAAACCAATCCCCCTTCCGATCCCCTGGAAGGCATGACCGAGATCGGCATTTACGGCGAAACCACCTCCACGGTGAACTTCCGCTCCGGCCCCGGCAAAAACTTTGAGAAGGTCTTCAACGATGTGCCTGCGGGAACCAAGGCGTGGATCATCGGCGAAGTGGCCGAAGGCGGCTGGTATTACGTCAACCTGAACGGCACCCTTTGCTATGTCAGCAAAGATTATGCGAAACAGCTGAGCAAGGAAGAAAGCGACAAATACAACTACGCCCAGCCCTCCGCCGTGCCCGGCACCGAAACCCTGCCCCCCTCCCATGCCACGGTGCTGGTGAGCTATGTGCTGGAAAACGACCCCGCCAAAGTGGAGTTTTCCGAGCCGGTATCCTGCCCCGCAGGGCAGCAGACCGAGATTCGCTTTGACCCGAACAAGCTGCCCGGCTTCGCCCTGGTGGGCGAAGGTCAGGTGACGGTGGACGTGTCTTCGGACGCCAAGGCCAACCCCACCACCGTGGTGTTCAAGGTGAAAAAGGCGGAGGCCGTCAAGGGCAAGTTCAGCGTGTATTACGAGGACACCCAGGGCAAGACCATCGCTGGCCCCCAAACCGCGGAGCTGGACCCCGGACCCTACCAAATCAAGCCTGACACCAGCATGGTACCCCAGGGCTATGTGCTGCAAAGCGCGGAAATCGTGGAGATTACCATCGGTTCGGACGGTACCGTCAGCCCGGACAAGGTGGTGTTCACCTATGAGGCCCCCACGGTGAGCGCCCAGGTCAGCGTGGAATACCGCGAAGCCGTGGGCAACGGCACCATCGCCAACACCGAAACCATCACCCTGGAAAAGGGTCAGCATTCCATTTCCCCCACCGCCAGCATCCCCGCCAAGTACAGCCTCACCGGGGACGCCGTCGTCACCGTGACGGTGGACGACAAGGGCGTGGCCACCCCCAACCCGGTGGTGTTCCTGTACAAGGAAATGAAAAAAGCCAGCCTCAAAGTTCACTATGTGGACGACAGCGGCGCGGAGATCGTTGTACCCCAGACCATGGAACTGGAGCCCGGCACCTATCCCATCACCCCCAACACGGCCCTCATCCCCAGCGGCTATACGCTGGCGGAGGGCAAGCCCGCCTCTGTGGAAGTGAAGGTAAACGACCAGGGCGTGGCCACCCCCGCCGAGGTGACCTTTACCTACGTGAAGCCCGTGGTATCCGCCACGGTAAAGATTTTCTACGTGGATGAGGACAAGGGCCAGACGCCCCAGCGTACCGATGAAAAAACCCTGAAACCGGGCACCCACACCTTTGCCCCGGAGCTTCCCGGAACCGACTATGTGCTCTCCCCGGGCAGCCCCGTCCAGGCCCAGTTCATCGTGAACGCCGCGGGCAAGGCCACCCCGGAAAGCGTTACCTTTATCTATAAGAAACAGCCCCTTAACCAATATGTGGGCTATGCGCTGACCCTTGGCAAGACCGCCCTGCGCACGGACGCAAAAATGGAGGACAAATACATTCGCGGCACCCTGGAGAAGGATGTGCTGGTGTACATTCCGGGCCAGCAGGAAAAGGACGGCGTGGTATGGAACACCGCCCAGGTGATGCTGGGGGACAACAAAATCAGCGGCCTTGCCCCCGATACCCTGTTCAAGCACATCACCCCCGCCGAAGCCAACGCCATTATCGACAAGTATAACAAAGAGCATGCCAAGCCGGAGCCCCAGCCCCAGCCCGAACCGGCCCAGGTGGAGGGACTGTTCATCACCATCGGTACCGGCGTGCCCATGCGGTCCACCAACAGAAGCGACGCCAGCATTGTGGAAACGCTTCCTATCGACGCGGTGGTGCTGGTGACCGGCCAGATCTATTCCGACAGCGTGGGCTGGCACAGGAGCACCTACAACAAAAAGGGCGGCTATATCCGCACCGACCAGATGCGCCAGATGACCGCCAAGGAAGTGGAAAGGTATCTGGAGGAAGTGGGCAAGAAGGAAGAACCCGTCAACCCCGATAAGCCCAACGACCCCAACGCCATGTCCAGCTACGGCTATGTGCTTTCCAACAACGTCAATTTCCGCCTGACCCCCAACGGCACCAAGATCAAAACGCTGAACAAGTATGCCTTCACCCTGGTGTATGGCAGCAAGGACGTGAACGGCACCACCTGGTACAGCGTCAACTACGGCGGCACCGTGGGCTGGATCAGCGGCAACTACTACAAGCAGATGACCGTAAAGGAACTGAACAACTTCCTCAAGAGCAACGAGTATATCCAAGGCATTCAAAACAATTCCACCAGCTCCGGCAGCAGCGGAAGCGGCAGTGGAAGCGGCAGTGGAAGCGGGTCGTCCTCCAGCGGCAGCACCGGGTCCAAGGGCAGCGCCACCGCCGGGGCCATCTCCTCTGTGGAGGACTGGAACGTGGGCGCCTGGCAGAACACCGGCGTGAACAATACCGGCGTCAACGCCAGCTACGCGCCTTTCGATCCCTACTCCACGCCTTCCGCCAGCGTCACCCCCGATCCTTCCGCCAGCGTGGAGCCCACCTCCACCTTTGTGATCGGCACCATGATCCCCATCAATTACGAGGATGAGAGCAAAGAGACCCAGACCGACTCCTCCCCCTGGGGACTGGTGGGTGCGGGGGTCATCCTCATCGGCGGCGCGGGCGGCGTGTACGCCTATGCCCTGAACCAGAACAAGAAGCGCAAGGCGGCGGCCAAAGCGGCGGCAGCCGGGCGCAGGCCCGGAGCACCGGGCGCGGGCCCCGGAACCAAAGGCCCCGCCGGACCCCAGAACCAAAGCCCCTACGCGCGCCGCGCGGTGGCCGCGCCGCCTTTGGGCGGAACCCAGCAGCGGCCCGGGCAGCCGGGCGCTACGCCGCCCTACGGAACCCCCGGGAATCCCCCGGGCGCGAATCCTGCCGGCGGGGCGAACCCCTTCGCGGCCCCCACCACCGGCACCCAGGGAAGCGGCCAGGGCGTTTTCGGAGCGCCCCTGGGCTCGCCCTCCGCGCCCAGCCAGAACCCCTATGCCCGCCCTGCGGGCCAGGGAACGCCACCCACCGGCGGCGCGCCCATGGGCACCACCAACCCCTACGCCCAGCCCATCGGCGGCGATGGAACCCCGGCCCGCCGGGTGAGCCGCACCCAGCGCTACCAAAGCACGGAAGGCGACGGGGCGGAGAAGGAGTGACCAGGGCTATCGCCCTGGACCCCTCACTGGCCCCGCGCAGCGGGGCCAGAAACAAAACAAAGGCATAGCAACAACAAAGGCGCTCCGGTCCTTCCGGAGCGCCTTTGCTGTTTGGAAAAACGGCAGGGCATGGTATACTATACGAAAACGAGGGCGTGGGTGGTTTTACCCGGGCCCAGGGGAGGGCCGCGAATGCCCAAAGAGGCGAAAAACCAGGCCTATGAACGGGTCATTGGCCTGGAAGTGCATGTGGAGCTGCGCACGGAAACCAAAGCGTTTTGCGGCTGCCGCAACCAATTCGGCGGGGAACCCAACACCCGGGTGTGCCCGGTATGCATGGGCCATCCCGGGGCCCTGCCAGCCCTGAACCCGGAGGCCCTGCGCCTGGCGGCCCTGGCGGGCCTGGCCCTGGGTTGCCGGGTACGCCTTCGCAGCGGGTTCGACCGGAAGCATTACGAGTACCCAGACCTGCCCAAGGGGTACCAGATCACCCAGTTTTTTCAGCCGCTGTGCGAAGGCGGGGCGCTGCAAATCGAGACCAGGGACGGAGAAAAGCGGATTGGCATCAACCGCATCCATCTGGAGGAGGACGCGGGCAAGCTGATCCACGACCCGGAACAGGGCACCCTTTTGGACATGAACCGCTGTGGGATTCCCCTCATTGAGATCGTGTCCGAACCCGACCTGCGAAGCGCCGGGGAGGCGGTGGCGTATTTGCGCAAGCTGCGGGCCATTCTCACCTATTGCGGCGTCAGCGATTGCAGGATGAACGAGGGCAGCCTCCGCTGCGATGTGAACCTGAGCCTGCGAAAGCCCGGGGAGCCTTTTGGCGTGCGCACCGAGATGAAAAACCTGAACTCCTTTCAAGGCGTGGAGCGGGCCATTGAGGCCGAAGCGGCCCGCCAGGCGGCCCTGCTGGACGGGGGCCAGCCCGTGGTGCAGGAAACCCGCCGCTTTGACCCCAAAACCGGACAAACCCAGGCCACGCGCCGCAAGGAGGACAGCGCCGACTACCGCTACCTGCCCGAACCGGACCTGCCCCCGGCGGTGCTGACGGAGGCGGAGCTTCAGGCGCTTCGCGACAGCATTCCCGTGCTGCCGGACGCCCGGCAAAAGCAGTACACAGCGGCATTCGGCCTCACCCCCTACGCGGCGGAGCAGCTGACCTGCGAGCGATGGCTGGCAGACTATTTTGAGCAGGCCGCGCCCCTGGCGCAAAGCCCGGCAGCCCTGGGGAACCTGATCCTGGGGGAGGTGTTCGCCCAGATGGCCCTGCGGGACACTTGGCATACCGGCGAACGGGACCCCTCCCTGCTGCCGGTTGCACCACGGCATTTGGCCAAGCTGTCCAACCTGATGGAAGAAGGCCGGGTGAACAGTTCCACAGGCAAAAAAATTCTGGCCGCGATGCTGGACCGGGACAGCGACCCTGAACGCTACGCACAGGAACACGACCTGTTCATGCTGACGGACGAAACCGACCTGCGGGCCGTTGCCGCCCGCGTGGTTGCCGCCTGCCCCGAGTTGGCGGCCGCCTTTCGCGCGGGCAAGACCGGCGTGGAGCAGGCACTGATGGGCAAGGCCATGGCCGAAACCCGGGGCAAAGCTCACCCCCAGCGCCTGCAAGCGCTGCTGCGGGAGGCGATGGAGGAGGGCGGGGCGGGGGGAACGGGGGAGGGACGTTAGGGGCTGCCGGTTCAGCTTTCACGGCGCGCGCATCACTGCCGTTCACGCGCACCTAAAGCTTCCCGCTTCGGGTCGCTAGCGGCTGCGCCGCTGTGCCCACTGGGCACACGCTTCCCTTCGCACCCCTAAGACCCTGCCCAGGGCTTTGCCCTGGACCCTTCATTGGGAAGGCGTGAAACGTAACCATACGGATGATCGGAAAAATTCTTTTGGATCACAAAAAAAGAGCCCGGCAAAAACCCCAATGTCATTAAGATACGAAAGGCAACAAGATAAAGCGAAATCAGGCCGACCATCTTCGGATGGGCGGTCTGATTTATTGTTATGAAAACAGAAAAAGCAGTTGAGAAAACGGCAAAAAAATGCGGCCAAGCCCTTTACGCGAGAGATGCAGAAAAGAAGGGGCTTGTCCGGTGGAAAAGGATGCAATTGGGCTAGCTTAATGACATTGCCGGCTTTTGCCGCGCACTCTTTTTGTGATCATGGGTTCGCGTCCGTCTCCCGTTCCCGCCAGGTAACGATCTTTTCCATCCTTCCCAAAACCAGGGAAGAATGATAAAATGAAGCATCATGGCGAAAGGGGGGCGATTTGTGCCGACCGTTGAGCTTTTGGATACCACCTTGAGGGACGGGGCCCAGGGGGAGGGCGTGGAGCATTCCCTGGACGACAAGCGGAAGATCGCCCTGGCCCTTGACCGGCTGGGTGTGCCGCTGATTGAAGCGGGTAACCCCTATGGCAATCCCAAGGACGCCGCCTTTTTTGAGGATGTGCAAAAAACGCCCTATTTGAAGCAGGCCAAGGTCGTGCCCTTTGGGTCCACCTGCCGGGCCGGCACAGCCCCCGGCCAGGACGAGGGGCTTTTGGCGCTTTTGCACACCGGGCAGCCGGTGGTCAGCCTGTTTGGCAAAAGCAACCTTTTGCACGTGACGGAGGTATTGCGGGTGTCTCCGGAGGAGAACCTGCGGATGATTGAGCAAAGCGTGGCGTTTTTGGTGGGGCAGGGCCGCCGGGTGCTGTTTGACGCGGAGCATTTTTTTGACGGCTGGGCCTTTGACCGGGACTATGCCCTCCGCTCCCTGGGTGCCGCCCTGCGGGGCGGGGCCGATGTGCTGGTGCTGTGCGACACCAACGGCGGTACCCTGCCGGAGGACCTGCACGCCCGGCTTGAGGAGTGCATGGCTGCCTTTCCCGGGGTCAAATTTGGCATTCACTGCCACGACGACATGGGCCTGGCGGTGGCGGGAACCCTGGCCTGCGTCAGGGCCGGGGCCGTGATGGCCCAGGGCACCATGGGGGGCGTGGGCGAACGCTGCGGCAACGCCAATTTGTGCACCCTCATCCCCACCTTGCAGTTGAAGCTTGGATATGATGCGCTGCCACCGGAGAACCTACCCTTGCTCACCATGACCTCTCGGGCCATTGTGGAGGTGATGAACCTCACCCCGGACCAGCGCGCGCCCTATGTGGGGTACAGCGCCTTTGCCCACAAGGGGGGCATGCACATCGACGGCGTATCCAAAAACGCCGCGACCTTTGAGCATGTGGCCCCGGAAAGCGTGGGCAACCGCCGCCGGTTCGTGCTTAGCGAGCAGACGGGCCGCGCCGGGGTATACGCCCGGTTGAAAAGGCTGCTGCCAGAGCTGGAAAAGGACGACCCTCGGGTGCAGGCGGTGACCGAGCGATTAAAGCGCAGGGAATCCAGGGGGTATGCCTATGAAAGCGCCGACGGCAGCTTTGACCTCATGGCCCTGGAAACCCTGGGCCTGCGCAAGCGGTTTTTTGAGGTGCTGGATTTTCATGTGCTGTCCGGCAATACGCAGTCCACGGAAAGCGCCCAGGCCTATATCAAAATTGCCGTAGACGGGCGGGAGGAGATCAACGCCGCCGAAGGAGACGGCCCGGTGAACGCCCTGGACAGCGCCCTTCGTAAGGCCCTGACCGTGTTTTACCCGGCCCTTGCCACCATGCGGCTTCGGGATTTCAAGGTGCGGGTGGTGGGCAGCGGCGGCACGGCCTCGGTGGTGCGGGTGTTGATTGAAAGCACCGACGGCAAAAACGCATGGACCACCGTGGGGGTCTCCAGCAACATCATCCGGGCTTGCTTCAAAGCCCTGTGCGATTCCCTGGAATATTTTTTGGCGTTTTTGCAGGAAACGTAAACTTTGCAAATTTCTGGTTTGAAAATTGCAAGAAACAGGGAGGGCGGTTCGTTGAATGAATGAGCACAGTACGCCCGACAAAAAAACGTCTCCGGGCAAAAACGGAGGCTCGGAAATGGCCTATTTTGAGGAACTCTACGAGAAGTACGCCACCGACGTTTTGCGGGTCAGCTACTTCTACCTAGGAGACAGGCAAAAGGCGGAGGATGTGTGCCAGGATGTTTTCGTCCGCTTGCTGACCAACGCCCCCGAACTGACGGAGGGAAGGGAAAAAGCCTGGCTTTTGAAGGTGGCGCTGAATCGCTGCCGGGACCTGTGGCGCGGCGCGTGGATGAAGCGCGTGGTGCTGGGCAGCCCCACCTTTGAGTTGATCCCCGCCCCGGATGACACCGACCGCAAGGACGACGAGGAAGCCATGATG
This sequence comes from Eubacteriales bacterium, assembly GCA_031556335.1. GTDB lineage: Bacteria > Bacillota > Clostridia > Christensenellales > Aristaeellaceae > Limiplasma. The sequence continues at coordinate 1,267 of JAVBTE010000193.1, read as the reverse complement.
GCCGCCATCCACGAGCTTCCCGCCGCGTTTCGCGAGGTGATCCTGCTCCACTATTACCAGGGTTACGGCATCAGCGAAATCGCCGAAATGATGGACTTGCCCGAGGGCACCATCTCCAGTCGGCTGTCTCGCGGCCGAAAGAAACTAGAATCGATTTTGGAAGGAGGGCTTGCGCAGTGAAAAGCTTGGAAAATTTGCGGGACGTTGCGGCCAGGCAGCTGGGCGGCCTGAGCGCGACCCCAAAACTGCTGGGTGAAATTAAACTGGCCGCCGCAAGGCAGGCCGAAAAAAAGCCGGCCCGTTTGACCTGGCGGCCTTTGGTTGCCATGGGCATGGCGCTGCTGATTTGTGTGGGGGCTTATACATGGGCGGTGGACAGCGTCCCCCCCAAGGGACCCCAAACCACAGCCACCGTGCTGGACAGCCAGCCTGCGGGCAACGGCGTGGAGCCGTTGGACCCATTGGCCGCCCGGGCCTTGCTGGATGTGCCCGTGGGCAGCATTTCCCTGGGCTCGGAAGAGGAAGTGCCCACGTTCCGCAGCATTTTTGCCACCGCCAAGGGCTCTAATTTCCCCATGGTGATGGTGGAGGGCGAGGCGTACCGCCTGCTGCAGACCCCCGGTTCCATGAAAAGCAGCCTCAAGGGAGATTCCCTGGGGGAGGTAACGGAGTACACCCTGGAGCCGGCCCTGTCCTCCGGCGGCATCGTCAGCAACATCGTGCCCCAGGGCGAACCGGTCTACGTGGTCGCCGGCATGAACAACGCCATGGTGGCCGCGACCGTGGACGGAGCCTTGCGGGTGTTCCAGCGGGTGAGCTTCGCGGGCACCGCCGTCATCGGCAACGAAACCTTGGAGGATACCCTCTGCTCCGCCGGGAATGTGCAGTGGATGGAGCTGAGCGGCGTGGGCGCCGTGGACGATGCCAGCGCCGCCCAAAGCCTGATGAATACATTGCTTGCAAACGCAAGCTACCAAAGCGCCAGCGTTTCTTCCGGCGGGTCCCAGTCGCTGCTGATTGGCCTTTCCAACGGCCTCACCCTGCAGCTGATGGTGAGCGACGACGCGGTCAGCGCTTGCGGCACCTGGAGCTGCCCCGAGTTCTTTGAGGCATTTATCGTGGAAATGGAGAAGTAAGGGGGGGGGAACGACGAACGCGCAGGGGTTTCACCCCTGCACCCCACCAGGGGCAAGCCCCTGGACCCTTTATAAGGACCGCGCTATGCGCGGTCCTAAAATATTTTCAAATGTAGTTTTCTTGGTGGGGG
>JAVBTE010000195.1:0-8107 GCA_031556335.1 Eubacteriales bacterium | reverse complement strand
TCCATTGACAATGCCCTGCAAAGGGTGAAACGCAAGCTGGAAAAATTTTTAGAGGAAGCCAAGGCCCAGGAAGAGGACTGAGCCTTGGCTTTGTGATGGTTGCAGGAATTTTGGGGGGTCAAACGTCCCATGGAGGGAGGGGTTTCCCCCGGTTGCCGAAAGGAGGCCAAGCCGATGCCGAAACAAATTTATGAAGTGATTGCGCAGGGGGCGCGGTATTGGTTTCTTTTTTTGATGGCCCTGATCGTTTGGCGCAGCTACCGCTGGCTGGCCAAGGATCGCAAGCAGCGCAAAAAGCGGCTGCGGCTTTTGCCGGACGCCGGATATGTGGGTGAACTGGTGGTGCAAACCGGCAGCGGAATGCTGCCCCAGGGTACGGCGCTGCCGGTGGCCAGCGAGGGCGTGCTGGGCTCTGGGCGTGGGTGCGATCTGGTGGTGCCGGTGCGGGGCGTGGGCATCCGGCATCTTTGGTTCCGGTATGAAGACGGGGAAGGCCTGATGATGCGCCCCGCCAGCGGCCGCCGCTTTACGGTGGACGGCGAGGAAGTGGCGGGCAGGCGCAAAATGGCCTGCGTTGCCCACGGCTCCCGGCTGAAGGTGGGTGAGGCGGTCTTGCGCCTGAGGATGTTTGAAGGCTTTGAAACGGTGGCCTACGTGGGGGCCCAGGGAAGGCGGCGGGCCCTTCCCGTGGACCGGGAGGAAGAGGAAGAGCCGGAGACCCCGGCCGATTCTTCTGAGGGAACCCCGGCGTCCATGCCTTCAAACGGCATGCCGGCCGGCAATGGAAGCCCGGCCGCCATGACTCCGGAGCAGCTGATGCTTTGGCAGGCCAACCAGCAGCAATGGCAGGCCTGGATGCTGGCGCAGCAAGCGGTCGCGGCGCAGCAGGCCGCCTTGCGGATGGTTCTTCATGGGCAGGCCATGCCCCCGGCAGAAATGCAGGAGCCGGAACAATGGGAGGACGACGAAGCCCACCGGGAACCGGAGGAGGACTGGGCGGAGGAAGACGAGGGAGACGAAGAGGAAACCGGCGTTGCCAACGCAGCCGACGAAACCGCCGGCTATGTGGTGCTGACGGACAGCGGGGCGGTGGAGATGCCCGCCGCAGGAAAGCGGTCAAAAGCGCGGGGGATGTTCAGCCCCTTTGAGCCGTTGGCCAACGTGGAGGCGGCGGAGCCGGCCGGGGACCTTCGGCAGATGGATTTTGGCGCCATGGGCGTTTTTTATCCGCCGGTGGAGGACGACGGCTTCCAGGAGGACGAAACCTGGCCCTACGCGCCCTTCCCCAAGTCCGACGCGGAGTTTGAAAACCAGGGCTATACCTATCCCGAATTTGTGGACGCCCCGGAGGAGGACGAGGACCTGACCGACGCGGCGGCTCCGCCCAAAAGCATGTATGTGGAGCCGGACGAGGCCGAGAGGGCCAAGAAGCTTTTGTGGGACAAGTATCTTGGGGGAGGGAAGAAGCGATGAGACGGCGCCCTTCGCCCAAAAGAAGGCGGGCCCAGAAAAAGCATCCGGACCGCAGGCTGGTTTCCGTCATCATGCTGTTTTATTTCAGCGCCTTTCTGCTGATTGCCCTTAACGGAGAAATCCAGTGGAAGGGCCTGGCCCTGGCGGTGATCGTGCCCGCCCTCATTTACATTGCCACCATGTGGCTGCCCCGTTTTTTCCCCGCGGACAAGCTGCTGCTTGCGATCGCCAACTTTTTGTGCGCCCTGGGCGTTTTGGTGCTGTTCTCCACCGACCGGGGCGCGGGCACCTCCCGGGGCTTGCAGCAGGCCATTTACTACGGCGTGGGCATCGTGATGATGCTGGTGTGCATCCTGTTGGTGCGCTACATTCGCCGATGGAAATTTTTCATGCCCCTCATCATGCTGGGGGCCGCCGCTTTGCTTGCGCTGCCCCTGGCCATTGGCACGGAGCAAAACGGCGCCACCAACTGGATCAATGTGGGGGGTACCAGCCTGCAGCCCAGCGAAATGGTGAAGCTGGCCCTGCTCATCATCCTCAGCTATTTCATGAGCGAGCGGAAGATGTTTCCCTGGCTGGTGTTCGTGCTGTTTTCCCTGGGGGTTTTGATGCTGCAAAAGGACCTGGGCACCGCGCTTATTTATTACACCACCGCCCTGTTCCTGTTTTTCTCCGCCACGGGCAACCTGCCCCTGACGGCGCTGGGCATTGCGGGGGGCGGCGGCGCGGCGGTGCTGGGCTACCAGATGTTTGCCCATGTGAAAAAGCGGGTGGCCATTTGGCGCAACCCCTGGCTATACTACGAAACATCCGGCTATCAAATCGTGCAGATGCTGATGGCCATCGCCTCGGGGGGCCTGTTTGGCGTGGGCCTGGGCCTGGGCGCGCCCCGGGTGATTCCCGTCTATTTTACGGACTGCATTTTTGCGGTGATCTGCGAGCAGTTTGGCATCATTTTCGGCATGCTGGTGCTGGTGATGTATGTGATCCTCATTTTGCGGGGCACGTCCATCGCGGCCTCGGCCCGGCACAGCTTTCACGCCCTGCTGGCCATGGGCTGCACCGTGATGCTGGGCGTTCAGACCTTTGTCATCATCGGCGGGGTGCTGAAACTGATCCCCCTGACCGGCGTGACTATGCCCTTTGTCAGCTACGGCGGCACGTCGCTGGTAAGCTGCATGGGCCTGATCGGGCTACTTCAGGGCGTGGCCAGCGTCAACCAGGACGACCTGGAGTATGACTACGAAATCAGCCATTCCATGCGGGAAGAGGGCATGCTGCCGGAGGCGTAGGGATGGAAATACAAAGGAGGAGGAAGTCCTATGGGGGCAGTCAATATTCTTGGGGTGTTGTGCTTTGCCGGGTTGCTAAGCGCGCGGTATCGCAGACGGCTGGAAGAAACATTGCCTTTGACGGCTTGCCTGGGAATCCTCTTGTTGTTTGTGCTGGGGATGCTGCGCCGGTTAAGCTGGGTGGACGGCATCTCCCTCGCGCTGTTGGCTGCTACGGCTGTGGGGCTTGCTGTTTGTTTCCTGCGGCGGCGGTCATTCGGCGCTACTTTTTTCACCTTTCTGAAGCAATATTTCTTGACCCCGGGGCTGGTGTGCGTTGTAATGACGGCGGTGCTTTTTTGGGTATTGACCAGCACCCGCTATGTTTTTTTGGGGGACGACCTGAACTATTGGGCAGTGGAGACCAAATCTCTCTGGTATAGCAATGGCCTGGTGGACGGGCTGCGCCATTGCGCGCTGAGTTTCAGCAGCTATACGCCGGGGATGCAGTTGGTGCAGTGGTGGTATTTGCATGTGCTGGGTGTATGGCGGGAAAACGCGCTCTATTTCGGGTTGTTTTTCACGGGGTCCCTGATGTTTTTACCGCTCCTGCGCCGGGTGACGTTTCGCCAATGGTATTTGTGGCTTCTGTATCTGGTCGCCGCAGTCTTGGGCCCCACGGTATTTAGCGATGCGGCGTATTATGCGCTGAGCACAGACGCCGCGTTGGGTTTCTTTTTTGGATACTGCCTATTTTATTTGTGGGAGGCAAGCCATGGAAGCGCAAGGTTGCCTATGTTGGCGGCTGGGGCAGGGCTTGCGGCCATGGTGCTGGTGAAGCAGGTGGCCATGGTATGGGTGGCAGCCTCCCTTCTTTTCTTCTTTTTGGTTTGCCAAAACCAAAAGAGGAGAAAGGAAAAGCTGACACTCCGCTGGATCTGCGTGTTGCTGGCGCCACTTGTGACCTTCATTGCATGGTTCATATTTTGCAGGGTGATGGGCCTGGGAAATTACTTGGTCAACAAGGGGTCTGATGTGGTGCGGGCGCTGCTCCAGGGTGTCTATGAACGCCCCGCTGGCCTCGGCAATGTTTTGCGGTATATCGCACGTGCTTTTTTCGCATCGCCCCATAATATGAGCGGATATTGGGACGGAACCAAGTCCCTGGTTGGTCTGCCCATGGCCGGTTGGATGGTGACGTTTGCGCTGATTCCGCTGTTTTGCCGCCGCAGTGTGCAAGGGGAAGAGAGGCTTTCCTGGCGCGGCGCGGCGGTGCGCATGGCTGGCTTTTCCACGCTGACAGGGCTTTTCTACCTTTTGGTGTTTGCACTCAGCTTTTTTACCATCTTTAGCCATGAGGTATATCATTATGCCAAGGATATGGAAGATGTTGTGCAACTGATGGACCGCTATTTTATGCCGTACTATTTTGGAATGGCCTATCTGGGCATTGGGATTCTCGCCAATGAAATGCAGAGGCTGCGTGAAGCGGGGGCCAGGGTTGCGTCGCGGCGTATTTTAGCGACGCTGGTGACGGTGATGTTTGTTTTTGGAAACTATCAGGCGATGTGGTATATGTGGCCGTCGCATTATGCGCAGATGCAAACCCGCAGAAGCCGGGGCCCTTCCCAATGGCCGTATCCAGCCTGGGCTTTGGGCATCGCAGAGGAAGCGCGCGCCCAAACCCGAATATTGCCTGCCACCAGCAATGTGACATTTTTTCTGGCCTACGCCATGGTGCCCGTTTCCTTTGTGGGATTGCCGACGCAGGTGCGGGAAGCCGGGGATGGGCCGGAAGCTTTGAAAGAGTACATTGTGGAGCGTGGAATCACCCATGTGGTGGCCCTGGATGAGGAGAACGAAAACTATGGCTTTTTGTGCAGAAGCTTTGGTATTGCACTGGATTTGGAGCAACTGTACCGGATTGACCTGGAGACAACGCCAATGACCTTGACCCCTGTTTCTGAATAGCCCCACCCACCCCGAAAGGAGGACATCTGATGAGGCAATTAAAATTCCGCTTTCGCCTGTTGACGCTGGTCATTATTGGGCTGCTGGGCGTGGCGGCGGTATATGGCGTATATTCGGTGTCCAACTACGGCAGCCGGTGGTTTTCCAGCTCCCGCAACACGCGCTACCAAAGCGCCCGGCGAACCGTTACCAAGGGGGACATCATCGACCGCAAAGGCGTGGTGCTGGCCTCCACCGACGGGGATGGAAACCGCACGTATCAAAGCAACATCAAAAGCCGGCGGGCCATTGTGCACCTGATTGGCGATGAGGACGGCAATATCGCCAACGGCGTGGATTCCTTCCAGGCCAGCTATTTGCTGGGCTTTGAAACGTCTTTGTGGGAAAGGATCGCCGACCTGATGAAGGGCGAAACCCGGCGGGGCGACAATGTGACGCTGACCGTGGACAGCAAGCTGTCCACCAGCATTGTGGACGCCTTTGAAAGCGGCGAAAAGACCAAAGACAAGAGCGGCGCGGCGGTGGTGATGAACTACAAAACCGGGGAAGTGCTGGCCATGGTGAGCCTGCCCGTGTTTGATCCGGCCAATTTGACGGACAAGGACCGGAAAAATCCCCGGCATCCCTTCTGGAACCGGGCGCTGCAAAGCACGCTGCCCCCAGGCTCCACCTTTAAGGTCGTCACGGCGGTTTCCGCGCTGGAAAACCTGAAGGACGCCACCACCCATCTATTTGAGTGCACCGGGGCCACCCGGGTGCTGGACCAGGAGATTCACGACTATGGCAGGGCGCAACACGGGCCCATTGCCCTGGAAAGGGCCTTTGCCGTCAGCTGCAACAACGCCTTTGCCCAGTGCGCGCTGATCCTGGGGGACGCCGCCCTGCGCAAGACCGCCGAAAGCTTCGGCTTCAATGATAACTTTCTTTTTCGGGATTTTGTGGTGGAAAACAGCATTTACCCCACAAAAAACCGCAACAGCCTGGAGGTGGCCTGGAGCGGCGCGGGGCAAAGCCAGGTGGCGGCCACGCCGCTGCACATGTGCATGGTGGCCGCGTCCATCGCCAATGGCGGCATGATGATGGAACCGCGGCTGTTGGCCCGGGTGCAAAGCCCGCTGGGGCTGACCCGCCTGCGGTATACCCAAAAGGAGTATGGCCGGGTGTGCGACCCGGTCATTGCCCAAACCCTGGACGGCTATATGAAAGAAGTGGTGCAAACAGGCACGGGCACAGCCGCCCGGGTGAAAGGCATCACGGTGGCGGGCAAAACCGGCAGCGCCGAAAGCGCCCTGGACGGCAAAGCCGTGACCCATGCCTGGTTTGTGGGCTATATTGCGGACGAAGCCTTGCCCTACGCCTGCTGCGTGCTGGTGGAGGACGGCGACAGCGGCGGCGCCGTGGCCGCGCCCATTGCCGGGAAAATCTTTGCATATCTGGCGGACCACTACGGGGAATAACAAAGGCCTGCTGAAAAAGGCCCATCTGCGTCATCAGCGGTGGCAGCAAAGGGGAATCACGTACTTCAGTGTACGCTCATCCCCTTATGCCGCCGCGCTTCCTCGCAGCTGAACCTTTTTGGGCAGGCTCTTATCCCGCCTCCAAACAAGTTTGCCTGTGCTCCCCTCTTAAAAATCCATGCCCAAACCATCGCACACATCCGTGGCCAGCACGCCCCGCCGGCCATAGCGCCGCTCGGCGGCCCGGGCGGCCAGCCCGTGGAGGGCCGCCCCCGCTTGCAAAACATCAAAAACGGACAGGAAAGAAGCGCCCTTTGCCCGGTTTGCCAATAGCGCCGCCAATACCCCGGTCAGCGCGTCTCCGCTGCCACCCTTGGCCAGGGCCGGGGTGCCCAGCAGGTTCAGCCCTTCCCGGTTGTCCGCCAGCAGCAGGCTGGCCGCGCCCTTCAGCAAAACCGAGGCCCCGAAGCGTTCCCGCAAAAGCCGGGCGGCCTTGGGCGCGTTCCCTGCAACCGCGTCTGTGGCAAGGCCCAAAAGCCGCGCCGCCTCGGCGGGATGGGGCGTAAGGATTTGGTTTTCCGTGAAAAGCGGGGAAGTGGGAAGCCCCCGTCTGGCCAGCAGATTCAGCCCGTCCGCGTCCAGCACGGCGGGCTTTTTCGTTTCTGACAGGTACGCGATGAGCCGCGCCATCAGCGCCTCCGCATAGGAGCTTGTGCCTAGGCCGCAACCCACCGCCAGGGCGTCCGCCTGGGCCAGAGCCGGCAAAAGCGCATCGAAGGCGGCTGTGTCATCCTCCGGCAAGGGCAGGCAGGTAGCGCAGGGGCAAAGCTGCTGCACCGTATCCACAATCGCTTCCGGGCAGGCCACGGTCACCAGCCCGGCCCCGGTGCGCAAGGCCGCTAAGGCGCAAATGGCCGCGGCCCCGGCCATGCCCCGGCATCCGGCCACCGCCAGCACCCGGCCATAGCTTCCCTTGTGGGTTGCGGGCCGTCGGGGCGGAAAAAAGCGGGGCATATCCGCCTCCTGGGCCGCGAAAAACCCGGGCGCGTCGTCGCACTCAGGGGGAATGCCGATGTCCGAAACCGTGACTGTGCCGGACCAGTTCAGCCCCTCGCCCAGAAACAACCCCGGCTTGGGCCGATGGAAGGTGACGGTTTCCGTGGCCCGCACCGCCGCGCCCAGCACCTGCCCGGTTTCTCCATGGAGCCCCGAGGGAATGTCCACAGCCACCACGGGAACACCCTGCTCCTGCGCCTGGGTGGCAAGCCGGCACAGCTCTGCCGAAAGGCCGGTCACATCCCGGGAAAGCCCGGTGCCAAACAGCCCGTCAATGAGGCAGGCAACATCCGACGGAAACCCGGGCGCCGCCTCCGAAGCATCCAGCACCCGCACCTCCGCCTCCGGCGCGTCCTGCCGAAGCCGGGCCAGTTCCCGACCGCAATCCTCGGTGAGCGCCCCGGGCAGCAGCCACAGGCCGGCGGTAATGCGGCGATTTTCCCCACAAAGCAGACGAAGGGCGGCGATGCCGTCGCCGCCGTTGTTACCCGTGCCGCACAGGGCCAGCACCCGGCCGCCGCCCTCCGGCAGATGCCGCCGCACGGCCGCCGCCACGTGCCCGGCGGCCCGCTGCATCAAGGTTTCGCCGGTAACGCCGGTTTCTTTGATGGCGCGGGTCTCCACCCGCTTCATTTCGCTTGGGGCAATGGTGTGAAGCATCCTAACCTCCTTACCAAGGGGTTTCACCCCCTGGACCCCTGACTGGGGGTACGCCCCCAGACCCCATCATTGGTAATATCCGAAAATACAGCCTTTTTCACCGCGCGCAGCGCGGTGAAAAAAAGGGTTCAGGGCGAAGCCCTGACGGGGATGCAAGGGGCGGCGCCCCTTGCGCGTTCCCCCCCCCCCCCCTCCCCCGGCCCACCCACAACCCCACCA
>JAVBTE010000177.1:0-5908 GCA_031556335.1 Eubacteriales bacterium | reverse complement strand
GTCCTTCACCAGGGGGCAGCCGCAGGTTTCGCACACCGCGTCGGGCAGGTCCACCCCCACGCTGGCCAGCTCCGGCTGGGTAAAACGCACGGTGTGGCAGGTATCGCAGCGGTAGTGGGGGGGCAGGGGGTTCACTTCGGTAATGCCGCACATGGTGGCCACAAAGCTGGAGCCCACGCTGCCCCGGCTGCCCACCAGATAGCCGTCGGCCAGGGATTTTTGCACCAGCTTCTGGGCAATGTTGTACAGGGTGGCAAAGCCGTAGCCGATGATGGAGCCCAGCTCCTTGTGAAGCCGGGCCTCGATCAGCTCCGGCAGGGGATCGCCGTACAGCTCTTTGGCCCGGGCCCAGCTCATGCCCTCAATGTTGTCCTTGGCGTCCTCCCAGAAGGGCTGGAAGGTGTCCTCGCCCTTGGGGTGCTTGGGGAACAGCCGCAGTTCGCCGATTTGGGCGGCGATTTGGGCAGGGGCGGTTACAACCACCTCCCGGGCCTTGTCCGGCCCCAGGTAGGCGAACTCTGCCAGCATCTCGTCGGTGGTTTTGAAATACAGGGGGGGCTGGCGGTCGGAATCCTCATAGCCCAGACCCGCCTGCAAAATGGTGCGGTAGATGGCGTCCTCCGGGTTTTGAAAGTGTACGTCCCCGGTGGCCACCACGGGCATGTTCAGCCGTTCCCCCAGGGAAACGATGCGGCGGTTGAACGCCCGAAGCGCCTCCACGTCCCGGGCGGAACCGTTCTCGATCATGAACTGGTTGTTGCCCACGGGCTGAATTTCCAGATAGTCGTAAAAAGAAGCGATGCGTTCCAGGTCCTCGTCGGGCTTGTTCGCGGCCACGGCCTGGAACAGCTCCCCCGCTTCGCAGGCGCTGCCCAGAATCAGCCCTTCCCGGTATTTTTCAATCAGGTGCCGGGGCATGTTGGGGTGGCGGTGGTAGTAGGTCAAATGCCCTTCGGAAATGAGGCGGTTCAGGTTTTCCATACCCTTTTGGCTTTTGGCCAGCAAAATGATGTGATGGGTGGCGCTCATGCTTTCCCCGCTCACCGCCTGGTCGATCTGGGCCAGGGTTTTCACGTGGTCCCGCTTGTCCAGGGTATCCAGCATTTTTTGCAGGCAAAGGGCGGTGGCGGTGGCGTCGTGCACGGCCCGGTGGGCGTTTTTCAGGGACACGCCCAAAAGGCGGCACACCGCCGCCAGCCGGTGGCTGCTTTGGCCCGGATACAGCCGCCGGGCCAAAGTGAGGGTGTCGATGACCGGGGCCTGAAAGGAGACCCCCATGCGGCCGCACTCCGCCAGCATCATGCCCATGTCAAAGGGCGCGTTGTGGGCGCACACCGCCGCGCCGCCAATAAAGGCCAGCAGCTTTTCCATGCCCTGGGCGGGGCTTTCCTTGCCCCGCAGCATCAAATCGGTGATGCCGGTGATGTCGATGATTTTGGGTTTCAGGGGCACGCCGGGGTCGCAAAGAATGGAAAGCTCGTCCACGATTTGCCCGCCCTGAAGCCGCACCGCGCCGATTTCAATGATGCGGTCCACGCTGGAGGAAAGCCCGGTGGTTTCAAAGTCCAGCACCACAATGGGGCCGGACAGGGGCCGGTCGTCCGCGTCCTTCACAATGGGCACAAGGTCGCACAAATATCCCTCCACCCCGGGAATCAGCTGGATGTTGTGTTTTTTGGCCGCCCCAAAGGCCGCCGGAAAGGCCTGGGCCACCCCGTGGTCGGTAATGGCCACGGCGGGATGGCCCCAGCGGGCGGCCTGGGCGATGAGGTCCGCCGCGTCGGCGGTGGCGTCCATGGCGCTCATGTTGGTATGCATGTGCAGTTCAATGCGCTTTTCGGCGGCGTTATCCTGCCGCTCTTTTTGGGGCATCTGCTGCAAATCGCGCACCGAAACGCACAACTCCCCCTGGAAGGGGTCCAGGCGGCATTCCCCCCGCACCCGAAGCCGGATGCCGTTTTTGATTTGTTTCAGCTGGTCGGCCACCCGCTGCTTTTCCTCGTCGCTGGGGGGGATGGGGGTTTCTCCCATGCCGCCCCGCTTCATGCGGTACTGGTAGAAGGCCTTGCAATAGATGGTGGAGGTATCGTCGTACACGGCGAAGGTTTGCAGCACGGTTTCGCCGCCCTTGAGTTCCTTGGGGTCCGCCACGCCGGTGACGATGCCTTCGACGACCACGATGCCGCTGTCCTCGGCCAGTTCGGAAATCTCCACGGGCTTGTCCGCAATGGCCCGGCCCTTCAACACAGCGCCTTTTTCTTCTTTGCCCTTGGGGGCGGAGGCTTTTGCGGCAGGGGTTTTGGCAGTGCCGGCAGCCAGGGGCTTTGCGCTTTTGGGGTTACGGCCCGCGTCCGCAAAACCATTCGCCCCCGGCCCCTTGCCGCCGGGTTCCATGGCCAGCATGCTGGCGGCCTGGGCCTCCAGGGCGTCGTCGTCCCAGGGGGGAATGCCCCCGTCGTCGGGCACGGCCTCCTCAGGGCTGGGCAGGCGAAAGCCCCGCCTTTTGCGCATTTCCTCCACCCATTCCTCCCGCTGGCCGCACACCGTCAGGGAAATGGGCAGCCGCACCCGGAAGATGTCCCACACGGCGACCGAAAGCTTTTCATCCAGCTGGTTGCGCTTAAAATACTGCACGGCGATCTCGTCCGGGCAGGTCAACAGGATGCGGCCTTCCTCGGCAGTCCAGCCCACATCGTGAATCCAGGTGCTGAGGGCCGGGCTTTGGCGGCGCAAAAAATCGATGAGCACGGGCTTGTAGCTGTCAATGTGCTCCACAAAATCCCCCGCCAGCCCGGGGGACGCGATGCGCAACGCCACCCCCACCCCCGGAAACAGGGTGCGCAGCTTTTGTTCCAGGGTGAGGAAGTCTTTTTCCGCCACCAGCTCGTCGCAAAGGTAGCTGATATAGGCTTTGTTGGCGGTTTTTTTGTAAAGGACGCGCTCCACGTGGAGCTTGCCCTTGAGGGCGGGGATGGTTTCTTCCAGGATGCGGAGGAGATCGTTTTTATTCACGGCTTGGCCTCTTTTTTCTGATGTTGATGATGGGATTCCCAAGGGATGGATCCCTTGGGCGGGGTCGTAGGGGCGGCGCCCCTACTCGTCCCCCCCGTTCCCCTTCGTTTCCGCGATCTCCCGGGCCCGGGCAATGAGCAGGGCGGCCAGATCGCCTTCCACCCGGCGGGGGGGCTTGCCCCGCTCAAACAGCGCGCCGTAGACCGCGCCGGTGTCGGCCAGGCCGCCTCCGGCCAGGCCCACGTCGGCCTCCCGGGCCTCGCCGGGGCCGTTCACCACGCAGCCCATCACGGCCACGGTCAGGGGCACGCGAAGGTCTGAAAGCTCTTCCTGCACCCGGGTGGCGATGGCGGCCACGTCGATGCCCGTGCGGCCGCAGGTGGGGCAGGAGACGACGTCCACAAAAGAGCGGCGCAGGCCGACGGCCCGCAGAATATCGATGGCGGCGGGGGCCTCGGGGAGGGGGCTGCCGGTCAAGGACACGCGAACGGTGTCGCCGATGCCGTCCAGCAGCAGGGCGCCGATGCCGATGGCGCTTTTGATGTTGCCGCTGCCGGGAAGCCCGGCCTCGGTGACCCCCAGGTGCAGGGGATAGTCGGTTTCGGCGGCGGCCAGCCGGTAGGCCGCGACGGTGAGGGGCACGCTGGAGGCTTTCAGGGAGAGCACAATGTCAAAAAAGCCCGCGTCCTCCAAAAGCCGGGCGTGCAAAAGGGCGCTTTCCACCATGCCCCGGGCGGTGACCCCGCCTTCCCGGGCCAGGATGTCCTTTTCCAAAGACCCGCTGTTGACCCCGATGCGAATGGGCACGCCGTGGGCCCTGGCGCAGTCCGCCACCCGGCGCACCCCCTGGGCGCTGCCGATGTTGCCGGGGTTGATGCGCACCTTGGCCACGCCCCGCTCCATGGCCGAAACGGCCAGGTCCGCCCGGTAGTGGATGTCCGCCACCAGGGGCACGGGGCTTTCCCGCACCAGGGTATGAAGGGCGGGCAGGCAGTCGTCATCGTACACGCTGACCCGCACAATGTCGCAACCGGCCTGGGCCAGGGCGCGAATTTGCTTTAGGGTGGCGGCTGCGTCCCGGGTGTCGGTGTTGGTCATGCTTTGTACGGAGACGGCCGCGCCGCCGCCGATGGGTACCCGGCCAATTTGAAAACTTCGCGTATTGCGCATAAAACCTCCCAAACCAATCCATCCCCGGGGGATGGGAACATGGGCCTACGACTTTTGATTATATCATGTTTTGGCCCCCGGGGGCAAAAGAACCTTCGTACTGGACATCCCGTTCCGGTTATGCTATAAAGAACAGGCGCCCCTGATTCGCAATCATAAAGGAGACCACATGGGCAAGCTCTATACCGTTTTGGCCACCACCGCGCGGGTGTTTTCCCCCCGGATGAAAACCATTTGGGAAACCGAGTTTGACGGAGAAGCCTCCGTTTTTTGCCCCAACCACGCGGGGGCCTTCGGCCCCATCGATATCTGCGCCAAGTTTCCCCTGCGGGACAAGTGCCATCCCTGGCTGAACGCCGCCATGATGGACGCAAGGCAGGTGCCGGAGTACGTGCGGCAGGACTATTGGTGGATTCCCGGCTCGCCCTTTGAACCTGTTTTGACCCGCACCCTGCCCTACATTGCCGCGGCCCTGCTGCCCCCCATTTTGCGCAGCGTGCCCGGGGTGCCCGTGTACCACGACATCCAGGTGGTGAAAACCTTTCGGCAAAGCATTGAGTTTCTCAAAAAAGGCGAGCACCTCATCATCTTTCCCGAACAGCCGGACGGCTTCCAGTCCCACCACATGACGCTGAACAGCGGTTTTGTGCAGCTGGGCCTGATGGCCTGGCGCAACCTGGGCCTCAGGCTGAAATTCTACCCCGTCTACATCGATTACAAGCGCCACCTGTTCCACGTCAGCGCCCCCGCCGTTTACGACCCGGAACGCTCCTTGCCCGAGCAGACCGAGGACATCCTGGGCGTGATCCGAAACGGCCTTTACCGCAGGCTGGACGAGGGGGCGGAGACGGAAGGGACGGAGGGGACGATAGGGGCTTCGCCCCTATGACCCCACCAGGGCTAACGCCCTGGACCCTTCATGGACCGCGCTGCGCGCGGTCCCAAAGTAGTGATAAGGAAAAACCAAAAAAGAGAGATGCATTCTCTCTTTTTTGGTTTAGGGAAGGATATACCGCATTTCTTGCAGCTTTTTCCCGCCAATGTCCAGGGAAAGGCGGTCCGTGGTGGGCCGGAATCCGTTTCGTTCGTAAAAGGCCCGGGCCCGGGCGTTTTCTTTCAGCACCCAGAGGTATACTTTGGCAAAGCCCCTGTTTTGCAATTCCAAAAGCGCTTCGGCCAGCAGAAGCTTGCCATGGCCAAGGCCCATGGCTTCGGGCAGCAGATAGAGAGAAACGATTTCGCCCCAATCGGCGAAGGCGGGGTCCCGGCCGGGGCCAATGCAGGAGGTGCCCACATACTTTCCATTGCTGAGGGCCACCAGCTGGTCCCCGGGGCGCTGGGCCAGCATGGGGGCCCACCGGTCCTCCGGCAGCTGGCTGAGGTAGGCCTGGAGCACAATGCCCTGGTAGGCGCTTTTCCAGCTGAGGGCGTAAATGCGGGAGATGGCGGTAAAATCGTCCTGTGGGGTTGCCAGGCGAATGTTCATGGGCGATGTCCTCGGATTCTTATGCTTTTTGTTGGCTTTCAAACATGTCCGCATTATACTGGCTTTGACCATAAAACACAATCCCCCATGAGGTTTCTTAGGGTGAGAGCGCGAGAGAGGGGCCTTTTTGCAAAAAGGCCCCTCTCACGCATAAAACCTCGTCGTCCGCGTCGGCCCCCGACTCCCCGCCCAACTCCAGGACGCAGCGCACCCGGCTGACGCCCGTGAGGCCCGGGAGTG
>JAVBTE010000151.1:0-6672 GCA_031556335.1 Eubacteriales bacterium | reverse complement strand
AGGTGGTTGGGCTGCACAAGCGGTTTTTGACCACAGTCACCAACGAGTTTTAGTTCGATGGCATGCTGGTGGCCATGCTCCTGCGGTACAACCCCTTCGCCATCCTCCTGATGCGCTTTTTCTTCGCCATATTAAGCATCGGCTCCAAGTCCATGGAGCTCACCGCCGGGGTGAGCAGCGAGCTGATTTTGATTGTGCAGTCCGTCATCATCTTTTTCATGGCGGCGGAGGGCGGCATTCGGGGCATGCTGACCGACTGGGCCGGGCGGCGGCGGGCCCGGCGAGCCGTAAGGCGCCCGGAAAAGGAGGCGGCACGATGAGCGAGTGGTTCAACCTGTTGCTGTTTCAAAACACGCTGCGCACGGCTACGCCCGTGGTGCTGGCGGCCATGGGCTGCCTTTTGACCCAGCATGTGAACATCACCAACATCGGCATTGAGGGCATGATGCTGACCGGAGCGTTTTTCGCGGTGCTGGGCAGCTATCTGTGCGGAAGCTGGCTGATGGGCCTGGTGTTCGCCATGGCCGTGGGCGTGCTGCTGGGGCTGTTTTACTATGTGTTTGTCATCAAGTTTGGCAGCGACGAGTTCATCATCGGCGTGGCGTTGAACATTTTTGCCGGGGGCCTGACGGTGTTTTTGCTGCGCACCCTGTTCAAGGTGAAGGGGTCTTTCTCCGGGCCGGGCATCGTGCCCCTGCCGGCCCTTACCCTGCCGGGCATCCGGAGCGTTCCCGTGCTGGGCCCGCTGCTCAGCGACAATACGCTGCTGGTGTATGTAAGCTGGCTGCTGGTGCCCCTTTTGTGGGTGATGATCTACAAAACCCCGCTGGGCTTTCACCTGCGGGCAGCCGGGGAATATCCGGACGCGCTGCGGGCCGCGGGCAAAAATCCCGACAGGCTGAAATGCCTGGCCAGCGTGCTGTGCGGAATGCTCAGTTGCCTGGCCGGGGCCCATCTGTCCTTGGGCTACCTGACCATGTTCGCGGAGAACATGAGCGCGTCTCGCGGCTTTGTGGCCTTTGCCTGCGTCATCTTTGGGGCGGGCAATCCGCCCCGGGTGTTCCTGGCGGCGCTGTTGTTCGGGTTTATCAGCGCCCTGGGCCTGCGGCTGCAAAAGTACGTTTCCAGCGACATCACCAGCATGGCCCCCTATGTGGTGACCGTGGTGATGATGGTGTGGGTGGTGCTGTGGCGCAAGCGAAAGAAGGAAAAGGAAACCCGGCGGAGTTTGCGGGTCGCCGGGGAATGAAGAGAGGGGCGGCGCCTGTGAGGAGCATAGGCACCGCCCTTTTTTGACGGTGATTTTTCTGTGGATGGAAAAATATAAAAATCGTCATTTTATTTCTCAATAAATTCACAAAAAAGAAACGAAATTTCCTTATGTGGAAAACCCATAATTCGCCATTTTCTAACAAGTTTTTTTCCACATAAATCGCGTTTTTGGCATAAAGACTGGGTTTTTCTGTGGGAAACTATGTGGGAAATGTGGATATCTTATTTTTCGCGCCTTGGGGACCTGTTTTTACACGTCCAAAATTTTTTTGTCGCGCTGTCATATATTTGCCATAATCAAAGGCCTTGATTATCAACGGTTCCATAAAAAAGAAAAGAATGAAAGTAAAGCATGGTCAAACTTTCGGGTTGTATTTTGGTTGTATTTTCGCAGGGCAAAGCATAGACTTTTTCAAAAACAGGGAGCCAAAAGAATGACATCATTTTTTCATGATTTTGTTGCAAACCGCCTGTCACGGCTTCGGATGTGCGTGCTCTATTTGCTGGGCATGGCGGCGCTGTGCCTGGCCCTGGGGCTGGGACGGCCGCCCATGGCCGCCACCGTGTCGGCAAATGATGCGAACGCCTTACCCAAAGACGCGCTCAGCGGCATGGTGGTGGCGCTGGACCCGGGCCACGGAGGCTATGACGGGGGCGCCCGGGCCAGGGACAGCGGCCTGTGGGAGAAGGAGATAACGCTGAGCGTGGCCCTGGCGGTGGAAAAGGAGCTGGCGGACCATGGGGCCAAGGTGATGCTGACCCGGCGGGAGGACATGGCCCTGTGCGGAGAGGCCGCCGCGCTGGCCCGCAAGCGGAAGGACCTGGAGGCCCGGGTGGATATGGCCCGGGAGGCCGGGGCCACGGTGCTGTTAAGCATCCATATGAACGAGTACCGATCCCGAAGGGAAAGCGGCCCCCAGGTGTTTTATCAGCGGGGAGGGGACGACGGTCGGCTGCTTTCCGGAGTGCTGCAAAAAGCTCTGATCGACGAGCTGAAACCCAAAAAAGAGCGGGTCGCCATGGCCGGGGACTATTTTGTGCTGCGCAGTTCCATTCCTTCCGCACTGGTGGAATGCGGCTTCATTAGCAACCCGGAGGAGGAGAAGCTGCTACTCAGCCCGGAGTACCAGCAGCGCATTGGCAAGGCCCTGGCCCAAGGGCTGGCGGAGTATGGACGACTGACAAAACAAAGGGAAGGGGCGACGATCACGCCCTCGGCCCCGCCCCCTGCGGCCCCTTGAACTGACCCGGGCAAAATGCTATCATAGTTCGGCCGCCCCCATGCCTTTGGCATGTCGCGGCTTCGCCATTCGTTGCCTGCGGCAACTTCGGTGGCTCGTCGGGGCTGCGCCCCGACCTGTTGAAACAGAAGATGAAATGAAGAAAAGTGAGGCCCCATCATGTACGAAAGCGATTTTTTGCCCAGGGTTTTCACGGACCGGGAAGCGCAGCTGAAAAATCCGCTGGCCCTGGCCTTTGTGGGGGACACCGTGTGGGACCTGCTGGTGCGGGGAAGGCTGCTCTCCTCCGGGGCCCAAGTGAACGCGCTGCATAAAAAAGCCATCGCCCAGGTGAACGCGGGGGCCCAGGCCCAGGCGGCTGCCCGGGCTTTGCCGCTTCTGTCCGAAACGGAAGGGGAGGTGTTCCGGCGGGGCCAAAACGCCCACGCCCGGCACCAAACGCCCAAAAACCAAGACCCCTTGGCGTATAGCCAGGCCACGGGGCTGGAGGCTGTGATGGGGTACCTGTACCTGACGGGGCAGACCGAACGCATTCGCGAATTGTTTGACATTGTGGCTTCCATGCCGTAAAATAAACTGTTAACCTCTATCCTTTTGAAGGGCGAGCGGCGCCCTGGCCCAGGAGGAAAAAATGGCCGAGTGTACCCAGCGGGTGGAACTGGTTCGTTCCACCGTCCATACCGAAGAGTTGATCGCCCTGGGGGCGCGGCTTTGCTATGCGGGCGGCGATGTGGACGCGCTGCTGACATTGGTGACGCAAAAGGACCAGCAGGCGTTTTTGCGCAAGATCATGGAAATGGGGCACGAAAGCGTGCTGGAGCACGCCTCCTTCACCTTTTTGGCCGAAGGGGTCAGCCGGGTGCTGCTGGCGCAGCTGACCCGGCACCGCATTGCCAGTTTCAGCGTGCAAAGCCAGCGGTATGTCAGCTATGAAAAGGGGTTTTCCTATGTGATCCCGCCCAGCATCCACGCCCTGGGCGAGGACGCGGCGGAGGAATACAAAAGCCAGATGGCGCAGATGCAGGGTTGGTATGAGGGCTGGCAAAAACGCCTGGGGGCCAAGGGCGAAAAGAGCAACGAGGACGCCCGCTTTGTGCTGCCAAACGCCTGCGAGACCCGGGTTCTGTTGACCATGAACGCCCGGGAGTTGCGGCACTTTTTTGCCCTGCGCATGTGCGAGCGGGCCCAGTGGGAGATTCGGGCCATGGCCAGCCGAATGTTTGAGGTGTGCTACCGGGAGGCCCCGGCGCTGTTTGAGGACGCGGGCCCCGGGTGCCTGCGGGGGCCCTGCCCCGAGGGCGAAAAGACCTGCGGACAGATGATGGACAAGCGGAAAGAGCGGCAGACGCTGCTGGAGGGCAAAGCGCGGTAAACGCCTGCCCGGCCGGGGGAAGCCCGGCGACGACAAAGAAATGGAGAAAAGATATGGCATTTTATCAGGATTTCGAGAAGAAAAGCAAAGAGCAAAAGCGCCAAAGCGCACAGATGCGCGGCGGCTTTGAGGATGAAGGCGCCCGGTATGGCGGCGACAAGAAGCCCCGGGGCAAGCGGGAAGAAGGGCCAAGAACGCAAGAGGGCGGCAGCCGTGGCCCGGCCAGAGGAAAGCCTGTATCCGGCAGACCCGCCTCCGGCAGACCCGCCTCCGGCAGGCCCGCGTCCGGCAAACCTTTTGCGGACAGGCCCATGTCCGAAAGACCCTACCAGGGAAAACCGGCCCAAGGGAAGCCCTACCAGGGGAAACCCTCTGGGGGCCCGGGCCGCAAACCGGCCCCGGGCAAGCGCGGCCCGGAGGGGGAATACCGCTTCGCCACGGGCGCTCCTCAGCGGGTGACCGAACGGGGCACGGGCATGGCCCCCCGGCCTTACAGCGAGCAACGCCAGGCCCGGCAGCAAGAAGGGGCCTTTGAGGCCCGCCGTCCGGGCCGCCCCGCCGCTTTCCAGCGGTTCGAGCGGGCCCCCCGCGCGGAAAAAGCCCCATACGCGCCCAAAGCCCCCCGTTCCCTGCCCAAAGAGGCCCGGCCCGTTCCCCGCTCTGCCGAAGCCTATCGTTATGACGCGCCTCCGGCCTACGACGCGCCCACCGGCTGGGAAGCGGCGGACGCCGTGCCCCCCGAGAATTTATTAAGCGGACGCAATCCCATCCGGGAAGCCTTAAAAAGCGGCCGGGACATTGAAAAGCTGCTGGTGGCCCGGGGCGAGCTTTCCGGCTCCGCCCGGGAGATTGTGCAAATGGCCAAAGAAAGGCACATTCCCGTGCAGGAGGTGGACCGGGCCCGGCTGGACGCCATCACCCAAAACCACCAGGGCATGCTGGCCTTTGCCTCGGCCTACCAATACAAAACCGTGGAAGACATGCTGGCCCTAGCCAAGGAACGGGAGGAAGCGCCCTTTTTGGTGCTGCTGGACGGCATTACCGATCCGCACAACCTTGGGGCCATCATCCGTTCGGCGGAATGCGCGGGGGCCCATGGGGTGATCGTGCAGGAACGCCGGGCCGTGGGCCTGACCCCCGCTGCCGTCAAGGCCAGCGCCGGGGCCGTCGAATACATTCCCGTGGCCCGGGTGGTGAACCTCACCGCCACCATTGAAACCCTGCAAAAACAGAACATCTGGGTCTTTGCCGCCGATATGGAAGGCCAGGACTATGCCCAGACGGACTTTGGCGGGCCCATTGCGTTGGTGATTGGCGCGGAAGGCGAAGGCGTCAGCCGCCGGGTGCTGGAAGCGGCCGACAAGCGGATAGCGTTGCCCATCCGGGGCAAGCTGGACAGCCTCAACGCCTCCGTGGCGGCAGGCATTCTGCTGTACGCCGTCATGCGCGCCCGGTAACCATGGAACCTCTGCTGTATGTGGACGGATACAATGTGATCGGCGCCTGGGGGGAGGCGGAAGCAAGCGCCTGGCCCCTGGACGAATGCCGGGACCGCCTGGCCCATTTGCTGGAGGACTACGCGGGCTATACGGGGCAAGAGGTGTGGCTGGTGTTTGACGGCCACAAGGCGGACCGGGCCACCCGCAGCGTGGAGGAACGGCCCCGCCTCACCGTGGTCTACACCAAGCATGGCGAGACCGCCGACCAGTTTATCGAACGCATGTGCCAGAACCTGCCCCGCTACCGGGAGGCCCGGGTGGCCACCAGCGACGCCCTGGAGCAGACCATGATTTTGGGCCGTGGGGCCACCCGCCTCAGCGCCCAGGAGCTTTTGCGGGAGCTGAGGCAGGAGCGGACCCAGGGCCGGCGGCATCAGCAGACCAACCTGCAGGAACGAAGCCCCCTGGGAACATTCTTGACCGAGGAGCAGCGGGCCGTGCTGGAAGGCTTGCGCAGGCAGAAATAACCAAAAGGCAGGAATCCACCATGACGACCCGACAAAACGTTTCCCCTTCCATGGACCCGGATGATCCAAGGCTGGAAAACAGCCCTGCGGAGGATGGCCCGGGCATGCCGACGTTTTCCTCCGGCCAGGAGGAAGAAGCCGTCGAGGCGCTGGACGATTTTGACGAGGCCATCGAGGACCCAAAGGACCGGGGTTCTTCCTGGGACAGCATGCTGTCGGAACAATACGGCACCCAGATGGACGAGCAGGTGGTGGCCCTGGCCCAGGGCGGCGACAGCGTGGCTCTGGAATACCTGTTGGGAAAGCACAAAAATTTTGTGCGCTCCAAGGCCCGCAGCTATTTTCTGATCGGCGCCGACCATGAGGACATCGTACAGGAGGGCATGATCGGCCTGTTCAAGGCCATCCGCGACTACCAGCCGGAGCGGCTGAGCAGCTTCCGGGCCTTCGCGGAATTGTGCATCACCCGGCAGATCATTACGGCCATCAAAACCGCCACCCGGCAAAAGCATGTGCCCCTCAACAGCTATGTGTCCCTGAATAAGCCCATTTACGACGAGGAAAGCGACCGTACCCTCATGGACGTGATCGTGGAGGGCCGGGCCCAAAACCCGGAGGAGCTCATCATTGGCCGGGAGGACCTGATGTCCATTCGCGACCGGGTGGACCAGGTGCTGTCCGGGCTGGAACAGGATGTGCTCAACGCCTACCTGGACGGAAAAAGCTACCAGGAAATTGCGGACAAGCTGGGCCGGCATGTGAAATCCATTGACAATGCCCTGCAAAGGGTGAAACGCAAGCTGGAAAAATTTTTAGAGGAA
>JAVBTE010000064.1:0-15868 GCA_031556335.1 Eubacteriales bacterium | reverse complement strand
GCCCCCACCCCGTACCACCATACCATATTGGAGTTGACACAATGCGGCTAAGCAGGCTGGAAATATACGGCTTCAAATCCTTCGCCAAGCGTACGGAGATCGTTTTTCCGCAAAACGTGACGGGCATTGTGGGCCCCAACGGCAGCGGCAAAAGCAACATTTCCGACGCGGTGCGCTGGGTGCTGGGCGAGCAAAGCGCGAAGATTTTGCGCGGCAACAGCATGGCCGACGTCATCTTCAACGGCACGGAAACCAAAAAACCCATGAATTATTGCGAGGTCACCCTCGTTTTTGACAATACCGACGGCCAGCTTCCCGTGGCCTTTGCGGAGGTATCCATCACCCGGCGGGTGTACCGCAGCGGCGACAGCGAGTATCTGATGAACGGGGCGGGCTGCCGCCTTAAAGACATCGTGGACCTGTTCCGGGACACGGGGGTGGGCAAGGAAGGCTATTCCATCATCGGCCAGGGCCGCATCGACGAAATTTTAAGCCAGCGCAGCGAGGACCGCCGGGCGGTGTTCGAGGAAGCGGCGGGCATCAGCCGGTTCCGCACCCGCAAGGAGGAGGCGGAGCAGCGCCTGAAACGGGCGGACGAGAACCTGGTGCGGGTCAGCGATGTGGTGGAAGAGCTGCAAACCCACATGGGCCCCCTGGCGAAGCAGGCGGAAGTGGCGAAGGAGTTTTTGGCCCTGTCCGACCAGCTCAGAGAGCTGGACGTGCAGCTGTACCTGACCCGGCAAAAGCGGTTGCAGGCCAGGGAGACCGTGGTGGAGCAGGCGCTGTTGGCCATCAAGGACTCGCTGGTGGAGGCCAACGCCCGGCTGACCGAGGCCGCCCAGGAGCGGGACAGCGGCCAGGAGGCCCTGGAAAGCGTGCAGAAGGCCCTCAGCGAGGCCCACGACGCGCTGCTGCAAAAAAATGAGATGCATCACCGGGCCCGGGAGGAAGCGGCGGAGGTGGAAAACCGCCTGCGCCGGGGCGCGGAAACCGTGGAACGCCTGCAAGGGGAAGCAGATTCCCTGCGCAGCCGCATGGCGCTGATTGAGGCCACCATGACCCAGTCCGACGGGGGCATGGCCGAGGCGGAAGCGCTGCTTGCCCAGGCCCGCAGCGCCCGGGAAGAGCGCAAAAAGGCCCACGCCGCCGCCACGGAAAGCGCCCAAACCTGGGAAGACCAGCTGACGGCCCACAAGGCGGCCATCATGGAAAGCATGAACCGCATGCAGGACGTGCGGGCCACCCAGGCCCGGCAAACCGCCATGCAGGGGCAGATGAAGCTGCGCCGGCAGGAGATTGCGGATCAGCTGTCTGCGGGGGAGGAAAAGGAGCGGCTGCTTGAGGCGGCGCTTCAAAAGGCCCAGGAAAACCTGGCCGCCGAGCAGGCCCGCTACCAGGAGCTGAAAGAAGCCGCCGACGGGCTGGAAACCGCCACCAAACAAATGCTGGCGGATATTTTGGAAAAGCAAAAGCTGGTGCAGGAAGCGGCCCAAAGCGCCCGAGGGCTGGACACCCGGCTTCGAACCCTGCGGGAGTTGCAAGAGGGCTACGAGGGCTACCAGCACTCGGTGCGCAACGCCTTGCAGCATGCCAGGCAGCAGCGGCTTCCCGGGGTGCGCGACGTGGTGGCCATGCTGCTTTCCGTGCCCAGGGAATTGGAAACCGCCATGGACATGGCCCTGGGCGGGGCCATGCAGAACATTGTCACCGATACGGAGCAGGACGCCAAGCAGCTGATTGACTATCTGCGGCAAAACCGCCTGGGCCGGGCCACTTTTCTGCCCCTGAGCGCGGTGCGGGGCCGGGTGCTGGTGGGCCGGGAGCGAGAGGTTCTGTCCATGCCCGGCTGCATTGGCGTGGCCAGCGAGCTGTGCGGCTTTGACGCCAAATACCGCCCGGTGATGGAAAACCTGCTGGGCCGCACCGTGGTGGCCAAAGACCTGGAATCGGGCATCCAAATCATGCGGGCCGGGGGGCACGCCTTCCGGCTGGTGACCCTGGCGGGAGACGTGATGCACTCCGGCGGCAGCATGACCGGCGGCAGCATCCAGCAGAAAGCGCAAAACCTGCTGGGCCGGGAGCGGGAGATCAAGGAGCTGGAGGCCGCCCTGCAGGAAAAAACGGAGCTGATCCAGCGGGAACAGCAGGCCCTGGAGGCCCTGGAAGCGGAGCGGGCCGGCAGCAAGGAAAAGCGGGAAGCCGCCCAGTACGCCCTGCACCAGCAGGAAATCGCCGTGGTGCGGGACACCGAGCGGGAAGGCAATGCCCGCCAGGAGCTGAAAGCCCACCAGGAAGCGTCGGTGGGCATGCGCCAGGCCATCGAGCAGCTGGACGAAAGCCTCAAGGATATCGAGGACGAGCTGACCCGGGTGGAACGGCTCACCCATGAGGAAACCACAAGCACCCAGGACATGAACGCCCACACGGAGGCGCTTTCCGCGGAGCTGGAAAAGGCCCGCCGCCAGCGGGAATCCGCCCAGGAGCTTTTGACCTCGGCCATGCTGCGCCAAAGCGAGGCGGAGCACGACCTGGACCGCATTCAGCGGGACAAACGCCGCCTGATGGGGGACAGCGAAACCTGCCGCAAGGAGCTGGAAGCCCTGCTTCAAAGGCAGGCCCAGGCCCGGGAGGACATCGCGGCGGGGTCGGCGGACCGGGACCGGGCCGGAGAAATGGTGCTGATGGGCGAGCAGGTGGTAAGCGCCGCCAAGGCCCACGTGGCCGATATGGAGCAAAAGCAGACCGAGGCCCAGCACGCCCTGAAAGATTTACAAAACGAAATTGAGGGCTGCCAGATGCTGGTCAGCCGGGAAACCGACCGGCTGCACCGCCAGGAAATGGCCCAGGCCAAGGTGAAGGCGGAGCTTACCCAGCTGAACGACCGGCTGTGGGACACCTATGAGCTGACCTACGCCGGGGCGGAGCAGGCCCGGGAGGAATACCGCCAGCGCAATTTGGCAGGAAGCGGGGCGGCGGACGGCGAAGCATCTTCCCGGGGGGAAGAGCCGCCCTTTGACGAAACGGCTGCGGACGAGACGGCCCAGGGCATTCGGGACCGCATCCGCCGCATGGGCACGGTGAACGTGGGGGCCATTGAGGAATACGCCCAGCTTCACGAGCGGTTTACCGAGCTGAGCACCCAAAAGGAGGATCTGGAGCAGGCCAAGGTGGACCTGGAAAGCCTCATCCAGCGGCTGCTGGAGCAGATGGAGACCGTGTTTGTGGGTCAGTTTGGCCTTCTGCAAAAGCACTTCGCGGAAACCTTTGTGCGGCTGTTTGGCGGCGGGCACGGGGAGATCCAGCTCAGCGACCCAAGCGACCCCTTAAACTGCGGCATTGAGATCATCGTGCAGCCCCCGGGCAAAAAACGGCAGATTTTAAGCCTGTTCTCCGGCGGCGAGCGGGCCCTGACGGCCATTGCCATCCTCTTTGCCATGCTGATGCTGAAACCTACGCCCTTTTGCATTCTGGACGAGATCGAGGCCGCCTTGGACGAGGCCAACATCACCTATTTCGCGGATTACCTGAAAGAGTTCAGCCAGGACACCCAGTTTATTGTGGTTACCCACCGCAAGGGCACCATGGAGCGCTGCGACACCCTGTTCGGCGTGGCCATGGAGGAGCGGGGGGTCAGCAGCATGGTCAGCGTGAACCTGACGGATTACGAATAATTTTTTCTGGCATGGAAACGGGTGGGGCGCATAGGCTTCCTTGCGCCTTCACCCAAAACGGGAGGCAACATGGACAAGAAGGAAAACCAGGGCCTGTTTGCCCGGTTGCGGGACGGGCTGAAAAAAAGCCGCCAAAACCTGGGCGGGCAAATGGACGACTTGGCCGCCCAGCACCGGGAGGCGGACGAGGCGTTTTTGGAGGAACTGACCGACATCCTGATTTTGTCGGACATGGGCGCGGCCTGCGCCACAGCGGCGGTGACCGAGCTGCGCCAGCGGCTGAAAGCGGGCAAGGTGAAGGATGCCGGCCAGGCCAAGGCCATGCTGAAAGACATCCTCACCGGCATGCTGGAGGTGGAAAAGCCCGCCCTGCAATGGCCCATGGTCATTTTGATGGTGGGCGTGAACGGCGTGGGCAAAACCACCACCATCGGCAAGCTGGCCCTTCGGTTCCAGTCTTTGGGCCGCACCATTATGCTGTGCGCCGCCGATACCTTCCGGGCCGCCGCCGCCGACCAGCTGGCCATATGGGCCGACCGGGCCAAGTGCCCCCTGGTCAGGCACCAGGAGGGGGCCGACCCCGCCGGCGTGGTGTTTGACGCGGTGCAGGCCGCCAAAGCCCGCAAGGCCGACCTTTTGATTGTGGACACCGCCGGCCGGCTGCACAACAAGAAAAACCTGATGGACGAAATGGAAAAGATGCGCCGGGTCATAGACCGGGAGTATCCGGAGGCCACCGTGCGCTGCCTTTTGGTGGTGGACGCCACCACCGGGCAAAACGGCCTGCAGCAGGCCCGGGCCTTCCGGGAGGCCGCCGGCATCAACGGCATCGTTCTTACCAAGCTGGACGGCACCGCCAAGGGCGGCATCGCCTTTTCCATTGTGCGGGAGCTGGGCGTGCCCGTCATGTACGTGGGCGTGGGCGAGGGCATCGAAGACCTGCAAGCCTTCCACTCCCGGGAGTTTGTGGACGCTTTGCTGGAGTGACGGGGGGGGGGACGGCAAGGGCGCTGCCCTTGCATCCCGCCAGGGCTTCGCCCTGGACCCACCAGGGGCCAGCCCCTGGACCCATAACGGACCGCGTTTCACGCGGTCCGGGGAACAAAATTATTTTTTTGGGCCGCGTAAAACGCGGTCCATGAAGGGGTTTGGGGGCATGCCCCCAAGCGGGGCGCGGGGGCGGCAGCCCCTGCCCGTCCCCGTCCCCCAGAAGGGAGGCAGCCATGCAATTCGCCACCTATGTGTTCAAGCAAAAGGCCCGGGAGGCTCTGAAAGGCAACTGGCAAACCGCGCTGGTGGTCAGCTTTTTCGCGGGGATTTTCACGCTGGCGGCCAGCTTGTATCATCTTTCCGGGGACCTGCAAGGGTATCTGATGCTGGGCACGGAAGAGAAGATTCTGGAAGCGATAAAGGCTGTGCCCGCAAGGGACTGGGCCATCTTCGGGGCCTTGCAGCTGGTCGCCTTTGTGCTGAGCCCTGTGCTGGACCTAGGCTTGAGGCACTACTTTGTGCGCCGCCTAAAGGGCGAGGAGCTGGGCTACCTGGGGCTTTTGTCCCGGGGGCGCTATCTGGGCAAGGCGCTGCTGCTGGAAATTTTGATGATGGTGAAAATTTTTTTGTGGTCGTTATTGCTGATTGTGCCGGGCATTGTGGCGGGCTTCCGGTACAGCATGGCCCCCTATTACCTGGCGGAGGACCCCAACCTGTCCGCCTGGGAAGCCATTGAAAAAAGCAAGCATGCCATGCGGGAAACCAAGTTGCTCTATTTTGTCCTGGATTTGAGCTTTATCGGCTGGTATGCGTTGTCCATCGCGGCGCAATACACGCTGCTCCCCGTCAGCCCCGTGCTGGCGACGGTGGCGGGCCAGGGCCTGAACCTGGTGCTGACCACCTACATGAACGGCGCCTTTGCCGCGTTTTTTCTGGCGGTAAGCCAGAACGCGGAGGCGGGGGCCGCCGGGTCCGGGGACGGCAGCTTGCCAGACCAGCCGGAAATGGACGACGAGGATCAGCTGGATCGGGAACCGGAGGATGAGTCGCCGGAAGATCTGCGCTGAAACAGGAAGGGAAGCGCGGGTATGGGGTGGTTTCGTTTTCGTCAGGGGAAGGAAAAGCCGGGGGCCACGCCCAAGCCGCTGCACACCCGGCGGCTTGAGCTGCGCGCTTTTGCAACGAGCGACGCGGAGGACATGTTCGCCTATGCGAAAAACCCCGCAGTGGGCCTGATGGCGGGCTGGTCGCCCCATCAAACCTTGGAGGAAACCCGGGCGGTGTTAAGCCGGCTGATGGAGGACGGCGAGGTGTGGGCCATTGTGGAAAAGCGCATTGGCCGGGTCATTGGCAGCATCGGGTTGCACAAGGACCCAAAGCGGCAGCTGACGGAAGTGCGCAGCCTTGGCTATGTTCTGGGGGAAAGCGCCTGGGGCCAGGGCTTTGCCACCGAGGCCGCCCGGGAGGTGTTGCGCTTTGCCTTTGAGGAAATGGCGTGCCCCCTGGTCAGCGTGTGCCACTACCCCCACAACCCCAGAAGCAAGCGGGTGATTGAAAAGCTGGGGTTTGTGCGCGAAGGGGAGCTGCGCATGGCCTCTGTGCTGCCGGACGGCAGGGTGTGCGGCAGCGTATGTTACAGCCTGACCCGGGAGGAATATTTCGCCCTGCGGGCCCAGGAGGCCGAGAAGGAGTGAGCCCATGCCGCCGCTGAAACCTTACACGCCCGACATGCCGTACAGCTACGCCCCGGGGGTGTTTCCCTCCATCGCGCTGATGCGGGCCGCGCCGGAGCGGGCCCGACGGCTGCTTTTAAGCCAGCGGGCCCAGGGCGAGGGCGTGCAAAAGCTGCGGGATCTATGCGCCCGGCACCATGTGCGGGAAGAGGTGGCCGACAAGGCCCTGCAGCGCATCAGCGGCAAGGAAAACTGCTTTGCCGCCCTGGTGTTTGAAAAGTGGCAAAGCCCGCTGGCCCCCGCCGGGAACCACGTGGTGCTGCACCATCCCATGGACGAGGGCAACCTGGGCACCATTCAGCGGACCTTGCTGGGCCTGGGCCTTGTGGACATCGCCATCATCCGCCCGGCGGCGGACGTGTTTGACCCCCACGTGGTGCGGGCCTCCATGGGCGCGGTGTTTTCCCTGCGGGTGAAGCAATATGACGATTTTGCCGCCTACCGGGCGGAGTTTCCCGGGCGGGCATTGTACCCGTTCATGCTGGACGGGGCCATGCCCCTGAGGCGCGCCGCCGCCGGGGCCACGGAGCCCTACGCCCTGGTGTTTGGCAACGAGGGCAGCGGCCTGCCCCCGGAGTTTGCCGGCATGGGACAGGCCGTGCGCATTCCCCATTCCGACGCCATCGACTCCCTGAACCTGGCGGTAGCGGTGGCCATCGGCGCGTATTCCTTTGTGCACGGCAAAGAGAAGGAGCAGGATTGACCATGGAAAACAGCCATGAAACCTATGCATCCATCGCCATGGAACTGGCGGCCTGCGTCCGCTTTCTGGCGGAGGCGGGCAGGCTTGCGCCCGGGGCCGTGGTGGTGCTGGGCTGCAGCACCAGCGAGGTGGCCGGGGGCCATATTGGCAAAAACAGCGTGCCTGAGCTGGGCCAGGCCCTGGCCCGGGGCTTTGTGGAAACCTGCCGGGCCCTGTCTTTGCGGCCCGCTGTGCAGTGCTGCGAGCACTTGAACCGCGCCCTGGTGATGGACGCATCCACCCTGAAAGACCTGGGGCTGAAGCAGGTGAACGCCCGCCCCATGCCCACGGCCGGGGGCAGCGCCGCCGCCGGAGCCTATGACCTGCTGGACCACCCTGCCTTGGCCGAGAGCATCCAGGCCGACGCCGCCATCGACGTGGGCGATACCCTGGTGGGCATGCACATCCGCCCCGTGGCCGTGCCCCTGCGCATGGAAAACGCCAGGGTGGGCCAGGCCCACATCACCATGGCCTTCTCC
This sequence comes from Eubacteriales bacterium, assembly GCA_031556335.1. Taxonomy (GTDB): domain Bacteria; phylum Bacillota; class Clostridia; order Christensenellales; family Aristaeellaceae; genus Limiplasma. Next base: position 8,253 of record JAVBTE010000064.1, on the reverse strand, counting down.
CGCCTGCCCTACGTGGGGGGCCCCAGGGCCCAGTACCCGGAGGGGTAAGGGACGGGGGACGGTTATGCGAGAGGGGAGTTCTTTTTGAAAAAAGAACTCCCCTCTCGCGCTCTCCCCAAGAAAAACCGCATCAATGATATTTATTTTTAGACCGCGCGCAGCGCGGTCTAATGAAGGGTCCAGGGCGAAGCCCTGGCGGGGCACCGCCAGTGAGCGTGGGCCCTGTGGGCCCTTCGGCGTAGCCGAAAGCGAACGAGAGGTGGGGCTTGAGGCGAGCAGCCAAGCGACAGCGAAGGCTGGGACGACCGAAAGGCCGGACAAGGGGCAGCGCCCCTTACGTCCCCTCGTTCCTTCCCCCGTTCCTTCCCTTCACGTACTCCAAGATGGCCTGGGCGGCGGCGGTGTTCATGCCCCGCACGGCAGCCAGGTCTTCGGGCGCTGCCTCGAACACGGCCTTGGCGCTGCCAAAGCGGCGCAAGAGCTCCACCTGGCGTTTGGGGCCCACGCCGGGGATGGAGGCCAGCTCGCTTTGGAGGCTGCTTTTTTCCCGCAGGGCCCGGTGGTGGGTGATGCCAAAGCGGTGGGCTTCGTCCCGCACGTGCTGAATCAGGTGCAGGGCAGTGGCGCGTTTGTCCAGCAGAATGGGGTCCTGCCGGCCTGGCAGGAAGATTTCCTCGTTGCGCTTGGCCAGGCCAAACATGGGCACGCTGGCCCCGGCCTCCTGCATGGCCCGGTGGGCAAAGGCCAACTGTTCCGGGCCGCCGTCGATGAGCACCAGGTCCGGCAATTTGGAAAAGCGGCCTTCGCTTATGGGCAACCCGGCCTCTTCCCGCTCATGCTTTTCCTGCAGGCCGTGGGTAAAGCGGCGGCCGATGACCTCGGCCATGCTGGCGAAATCGTTGGCCCCTTCCACGGTTTTGATACGGAAGTGCCGGTATTCCTTTTTGGCGGGCTCGCCGTTCTCAAACACCACCATGGCGGCCACAGACAGGATTCCCTGGGTGTTGGAGATATCGTAGCCCTCAATGCGCCGGGGCAGGTTTTCCATGCCCAGGGCTTCTTTCAATTGCTCCATGGCCTCAATGGTGCGGCTCCGGCGCACCCGCTGGTTCAGCTCGTGCTTTTTCAATGCGTCCTCGGCGTTTTTGTGGCACAATTCCACCAAGTCCCGCTTTTCGCCCCGTTGGGGGCAGGCAAGGGTAACGGCCCCGCCCCGCTGGGCCCGCAGCCAGCGCTCCAGCTCTTCCCCGCCCTGGGGCAGGCGTTCGGCCAAAATTTCCCGGGGAATGAGGTGCTCGTCCTCGTAGTATTGGGTCAAAAAGCTGCCAATCAGCTCCGCCGGGTCGTCTCCGCCGCAGTGCTCCAGCAGGAAAGCCCGGCTGCCCTCCATGCGCCCGCCCCGGATGTGGGTCAGCTGCAGCATGGCGTCTTGGTCGCCGGTGGCCACGGCCACGATGTCCTGCTGCACATCCTTGGTTTGAATGGCGTGCTGCCGTTCCATCATCTTGTGGATGTCCGTGATTTTGTCCCGGTAAATGGCGGCCTGCTCAAACTCCATGCGAAGGGAGGCGGCCTCCATTTTGCTTTTCAGCTCCGCCAAAAGCTCCCGGGTGTCCCCGTTCAAAAAGGACACCACGCCTTTCAAAAGCTGGGCGTACTCCGCCTCGGTCACCTTGCCGGCGCAGGGGGCCAGGCACTGGCCAATTTGGTGGTGCACGCAGGGCCGGTGGGGTCTGCCCAGGGGCAAAGGCAGGCTGCAGGTGCGGATGGGAAAAAACCGGCGCACTTCGTCCAGCACCTGGCGGATGCTGGTGGCCCCGTAGTAGGGGCCGAAGTACCGGGCCCCGTCCTTGGGGTCGATGGTGCGGGCCACGGTCAGCCGGGGAAAGGCGTCGGCGGCGTTCAGGCGCAGATAGGGATAGTGCTTGTCGTCCTTGAGCAGGATGTTGTAATAGGGCCGGTGCTTTTTGATAAGGTTGCATTCCAGGGTAAGGGCCTCGAAGTTGGTTTGGCACAGGATGATGTCGAAATCGTCGATCTGGGGCACCATGGCGGCCACCTTGGGGGAATGCCCGGCGCTGAAATGGAAATATTGCCGCACCCGGTTTTTCAGGTTCACGGCCTTGCCCACGTAAATGATCTCTCCCCGCCGCTTCATCAGGTAGCAGCCGGGGCTGTCGGGAAGCATTTTTAGCTTGTATTCCAGGGTTTCGTTCATCGGCATACACAAAGGCTCCTTTGCGCTGAGCCGGGCCAGGCGGCCCGGCCATCTTTCTACAATTCGCGCTTGGAGCGGCTTGTCCCTGCCGGTTTTGGGCAAACTGGCAGGGGAGGCGTTGGGAATGATTCGGATGACCGGCATCGAAAAAGGCTATGCGGTGGGAAAGGCTCGGCCCGGCCCGGGCATGGGCCTGGGAGGCCCGGCCCGCAGGGGTGGCGGGGAGGCCCCGGGAAAAGCGGCGGGACGCGCCCGGTACATGGAGGAGACCGCTGCGGCGGTGGAGTTTCCCCAAAGCATGCGCCTACCGCCCCAGCGGCGGCAGGACCCGGCCTTTGAAAAGGAGATCCCCCCGGCGCAAGCCATGGACCGGGCCCTAAACGGGCTGGCCGTTTTGCGGGGGGTGAACCTGCACATCCGCCGGGGGGAGTACGCGGCCATCGTAGGCCCCAGCGGCAGCGGCAAAAGCACGCTGATGCATAGTTTGGGCTGCCTGGACGCGCCCGACGGGGGCATGTACAAGCTGGACGGCGTGGAGGTAAGCGGCATGACGGCCCAGGAGCTGTGCGAGGTGCGGCGGGACAAGATCGGGTTTGTGTTCCAGGGTTTTCAGCTGCTGCCCCGGCTGACGGCGCTGGAAAACGTGGCCTTTCCCCTGATGCTGCGGGGCATGGGGGAGGACAAGCGGCTGAAAACCGCCACCCGGGCGCTGGAAAACGTGGGCCTGGGCGACCGGCTGCACCACAAGCCCGGCCAATTAAGCGGCGGACAGCAGCAGCGGGTGGCCCTGGCCCGGGCCCTGGGCTACCAGCCCAAGCTGCTGCTTTGCGACGAGCCCACCGGCGCCCTGGACGAGCAAAGCCGGGACGAGGTGCTGCGTCTGTTTGACGGCCTGCACCATGACGGCCACACCGTGGTGGTGATCACCCACGACATGGGGGTGGCCGCCCATGCGGCCCGGCGGTTTCGGGTAGAGGACGGCCGGGTGTGGGAGTGGGAACAGTAAGGCCGTGGAAGAGGGTGCCACCCCGCCTCCCAAATGCTTTGACGCTGCCTTCCGGTTATGGTACCATAGGTTATACAAATTTTGGAAGGCAGGTCTTTTCATGGCTCGCTTCAGCATTTCGCGGCCCATTCGCCTCAGCAGCCTGTGGCCTGTGTTTGCGTTGCTTTTTTTGCTGTGCGTGCCCGGATTGGCCCTGGCGGGAACGTACCAAAGCGATTTTTACGTGTATCCCGTCACCGATTCCGAGGATGAAATGCGCCTTTTGCACAGCCGGGTGCAAAGCTACCGCACGGAAAAGGACGGGCATTATTTTTTCCTGCCCTCGGGCTGGGATCGGACGCCCCTGGCCATTCATTTTCCCAAGGAACAGACCCTGTACGTGGACGGCAAGCCCGTAACCGCCGACCAGCCCACAGACGTGCTGAAACCGGATACCACGGTGCTGTTTCAAAACGAAAAGGGTGCGACCAGCTACCGGGTTACCGTCATGGCGGGCACGGGCATTCCGGCCCTGTTCGTTTGCACCGAAACCGGGAACATGAACGCCCTGGACCGGAGCAAGGCCAACCTGGAAACCGGGGACATGCTGCTGTACGGCGCGGACGGCCAGCTGGAAAACGACGAGCTGATCTCCGAAATCAGGGGCCGGGGCAACAGCACCTATAACGTCCATTTTCCCAAGCGTGCCTACCAGATGCGCCTGCAACAAAGCACCAACCTGTGCGGCATGGGCAAGGGCAAAACCTATAACCTCATGGCCGATTATTTGGATATTTCCCTGCTGCGCAACCGCATCAGCATGGACATGGCCAAGCAGGTGGGCATCCCCTACGGGCTGGACAGCCAAAGCGTGAATATGTATTTCAACGGCCGGTACAACGGCGTGTATCTGCTGACGGAAAAGGTGGGCATTGGGGAAAGCCGCCTGGACATTTACGACCTGGAAAAGGCCACCCTCAAGGCAAACGGCGGGGAACTGGGCAACATTGAAAGCAGCAAAAGCGAAGGCCCCAACCGGGAATGGTATTACAGCTACGACATTGTGGAGGACCCGCCCAACATTACCGGCGGCTATGTGCTGGAACTGGAGGCGCCCATCCGGTTCACCAAGCCGGACAACGGCGTGCGCACCAGCAACGGGGCCTGCCTGGTGGTGAAGGAGCCCACCCAGGTGTCCCTGGCCCAGGCGCGGTTCATCTGCGATCTTTTTGAAAAGTTCCACCGGGCCATTCTCAGCAAGGACGGCGTCGACCCCATTTCCGGCGGGAAGTACGACGAGTTCATGGATACGGACTCCATGGCCCTGGTGCTGATTTTGGAGGAGTTTTGCAAAAATTACGACCATGAGCAATGCAGCCTGTTCTTTTTCAAGGATGTGGACAGCGTGTCCCAAAAGGTGTTTGCCGGGCCGGTGTGGGATTTTGACCGCACCTATGGCAACGTGGCCACGGGACGCTGGCTGAACTCGCCCAACAGCATGCTGTTTGAAAAAAACGACAAACAGCATTATCTATACTCCAACGTGCTGCGGCAGCCGGACTTTTTCGCCCGGGTGAAAGAATTGTATGAGGAGCGGTATCTGCCCGCCATCGCCCTGCTTTTGGGGGAACGGGAACGGCAGCCGGGGGAGGCGCTCCGGTCCCTGAAGGACTACCGGGCGGAGATCGAGCCCTCGGTGCGGATGAACTTTACCTATTGGAACAGCTTTGCCATTTTGGGCATTGTCAAATACTCCGGCCAAACCTTTGCCGCCTCCTATGATTATTTGGAGCGGTTCATTCGCCTGCGCCGGGATACGGTGAACAAAAACTGGCTAAAGTAAAGCTGGCCATAGGAACACCCCATTTTGCCAGGGAAGGGAAGAGGTCAACGGATGGATGTGCTTGCCTATTTGCGGGAGGCGGGAGAAAAGCATGGCCCCAGCGGCCAGGAGCGGGAAGTGGCGGCGTGGCTTGGGGAACGCTTTCGGCCCTTTGTGGACAGCGTGGAAATAGACCCGCTGTTTAACGTGATCGCGGTGAAAAAAGGCGGGACCGGAACGGCGGACGCGGCGCGTCCCCCAAAAATCATGCTGTGCGCCCACCAGGACGAAATCGCCCTGATGGTGACCCAAATTTTGCCCGACGGCACCCTGCGCATGGGCCAGGTGGGCGGCGTGGACCCCCGCATTTTGCCCGCCGCCACGGTGGTGGTGCACGCAACGCCGGAGGGGGAACCGCCCCAAAAGCTGCCGGGGGTGGTGGGGGCGAAACCGCCCCATTTGCTGCCGGTCGCGGAACGCAAGCAAAATGACCGGCTGGAAGACCTGTTTGTGGACCTGGGCCTGCCGCCGGAGGACGTGGAAAAGCGGGTGCACATCGGCGATCTGATCACCTTGCAGGGCGAAGCCCAGGCGCTTTTAAATGGCCGGGTGGCGGGAAAAACCATGGACGACTGGGCCTGCGTGGGCGTAATGCTGGACGTGGCCCAGCGGCTGCAAAGCATGCGCCATGAGGCCGAGGTGGTTTTTGTGTGCTCCTCTCAGGAAGAGGTGGGCGGCAGGGGGGCCCAAACCGCGGCCCACAGGGTAGACCCGGACCTGGCCGTGGTGCTGGACGTGAGCCACGCCCCGGTGCCCCAAAGCCGTCCGGACACCACCATTCCCCTGGACGCGCCCGCCGCCGCCTACGGGCCCTACATGCAGCACAAGCTGCTCAAAAGGCTGCGGGACACCGCTGCCAGGCATCACGTGAAGCTGAACAGCGAGGCCATGGAGCGGGCCACCCATACCGATGCCGACGGGGTGCAGGTGGCCCGGGAGGGCGTGCCCTGCGTGCTGCTGGGCCTGCCCCTTAAATACATGCATACCACGGTGGAGCTGTTGGACATGGACGCGCTGACGGAATGCGGGCGGTTGCTTGCCCATTTCATCGCGGAGCTTTCCAAGGGCTGGGAGGAGGGCCTATGGAACTGAAAACCCTTTGCGAGCTGCAAGGTATCAGCGGCCGGGAGGAGCCGGTGCGCAGGGCCGTGTATGCCTCCTGCGTGGAAGCCCTGGGCCAGGACAGCGTTTGGATTGACAAAATGGGCAACGTCATCGCCCAAAAGCCGGGCAAAGACCCCGCCGCCCCCCACGTGATGCTCGCCGCCCACATGGACGAGGTGGGGCTGATGGTGATCTCCGCCACCGACGACGGCCTGCTCAGGGTGCGGGCCATTGGGGGCATCGATCCCCGGGTGTTGGTCAGCAAGCGGGTCACCGTGGGCTATGCCGGGCCCGCCGGGGAGGGCGACCCGGAGGCAAAACCGCTGCCCGGCGTGATCGGAGCCATGGCCATCCACCAGCAAAGCGCCGAGGAGCGCAAGGCCGCATTGCCCCTGGAGCAGCTTTATGTGGACATTGGGGCCAAGGACAAGGACGAGGCCCTTCGCGCGGCCCCGGCGGGCACGCCCATTACCTTTGCCACGCCCTTCGCGCCCTTTGGCCAGGGACTATGCCTGGCCCGGGCCCTGGACGACCGGGTGGGGGTCTTTAACCTGCTGCGCCTCTTGGCCTGCGACTGCGCCGGAAAAACCAGCTTTGTGTTCACCTGCCAGGAAGAGGTGGGCTGCCGGGGGGCGGAGGCCGCGGCCTTTCGCTTGATGCCGGACATTGGCCTTGCCCTGGAGGGCACCACCGCCAACGACACCGGCGACGTGCCAAAGCACCAGCGCATTTGCAGCCTGGGCGGCGGCGTGGCCGTCAGCTTTATGGACAATGCCTCCATGGCCCGGCCGGAAATGTTCCAGGGCATGCTGGCCCTGGCCCGGGAAGAAAAAATCCCGCACCAGGTGAAGATGAGCGTGAGCGGCGGCAATGAGGGCGGCGTGATTCAGGGAACCGGGGCCGGGGTAAAGACCTGCGTGCTTAGCGTGCCCTGCCGCTATCTGCACAGCCCCTCCACCCTTTGCGCCCTCAGCGATGTGGACGCGCAGTTCGCGCTGGCAAAGGCCTTTCTGGAACGGGGCGGCGTTGGGGATGCGTAGGCGAAATACAACATAAAGGGGTAACAACCATGTTTGACTTGATCAAGCAAATGGCTGATCTGTACGGGGCCACAGGCCACGAGGGGAAGGTGGCCGACGCCATCGAAAAGCTGCTGCAAAGCAAGGTGGATTCCATCCGGCGGGACGCCCTGGGCAACCTGATCTGTGAGAAAAAAGGAACCGGCGCAAAGGGCAGGCGCGTGATGCTGTCCGCCCACATGGACCACATCGGCTTTGTGGTGGTCAGCGTGGAAAAGGAGGGCTTTTTGCGGGTGATGCCTGTGGGAGGCGTCAGCCTGAACGTGAGCAAGGGCCGGCACGTGTCCTTTCAGAGCGGCGTGCAGGGCGTGCTGGCCGAGCAGCCCCTGCGGGAGGGCGAAAGCGCCGCCATCAAGCACCTGTTCATTGACATCGGCGCGGCGGACGAGGCCGAGGCCCTGCAAATGGTGCGGCTGGGCGACGTGGCGGTGTACGCCAGCGATTGCTTCCGGCTGGGACCCCACCGGGTGGCCGCCCCCGCCATGGACGACAGGGTGGCCTGCGCCCTGCTGGTAAAGGTGATGCAGGAGCTGGGCCCCTGCGAAAACACCGTGATCGCCGTATTTTCCGCCCAGGAGGAGGTGGGCTGCCGGGGCGCCAAAACCGCCGCCTTCAGCGTGGAGCCCGACGTGGGCGTCGCTCTGGACGTGACCGCCAACGGGGACACCCCGGAAGCAAAGCAGCCCGCCGTGCGCCTTGGGGACGGCGTGGCGGTGAAGATCATGGACCGGGGCAGCATCAGCCATCCCGATGTAGTGCGGGACCTGCTGGAGGCGGGCCGCCGGGCGGGCGTGAAAACCCAGCGGGAGGTGTTGCCCTTTGGCGGTACCGACGCCGGGGCCATGCAAACCTCCCGGGGGGGCATGCCCGTGGGCACCCTCAGCATTCCCTGCCGCTATGTGCACAGCGCCTGCGAGGTCGTCGATCTGCGGGATGTGGATGCCGCCAAGGCGTTGCTGCTGGCCTATTTACGGGGGTAGGCGAG
>JAVBTE010000058.1:0-7437 GCA_031556335.1 Eubacteriales bacterium | reverse complement strand
ACGGCAAGGGACCATTTCTTTATCATTTTCCCTTCTGACCGCGCGCAGCGCGGTCAGTGAAGGGTCCAGGGCGAAGCCCTGGTGGGGTTTCAGGGGTGAAACCCCTGAACGTCCCCCCCGTCCTCCCCGTCCCCCCCGTTACCTCAGCGCGTCCACTGCCGCTTGCTCCACGGGCAGGCAGGCGGTGTAGCGGTCCATGTAGGCGGTAAAGCCTTCCACGTCCTTGGGATCGGGGCGCAGGGTGTCGCTGGCCATAGCTGCGAACACGCGGTTTTGCAGGTAAGCCTCCAGGGTTTCTCCGGGGGCTTTGCGAAGCAAATACGCTGCCAGTAGCGCCATGCCCCAGGGGCCGCCTTCCCCCGCGGTCTCCATCACGGACACGGGGGTGCGCAGGGCGGCGGCCATCATGCGCTGGCCCACGCCCTTGGTTTTGAACAAGCCGCCGTGGCCGAAGATCTGGTCGATCTGCACTTTTTCCTCTTTCAGTAAAATGTCCATGCCCAGCTTGAGGGTGGCCAAAGCGGCATAGAGGTGCGTGCGCATGAAGTTGGGCAAGGTAAAGCGGCTGTCGGGCAGGCGAAGGAACAAGGGCCGGCCTTCCTCCAGGCCGGTAATAGGCTCGCCGGAGAAATAATTGAAGGCCACCAGTCCGCCCCCGTCCGGGTCGCCCTCCAGGGCCTTGCGGTACAGGGTGCCAAACAGGGTGTCCGCGTCCACGGCAAGGCCCAGGGCCTTGGCCGCCTCCCCAATGAGGCCCACCCAGGCGTTGAGGTCTGAGGTGCAGCTGTTGCAATGGGCCATGGCCACTGGCGCGCCTGCGGGGGTGGTGACCATATCGATCTCCATGTGCACCTTGGAGAGCTCCTTCTCCAGCACGATCATGGCAAAGACCGAAGTCCCCGCCGACACATTGCCGGTGCGGGGGGCCACGCTGTTGGTGGCGGTCATGCCCGTGCCCGCGTCGCCCTCGGGAGGGCAGCAGGGAACGCCGGGTTTCAGGTCGCCAGAGGGGTCCAGCAGCTTCGCGCCCTCGGCGGTCAGCTGGCCGGCGGCCTGGCCGGCGGCCAGCACCTTGGGTAGAATGCCGCCAAGCTTCCAGGGCAGATTTCGCGGCGCCAGGCGACTTTCCAGCGTTTGCAGCATGCCCGCGTGGAACCCGCCGGTATGGCTGTCCACAGGGAACATCCCCGAGGCGTCGCCCACGCCCAGCACCTTTTCCCCGGTCAGCTTCCAATGGACGTAGCCCGCCAGGGTGGTGAGAAAATCGATGCGGCCGGTATGTTCTTCGCCGTTTAGGAGGGCCTGGTACAGATGGGCGATACTCCACCGCTGGGGAATGTTGAACCGCAGCAGTTCGGTCAGTTCCTCCGCCGCCTGCCCGGTGGTGGTGTTGCGCCAGGTGCGGAAGGGCGCAAGCAACTCGCCCCGGTCATCAAAGGCCAGGTAGCCGTGCATCATGGCGCTGACCCCCATGGCCCCGGGGCCCTTCAGGGTGACGCCATACTGGCTTTGCACGTTCTGCTTCAGGTTCTGGTAGCAGCTTTGCAGCCCACTCCAGACATCCGCCAGCGCATAGGTCCAGATTCCGTTTTCCAGCCGGTTTTCCCATTCATGGCTGCCGGAAGCGATGGGCTCGTGGTTTTCGTTGATCAGCACGGCTTTGATCCGCGTGGACCCCAGCTCGATGCCAAGAACCGTTTGTCCCGCCTCAATGGCGGCTTTGATTTGTTCATTCTTCATGAAGATCCCTCCGTGAACGGTTTTCTTCTGTCTTTAGCATGTGTATTCCACACGGAGGGCCGGGTCCCCTGCCTGACACAAAGATTTGTACGTACATATTTACGAATTCCAATGAACACAAAAAATCCGCCTTTACAGACGGATTGTGGTATGCCCGACTGGGTTCGAACCAGCGACCTTCAGAGTCGGAGTCTGACACTCTATCCAGCTGAGCTACGGGCACATACCTGCGCTTTTCACGCTCAGCTATTGTAGCGAATACCACGGCGATTGTCAAGGAAAAACCTGCGGAGGGTTTCCCGCCCGCCGTGTCACGATTGTCAACCTTTGTGCAAATACTATTTTTTTTGAAAATCCATGATATAATAATACATTGCAAGCGAACGGAGGCTGAAACCGTATGGCCGTGAAACCAGTGCTTTTGATTATGGCGGCGGGCATGGGCAGCCGGTATGGCGGTCTGAAGCAAATGGACCCCGTGGGGCCCGACGGCGAACTGATCTTGGACTATTCCCTCTTTGACGCGAAGCGCGCCGGGTTTGACCGGGCGGTGATCATCATCAAACGGGAAAACGAGCAAGACTTTCGGGAGGTGCTGGGCGACCGGGTGGCCCGGCATCTGCAAATCGATTATGCCTACCAGGAACTTTCCAATCTGCCGGAAGGCTTTGCCGTCCCCGAGGGCCGGACAAAGCCCTGGGGCACCGGCCACGCGGTCCTGTCCGCCGCCGGGCTTGTGGACGCGCCTTTTTGCGCGATCAACGCGGACGATTATTATGGCAGCACTGCCTTCCGCATGTGCTTTGACCACCTGTGCAGGCTTCAAAGCGACCGGGACTTTACCATGGTGGGCTATTTGCTCAAAAACACCCTCAGCGACACCGGGTACGTGGCCCGGGGGGTGTGCCGGCTGGATGGGGAAAGCCGCCTTGTGGACATTGCGGAGCGCACCCACATCATCTCCACCGTGGACGGCCCGCTGATGACCGAGGACGTTCAAACCTACGTGCGCCTTCCTGAGGATACGGTGGTCAGCATGAACATGTGGGGTTTTCCCGCCGCCATGATGACGCGGCTTTCGGAGGCTTTTCCCGGGTTTTTGCGGGAAGCCCTGGCCGCGAACCCCCTGAAGGCGGAGTTCTTCCTGCCCACGGTGGTGGACGGCCTGCTGCGAAGGCAGGAAGCCTGCGTTACGGTGCATACCACGCCGGACAAATGGTACGGCGTTACCTACCGGGAGGACAAGGCCGCCGTTCAGGCCGCTTTGCGGCGTCTGGCCGAGGATGGATTGTATCCCGCGCCCCTGTGGTAAGGATTTTGCAAAAGAAAGTTAGGTAGAGGATGGACAGACGGAAACCGACGCCCTTCACCCTTGCGCTTTGGGGGCTGGTGGCGGCGCTCAGCATCGGGGTGATCGTGATGGCCCCCCGCACGCTGGAGAATTACCGCCAGCTGGTGACGGAACAAAACGCCACGCCCACGCCCACGGCGGATGTTTCCAGCGCGCTGCTGGTCACCGTGGACCCCAACAATACCCCTTCTCCCACCCCGCTCATGCTGCGCGTGGGCACGGCGGGGGACGAGGTGACCCGCCTGCAGCAAAAGCTGCAGGAATTGGGCTATTATACCGGGGACGTGGCCGGCAAGTTTGGCCAGGGCACCGCCGAGGCGGTGAAGCTGTTCCAGGCCCAGCTGGGGCTGGCGGCCGACGGCATCGCGGGGAACGACACCCGCAACGCGCTGTACGCCGCGAATGTGCCTACGTACATCCCCACCCCAACGCCTTCCCCCACGCCGTCGCAAATGCAAAAGGGCGACAAGAACGACGCGGTGAAGGCTTTGCAGCAACGCCTGAAAGACCTGGGCTTTTACGGCTCCAGCGTGGACGGGGACTTTGGCGGCGGCACCGAGGCGGCCGTGAAGCTGTTCCAGGGCCAACACGGCCTTCAGGCCGACGGCGTGGCCACGGCGGAAACCCTGGCGGTTTTAAGCAGCGACCAGGCCCAAAAGGCCGTCGCCACCCCCACCCCAGACCCGGCGGCTTTGCCGATTTTGGTCAACAAAGACCATCCTTTGGATGAAAGCTACCAGCCCGCCGATCTGATCAACCTGCGCAAAACCCTGGATTCCGGCCTGGTGTACGTGAAAGGCAGCGACATTGAGGGGGACCGCGCCGCCGTGACGGCCCTGAAAACCATGCTGGAAGCCGCAAAAGAGGACGGGGTGACCGGGTTTCAGGTCAGCGCGGGCTACCGCAGCATCAAATACCAGCAGCAGCTTTTTGACAAACAGGTGGAGGAGTACTTGGCCGACGGCCGGAAACGGTCCAGCGCCATCTCCGCCACCCGCCTCACCGTGGCCGACCCCGGCGCCAGCGAGCACCATACCGGCCTGGCCTTTGACATGACCGTGGCGGGCACCAGCTTCAAGGGTACGCCCCAGCAAGTTTGGCTGCACGAGCATTGCTGGGATTACGGCTTTGTCATCCGCTACCAGGAGGATAAGGAGAAAATCACCGGTATCATCGCCGAGGCCTGGCACATCCGCTATGTGGGCCTGCCCCACAGCACCGCCATGCGGGATGAGAACCTGTGCCTGGAAGAATACATTGAACAAATGACGCGATGATATCCCCAATGTAGTTTTCAGGGAGGAGAGCGCGAGAGGAACCCCATTTTGCAAAAAGGGGTTCCTCTCGCTAAAAACATGATCGATTCACTCGTCGTCATCGGCGCGGGGCACGCGGGCTGCGAGGCCGCGCTGGCCGCCGCCCGCATGGGAATTTCCACGCTGCTTCTTACGCTGGACCTGGGCAGCGTCGCCCTGATGCCCTGCAACCCCTCCATCGGCGGCACGGGCAAGGGGCATCTGGTGCGGGAAGTGGACGCCCTGGGCGGCCAGATGGGCCTTTGCATTGACCGCACCTTTTTGCAAAGCCGCATGCTGAACCAGGGCAAGGGGCCGGCGGTGCACAGCCTGCGGGCCCAGGCCGACAAACGCCGCTACCAGGCCGACATGCTCCGCACCCTGTTTTCCACGGAAAACCTCACCGTGCGCCAGGGGGAGGCCCGAGAGATTCTGACCCAAAGCGGCGCGGTCTGCGGCGTACAAACCACCACAGGGGAAACCATCCCCTGCCGGGCCGTGGTGGTGTGCGGCGGCGTTTATCTGAAAAGCCGCGTCATCATCGGCGACTATTCCAAAGACGTGGGCCCCCAGGGTCTTTCCCGGGCGGAAGGATTATCGGCCTCCCTGGAAAGCCTCGGGTTTGCCCTGCGCCGGTTCAAAACAGGCACCCCCGCCCGGGTGGACGTCCGCAGCATCGATTTTGACCAGATGGAGCCCCAGGAGGGGGACGAGCCCATCATCCCCTTTTCCTTTCTGACCGTGGCAAAGCTGCCGGACATCGGCGTTTCCTATCCCCTTGTCAACAGGGCCCGGTGCTATCTGACCTACACCAACCAGCGCACGCACCAGATCATCCGGGACAACCTGCACCTGTCCCCCATGGTACGGGGGGACATCAAGGGCACCGGGGCCCGGTATTGCCCCAGCATTGAGGACAAAATCCGCCGGTTTGCGGACAAGGACCGGCACCAGCTTTTTTTGGAGCCAGAGGGGCTGGACAGCCCGGAATGGTATGTGCAGGGCATGAGTTCCAGCCTGCCCGAAAGCGTGCAATTGCCCATGTACCGCAGCGTGAAGGGCCTGGAGCGCGCGGTGCTCACCCGGCTGGCCTATGCCATCGAGTATGACTGCATCGACCCCACCGAGCTGCAATTGACCCTTTTAAGCCGCCGCATTCCGGGGCTATACTTTGCCGGGCAGGTGAACGGCACCTCCGGCTATGAAGAGGCCGCCGCCCAGGGCCTTTTGGCGGGCATCAACGCCGCCTGCTTCCTGCAGGACAAGGAGCCCCTCATTTTGACCCGGGACATGGCCTACCTGGGCGTGCTGGTGGATGACCTGTGCGTGAAGGGCGCCGACGAGCCCTACCGCATGATGACCAGCCGATCGGAATACCGGCTGCTGCTGCGCCAGGACAACGCGGACCTGCGCCTGACCGCCCTCAGCCATGCCCGGGGCCTGGCGGATGACCGCCGCATGGCCCTATGCCAGGAAAAGTGCGCCCAGACGGATGCTCTGCTTCACCGGCTGCGGGAAACCCGCGTGCCCTCTTCCCCGGCCCGGGCCGCCTGGCTGGAGCAGCAAGGCCAGCCCCCCGCAGGCAATCCCTTCACCGCCGAAGAGCTGCTGCGCCGCCCCGGCGTGGATTTTCAAGCCCTTCTGGCCCTTTGCCCGGAGCTTGACGGCTTTACGCCCCCGGCCCAGGAGCAGGCGGAGCTTCATGCGAAGTACGACGGTTACCTGCAAAAGCAACAAGCCCAGCTTCGCCGCGCCCAGGCCATGGAGGAATGGCTCCTGCCCCCGGACACGGATTACAGCGGCATTCCAAGCCTTCGCATTGAGGCCCGGCAAAAGCTTGCCCAACAACGGCCCCAAAGCCTGAGCCAGGCAGGGCGCATCCCCGGGGTGAACCCCGCCGACATCGCCGTGCTCATGGTGTGGCTGAAAAAGCGACAAGGGGACGGGGGCGGGGACGTTGGGGGAGGAGACGATCGGGGCTCCGCCCCGAACCCCGCCAGGGCTGATGCCCTGGACCCCTAATTTCACCACGGGCAGCGCGGTGAAAAGGAAAGTATTTTTTTATGACAGGCAGAAAGGAACTGATTCGCGATATGCCCCTTGCACAGAAGCGTTCCGCCCTTTTTCTGGTGATTTTTGGCGTATGCATGGTCAGCTATTCCGGTCCCATGGTAAAGGGCGCTTTGAACGCAGGGGCCACGCCCGTGGCCATTGCCCTGGTGCGCATGCTCAGCGCCGGGCTGCTTTTGCTGCCCTTCGAGCTTCGGGTCTGCGCCAAACGGCGCATTCCCTTTGCCATCAGCAGGGCCCAGTGGGGCTGGATTGCCCTGGCCGCCCTTTTTCTGGCCGGGCACTACCTTACCTGGATCACGTCCCTCACGGGCACCAGCACCTTTGCCTCGGTGGCCTTGGTGTGCACCCAGCCCCTGTTTGTGGCGCTGTTCAGCTATTTGCTCTTTCGCGAGGTCATGCCCCGGCAGGCCGCGCCGGGGGCGCTTTTGGCCCTGCTGGGGGCCGTGGTCATCGCCGTGTCCGGCATGCTGGGCGATGCGCCGCCGGAGGCGGAAAGCTCCATGGAAAACCTGTTCAGCAGCCTTCTGGCCCTGCTTGGGGCCGTGCTGATGGCGGGCCACTGGCTTGTGGGCCGGCACATCCGCACCAGCCTCCCTGCCGAAGTGTACACCCCGGCCCTGTATTTGCTCACCGCCGCGCTGCTGGCGCTCTCCCTGCCGTTGATGGGCGGCTTTTCCATGCCTGTCGCAGCCCTGCCCTATCTGGCCGGGCTGGTGCTGGGCAGCACCCTGCTGGGCCACACGCTGTTCTCCTTCGCCCTTTCCCGGGTGTCCGCCAGCGTGGTCAGCTTCGCCCTGCTGGGGGAACCCGTGGGCGCCATGGTCTTTGCCATGATTTTTTTGAACGAGACCCCCACCCCCTGGGTTTTGGCCGGCGGTTGCCTGACGCTGCTGGGCCTATGCCTGTACCTGGCCTTTGCAGGGAAACAGGAACGGGAGGCGGTCCCGGAGGCGGAGGTGTAAGGGGACGTGGAGGACG
>JAVBTE010000142.1:0-5530 GCA_031556335.1 Eubacteriales bacterium | reverse complement strand
AATCTTTGGAGACAACAATGGGATTCCGACCAAAAACGATGCTCGTGGGCGCATCCGTCACGTTGATCGAAATCGTAATCGGATAGACAGACGTATAGTTTTTATTCGCCGCGCTGATTTCTATTTTCACAGTGTACGGCGACGAGGGGACATTCAAAACCTCAAGCCACCCGGTGTCTTCGTCCAGCTTAATATTAGGCTTGTCTGTCGCCTCATTCACATAGTCAAATTTAAAGGCCCCATCCTTCCGCTCTCCGCCCGCGATAAAATAAGGTTGAAGCTGATACTTCATGAACTTGCTGACCGTAATGGGCCCTTCGATGCCGATGCCCGTGGGCACGCCGGACACGTTCACGGCGCAGGTTTTGGTCACGTTTCCAGACGTTGTCTTAAAGGTGATGGTTGTGGTCCCCTGCTTCAAGGCCTCAATTTTGAAGCGGGTTTCCTCAACGGGCTGATCATCCGCCCGTTCTACTTCCGTCACTTTTACCACGCCCGTGGGGGATGTGGTGACAGTGTAGCGCGATGGGGTATTATCGGGATAGGATGTGGCGGTCATCACAAAAGTATCGCCCACGCACATGTTCACGGAAGTACGGCTTAGGGTCACGTCCGAAGGCGCGCTCACCACCGACACATGCAACTCGATTTCCACCGGGTCGGCGTAAGGCGTAAGACCGCTGTTGATAATGATCTTCACCACAACAGGCTCTGTGGTGATCGCCTTGCCCACCAGGCGAACGGCCGTCGTGCCGTTCATGCTGACGTCTACCCCCGTTGCGCTAGCGATCTTGGTGAAGTTGATAGAATCGATATAGAGGCCTTCCGCCTCCGCCGTATCCGACAAAACCGGATAGATATCCAGGATTTCATTCAGGCCTAAAAGCAGCGTTTCATCCTGAGGAATGACTCCGCCCGTATCGGTTTTCAAGTCAATTTGAGAAGGATCGTCCGGCACATCTTGAATAATAACCGTGCAAGTATCCTTGATCGTCGGATGCCCATTAACGCTCAAAGTGAGGGTTACAGGCCCCGGTGCGCCGATGGCCGTGATCACGTTCCCCTCGATCGAAAGGTATGTTCCATCGTTACCGTTGTTATCGCTTCCATCGGTTCCGACAATTTTCACGGCATTGTAGAGATCCAACGGTTTCCCACCGTCATCCAAAATCTCGTAGCTCAAAACGTGAGTCTTTCCCACAGGAATCGTAACGCTCTTGTTGGGCTCCGTCACCTTCAGGGTTTTCGGATCATTTTGAATGTTCAGCGTCACAACATTGCTGGCGGCAATCGTGCCGCTGTCGTCCGAAATTTTCAGGGTGATTCTGGCTGTTGCCGGAAAAGATGTGGCCGTCACAGTGCCCAGCGCGCCCGTCTGGGCATTGATTGGAATGCTGCCCACATCGCTTGAAAAGCTGATCAAATTGGCGTACTGATCCAAAGCCGGCTGAATGGCGGGGCTGTCAAACACCAGCTTATAGCGCTTATTTCCGTGTTCATCCACGCCAAAGCTGAAGGTTTTTGCCGTCTCCTTGCTGATGTCCAAAGGAGTTCGCAGCGTCAGATATTCAATGTTTTTGGGCTTCGGCAGAATAATAACTTTACACGTAAGGGTATTGGTCGCCCCAACAATCGTGGGCGCTGCGGTCAGCGTAAATTCGGTAATTTTTGTAACATTGGAGGCTGTTACCTTGACCTGGACAATCGTGTCGGTTCCAGACTGCGTACCCAGCGTCAAAAGCCCTTTTTCCGCATCGTTTGCCGTAGATTTGGAAAATTCCAACGCTCCCGTAAAACCATTCCGGTTGATGACCCAGTTGGTTCCGCTGCTGCCCCCGAACAGAATAATCGGATTGGCTTCCGTCTTCTGCGAGGAAATGGGCCCGCCCGCCATCAGCATCATTTCGCCCATCAGCATCATTTCGGGCTCCACACTTGGGCTGGGGGACGGCTCGACCGAGGGCTCCACGCTGGGGCTGGCCGACGGATCAACAGACGGCATGGCGGACGGGTCTGCGGATGGCGCGGCGCTGTCCGTCGGGGCTGTCGTCGGCGTGTCGCTGCCTTCCGGCGTGTGCGTGGGCGCTTGCGTAGGAGCGGTCGTTGGCGTCGCCGTGGGCGCGGCCGTGGGCACGGCTGTGGGCACGGCTGTGGGGACAGGCGTGGCCGTGGCCTCGGTTACAATCGGCGCGGAGGACGGGGTGGCGTCTCCTTCCGCAAAGCTTGCGGGCAAAACAGGAGAAAGCGTCAGCCCCAGGGCCAGCGTCCATGCGCACACTTTCCGTAACACGTTCGTAAATTTCATCTCTTTCCGCTCCTTTTATTATGGTTGGAATCGGTCGGTCGTTCCAGAGATTTGCGGCAGCAATTTCAAGCTTAGCATTGGCTAATCATTATCATATCATACCATTTTTGGAATTTCAACACACTTTTGTAATAATTTACCAATTGTTACACTCATGATATTTGACGAATCAAGATTCATTTTGGTTGCAATTTGAGAAAATTTAATATTTGATACATAAATTACCACATTATTTCCATTAAATTTTATCATGAACCCCTCTCTTGCGCAAGAAGAAACTTTCGGTGTTTTTTGACATGGCGGCTTTACATTTTCCCGGGCGGTTTGCGCATACTTGTGTTGGAGGTGAAGCATTATGAGCAAAAAATACGCGGCCTTGCATGCGTTGCTGGAAGACGATCCCCAGGCCAAAACCTATTTCGACAGCCTGCCCGGATACGTTCAGGAACAAATGAAAGCCCGAAGCGGCAACATCAACAGCTTTGCCAGCCTTCAGGACTACGCGCAAAATCTGACCCGGGGCGACCGCTGACTCGGCGCCGCCTTTTTTATTTCCCTGCCAGCCGCGCCGAAAGCTCCGGCAGGTTTCTTTCCGCAATCTCAATCACCACATGGGTAAACCCTTGCTTTGCCCATTCCTCTGCATTCGCCCGCAAATCCCTGGAAAACGTCAGCTGACCGACGTTGTTGGCCAAATAGGGAAACAGCGCGTTCCCAAAGGAATCCCGCAGCACCAGCACCCGCAGGTCATTGGCCGCGCTCTTGGTGCGGATGGTCATGTCGGAAAGGGAACGCATGCTGCCCAAAACCCGGTATGCTTTGGCAAGCTCCGGCACGCGGATGCTCTCCGCCCTGCCGCCGGCACGCAATCGGCTCAAATCCCCCGCATAGGCCACATCGTCCTGCCACCTAAGCGTTTCATACGCTTCATATACTGCTTCCGCCTGTTCGCCGCCAGCGATTTTCTCCATCAGCCCGCGATACACCAGCAGCGCCCCCAGGGCGTTCCAGTGGGTGTCCGTCCGGTGATAAAGCGGCCCCTGTTCTTTGCTTGTCAGCAAAAGCCCCCGGGCGTCCAGCAGACCCACGCCTTCCAGGGACAAAGCCGCCTGCACCCGCTCAAGGTCGCTCTCCCCCGCCCCCGGCAGCATATGGTTTGGCATCCATTCCGGATAAACCGTATTTTTGTTCGGCGCGATCAAACAGGTCATGCCCACGCCCTGTAACCTCAAGGCCCGGGACATGTCCCCAAGCTCCTTTGTAAGGCTTTCCACCGCTTCTTCGCCCATCCGGTTTCTGTGTAAATAATCGTCCAGGGTTTCCGCAAAAAATAGCCACTCGCCTTTTCCCAGCAGCACCTGCTCATTGCCGGACTGGCCAAAAAGCGTTTGACAGATTTGTTCATGCAGCGCAATCAAGGGTTCCTGCAAAGCGCCGGGAAGCGCCAGCAGCAAAAAAAACAAAACGATAAACACAACCGAACCCGTTTTTTTCATCACCGTCGCCCCCTAAAATTGAGCGTACAGGAAGGGCTTGAACCCAGAGGCCAGAATGGCGGCATAGCTCAGCGCCACCAGCGCGCAGCACACCGCGCAAAGCGCCGCCTGCGCCCACGGCTCTTGCCCCAGCCGCGCCCGGGCCTTGGCCCCTGGCGAAACCGCCACCGCAATGGAAACGCCAAGGGCCGTCAGGTTCATGGGGGTTAGCTGCTCCAGCAAGTACCCCTTCATTTCCCAGGACATTCCAAAGGTGGTGACCATGCTTCTCACATATTCAAACGCCGGCGGAATGCTTTCCGACCGAAACACCACAAAACCCAGCGTCACCGCCAGCAACGTATAGCCATGCGCCCAAAGGCCGCGCCACCCGGGCACAGCCAAAAGCCGGGTCCGCTCCAGAACCAAAAGCAGCCCGTTCCACAGGCCCCACACCACAAAGGTCCAGTTCGCCCCATGCCAGAGGCCCGTACATAGAAAAACAATCCCCAAATTGCGGCAAGTGCAAAAAAGTCCTTTCCGGTTGCCTCCCAGGGGAAGATAAACGTACTCCCGAAACCAGGCGGTCAGCGACATGTGCCACCGCCGCCAGAAATCCCGCATGCCTTTGGCGCGCAAGGGAAGGCTGAAGTTTTCGGGAAAGGTGAACCCCAGCATCCGCCCCAGGCCGATGGCCATATCGGAATAGCCCGAAAAATCCAGATAGATCTGCAATGTAAATGCCACGGCCCCCAGCCAGGCCAGCGCCGCGCTCCGGGCCTCCGCCGGGCAGCCGAAGGCCGCCTTCACCACCCCGGCCAGCACGTCCGCCAGCAGCACCTTTTTGGAAAGCCCCAGTGCAAACCGGACGCAGCCGGCCCTGACGCCCTCCAGGGTCATGCGCCGGTCCACAAGCTGGGGCCGCATCTCCCGCCATTGGCTGATGGGCCCCGCCGTCATTTGCGGAAACAGACACAGGTACAGAAACAGGTCGTCAAAACGCTCGGCAGGCTTCTCTTTCTGGCTGCGCACATCCAGTGCGTAGGAAACGGCCTTGAAGGTGAAAAAGGAGACGCCCAGGGGCTGCACAAGCCGGGGCGAGGCGAGGTCTAAGGAAAAAAGCCCGTTCAAGACTTCCGCGAAAAAGCCCAGATACTTGCAAACCACCAGCCCCAAAAGGGGTACGCCCACAGCCAACCAAGCGCACAGCCTTTGAAGCGACTTCGTTTTCGCCCCCGCAATGCCCTTGCCCAAAAACCACTCCAGGGCCGTCAGCGCGACGGGCAGCACCCCAAGGGCCGGCTTCGCCCACGCGAAAAAAACCAGGCTGAGCGCGGCCAGGCACAGGTTTTGCGCCCGGAGGTTCCCGCGCGTCAAAAAGCACAGGAAAAACCCGGCCGGAAAAAACACGGACAAAAATGCGGGCGTCGCAAAGGCCATAGGCTTACGGGCTGGTTGTGTTCCGCATCAGGTAGAACGCGGCAACGCAATCCGTCGCAAGGTCCAGCACAAACACCAGCACAGGTTCTGTGGCCGCGTCCCCCACCGCGTAGATCATCTGGTCATAGTCCTCCGCATAGCCGTCGCCATAGGCGGCGATCACGTCCGCTTTGGCGCTTCCGACGCCAACGCCCCGGGCCGTCGTAAAGCCCCCGCCTTGCACATACAGGGTCTCCACCACGTCGCCGCCCTCCGGGCCGATGGGATAGGTGGCAATCAGCATGGCTTCGTTTTCAAATTCTCTGTCCTT
>JAVBTE010000109.1:0-5877 GCA_031556335.1 Eubacteriales bacterium | reverse complement strand
CTGTTTTGTGCCCAACCACCACCCCAAACACAACAGCTGGTCTGCGCAACCAGTTACTCCGGCTTGGCTGGCGCGGGTCCGCCGCCGGGCGCGCGTTTGTGTATAGGGGGACGAGGGGACGGGCCAGGGGTGCCGCCCCTTGCAGCCCTGCCAGGGCCTCGCCCTGGACCCATCTTTGACCGCGCGGTGCGCGGTCAAGCGCATCTTTACCCAAATGAGACAGATCTGTAAGAAATGAAATGGAAAAAATGCCAAAGCTCTCGAATTTGTATGTAACCAATAGGGCTGTGCTAAAAAGAGAGTGCAAAATAGAACGGTTACTGGTCTAAATGTATTCAAGTTGTACTTATGAAGAAATTGTTGCAATGTGGTCAATAAGCAATAAAACGCAAGAATTGATTGTCTAAAACGGGAAATATATCGCCAAAACATCTTGACAAGTTGTATGACAAGATGATAGAATGCGTACACAAAGAGCGAAACCATATCTCACGTCAGAATCTCCCGGGGTTTTGCTGTTGTAAAAATTAAAGGAGTGGAAACCATGAAAAAAATTCTTGCGCTTGCTCTGGCCCTTGTGATGGTTCTGGGTCTCGTGTCCTTTGCTTCCGCCGAAAGCGGCAAGCTGGTGGGCGTGTGCATGCCTACCCAATCCTCCGCCCGTTGGATCGCTGACGGCGCCAACATGAAAGAGCAGCTGGAGGCCAAGGGCTATACCGTGGACCTGCAGTATGGCGAAGACATCGTGGAAAACCAGGTGTCTCAGATTGAAAACATGATCACCAAGGGCGTCAGCTGCCTGGTTATCGCCTCCATCGACGGCGAAGCCCTGACCGCCGTGCTGGCCAAGGCCAAGGATGCCGGCATCCCCGTCATCGCTTACGACCGCCTGATCCGCAACAGCGACGCTGTCAGCTACTACGCCACCTTTGACAACTTCCTGGTGGGCGTGCAGCAGGCCACCACCATCGTGGACGCGCTGGGCTTGCCCGACGCCGCCGGCCCCTTCAACATCGAGCTGTTCGCCGGTTCCCCCGACGACAACAACGCCGGCTTCTTCTTCAACGGCGCCATGAGCGTTCTGCAGCCCTACATCGATTCCGGCAAGCTGGTTGTGAAGTCTGGCCAGACCGCCTTTGAACAGGTCGCCACCCTGCGCTGGGACGGCGCCACCGCCCAGGCCCGCATGGACAACATCATCACCGCCAACTACGCGGACACCCGCGTGGACGCCATCCTTTCTCCCTATGACGGCATCTCCATCGGC
Source organism: Eubacteriales bacterium (assembly GCA_031556335.1). Taxonomy (GTDB): domain Bacteria; phylum Bacillota; class Clostridia; order Christensenellales; family Aristaeellaceae; genus Limiplasma. The sequence goes on along the minus strand of JAVBTE010000109.1, from coordinate 4,610 downwards.
GTGCTGGCTTCCGTGAAGAACGTGGGCTACGGCTCCGCCGACATGGCCTTCCCCATCATCAGCGGCCAGGACGCCGAGCTGCCCTCCGTGAAGAGCATTCTCGCGGGCGAACAGTTCAGCACCATCTTCAAGGATACCCGCACCTTGGCCGCCAAGGCCGTGGAAATGGTGGAAGCCGTGCTGACCGGCAGCGAGCCCTCCATCAACGACACCACCACCTATGACAACGGCGTGAAGGTTGTTCCCTCCTTCCTGTGCGAACCGGTTCCGATCGACGCCACCAACGCCATCCAGGTGCTTGTGACCGACAGCGCCTATTACACCCAGGAGCAGATCGACAACTAAGATTCTCTTATGATGTTCCTTGTATGGCGGCGGCTTGTCCGCCGCCATACCTCTTTTGGGGTCAGTAGCCCCGGTTGATTGTTTTGTCCGCGCGTAGCGTGGACAATGCAGGGGTCCAGGGCAACGCCCTGGGCAGGGGTTTGGGGAGGCAATCCCCAACGTCCCCCGTCCCCTATCGTCTCCCCGCCTTCCATACTTTGAAAGGAGTGAGAAACCGTTCATGGAAAATGTGATTCTGCAAATGAAAGAAATCACGAAGCTCTTTCCCGGTGTGAAGGCGCTGGATAACGTAAACCTGACCGTTCAGGCGGATGAGATCCACGCGCTGGTGGGTGAAAACGGCGCGGGCAAAAGCACGCTGATGAATGTGTTAAGCGGCGTTTATCCCCACGGAACGTACACGGGCGATATCATTTTTGACGGAGAAGTGTGCAGCTTCAAGGATATCAAGGACAGCGAAAAGAAGGGCATCGCCATCATCCACCAGGAGCTGGCGCTGGTGCCCTATCTGAGCATTGCCGAAAACATGTTTTTGGGCAACGAGCACGCCAAAATGGGCGTGATCAACTGGCAGGAGATTCGGGCGAAAACCATTCAGCTATTAAAGCGGGTGGGCCTTTCGGAAAACCCGGATACCCTGATCAAGGACATTGGCGTGGGCAAGCAGCAGCTGGTGGAAATTGCCAAGGCGCTGGGCAAGGACGTAAAGCTGCTGATTTTGGATGAGCCCACAGCCGCGCTGAACGAGGCGGAATCCAAGCATCTTTTGGACATCATTGTGGATTTGAAAAAGAAGGGCGTCGCCTCCATCATCATCAGCCACAAGCTGAACGAGATTGAGGCCATTGCCGATAGCATAACGATCCTGCGGGACGGCGCCACCATCGAGACCCTGGTGAAGGGCGTGGACGATACCAGCGAGGACCGCATCATCAAGGGCATGGTGGGCCGGGAGATTACCGACCGCTGGCCCCCCCGGGAAGCGGAGATCGGGGATGTGTACTTCTCTGTGGAGGAATGGAACGCCTATGACCCCATGGATGAAGGCAAGCAGATCTTGAAAAACATCCACCTGAAGGTGCGCAAGGGCGAGGTGGTGGGCATTGCCGGGCTGATGGGCGCGGGCCGCACGGAGCTGGCCATGAGCATGTTTGGCAAGGCCTATGGCAAGAAGATCACCGGAAAGATGATGAAGGACGGGCGGGAGCTGAACCTGCGGGACATTTCCGACGCCATCGACCACGGCATCGCCTATTTGACCGAGGACCGCAAAACCGCCGGGCTGATTCTGATCAACGACGTGCGGGAGAACATTTCCATGGCCAGCCTGCACAAGCTGAGCAAGCGTTCGGTGATCAACCAGAACCAGGAGATTCGGGTGGCCGAGGAATACCGGGGCAAGCTGAACATCAAAACCCCCAGCATTTTTCAAATGACGGGAAACCTGTCCGGCGGCAACCAGCAAAAGGTGTGCCTCAGCAGCTGGATTTTCGCCGACCCGGACGTGCTGATTCTGGACGAACCCACCCGGGGCATTGACGTAGGCGCGAAATATGAGATTTATACCATCATCAACCAGCTGGCGGCGGAAGGCAAGGCGGTCATCATTATCTCCAGCGAGTTGCCCGAAGTGCTGGGCATGAGCGACCGGGTGTATGTGATGAACGACGGCAAAATCGTGGGCGAACTGGACAAGACCGAAGCGACGCAAGAAAGCGTGATGCGGTGCATCATGCAAAGCAGCAGGGAGGGCTAATGCCATGCAGGCAACCAACACAAACTTGCAGGCGGATTCCAACAAAAGAAGGTTCCAATTCAACGGTCGCCAATATGGCATGGTCATCGCACTGATCGCCATCATGCTGCTGTTTCAGCTGTTAACCAACGGCGTGCTGCTCAAGCCCCTGAACGTGGCCAACCTGATCATGCAAAACAGCTACGTGCTGGTGCTGGCCATCGGCATGCTGCTGTGCATTTTAACCGGCAACATCGACCTGTCCGTGGGCTCCATTGCGGCCTTTGTGGGCGCCACCAGCGCGGTGTTCATCATGGACTGGCACTTAAACCCCGTGCTGGTGCTGATGATGTCGCTGTTGATTGGCGGCCTCATCGGCGCGTGGCAGGGCTTTTGGATCTCCTACATCCGCATTCCAGCCTTTATCGTCACCCTGGCGGGCCAGCTCATCTTCCGGGGCCTGACCATGGTCATTTTGAAGGGGCAAACCAAAGCCCCCTTCCCGGATATCTACACCGCCCTGTCCTCGGGCTTTGTGCCGGACTTCATCACCAACCTGACAGGCCCCGTGCAGCTGGCGGGCAAGCAGCTGAACATGCTGACCATTGTGCTGGGCCTTTTGATGAGCGTTTTGTATATCGTGGGTGAATTCCGCAAGCGCAAGGAAAAGCAGCGGTATGGGTTTGACGTGCCGCCCATGCTGATGACCGCCATCCAGATCGTGGTGATGGTGGTGGCCATCAACCTGTTCACCTTCTGGCTGAACGATTACAGGGGCATTCCCACCGTGCTGGTGCTGTTGGGCGTGCTGATTATGATTTACAGCTTTGTGACCCGGAAAACCACCGCAGGACGGCATATTTACGCCTTTGGCGGCAACGAGAAGGCCGCCCGGCTGTCGGGCATCAAAACCAAGCGGGTGTTTTTCTGGGTGTATGTGAACATGGGCGTGCTGGCGGCCATTGCGGGCATTGTGTTCGCCGGTCGGCTGAACGCCGCCACACCCAAGGCCGGCGTGAACTTTGAGCTGGACGCCATCGCCAGCTGCTATATCGGCGGCGCGTCCGCCAGCGGCGGCATCGGCACGGTGCTGGGCTGCATTGTGGGCGGCCTCATCATGGGCGTGCTGAACAACGGTATGTCCATCATGGGCATTTCCATCGACTGGCAGCAGGCCATTAAAGGCTTTGTGCTGTTGATGGCCGTGGCCATGGACGTGATCAGCAAGAAAAAGAAATAGCGGGAAAGCGGCCAGGGCGCTTGAAAAAGACCTCAAGCGCCTTGCTTTTTCCCCTGGGTTTGCGATAAAATCAGGGGAGCGTATTTTCGGGAAGGGAGGCGCGACATGGAAAAGCTGAAATACCAAGTATTGGCCGATGCCTTGCGCACCGCCATCCGCAACGGGAAATACGCCCACGGCGAAAAGCTGCCCAGCGAAAACGAGCTATCGGAAATGTACGGGTACAGCCGCCAGACCGTGCGGCAGGCCATTGGCATTTTGGACGCGGAAGGGCTGACGGAGCGGTTGAGGGGCAGCGGCACCTATGTAAAAAGCATGCAGGTGCGGCGCAGCCAGATGCGCAACGTGGCGGTCATCAGCACCTATATCACTGAGTACATTTTTCCAAACATTCTGGCGGGCATCCAGCAGGAGTTAAGCGCCCACGGGTACACGGCCATGCTGCTTAGCACCAACAACCGCGTGGACAACGAGCGCCGCATTCTGGACGATCTGCTGCAAAAACCCATCGACGGGCTTTTGATTGAGGCCACCAAAAGCGCGCTGCCCAATCCCAACATCGACCTGTACCGCCGGTTTCAGGAATACGGCATTCCCGTTGTGTTTTTTAACGGATACTATCCCGCGCTGCCAAGCAGCGTGGTGGTGATGGCCGACGACCGGCAGGGCGGCCACGATTTGACAGACTACCTCATTCGCAAAGGGCACATGAAAATTGCGGGCATTTTTAAAAGCGACGACATGCAGGGCCCGGAGCGCTACATGGGCTATGTGAGCGCGCTGATCGAGCACGGCCTCAGCGTAATGGACGACAACATCCTCTGGTTCCCCACCAAAATGCGCAAGGAGATCATCCACCAGTTCGCCCTGGACACCGTGCGGGGCTGCACGGCGGTGGTTTGCTACAACGACGAGGTGGCGGTGCCGCTTTTGAACCTGCTGCTGGAGGCCGGGCTTTCCGTGCCGGGGGACATGGCGGTGGTCAGCTTTGACAAAAGCACCATGTCGGACCTGGCCGCCGTACCCATCACTTCCCTGGAGCACCCCAAAAAGAACCTGGGCATTGAGGCCGCCAGCCGCCTGATTCGCATGATTGAGGGCGTGCCGCAAAAGTCCGTGGTGCTGCCCTGGCGCTTTGCGGAACGGGAGAGTTCGTAGACGGGGGACGAGGGACAGGGGACGAGGGGACGGGGGGGGGGGGCGGCGCCCGGCCACCCCGCCCCGGCCGCGGCGGCGGCCCCCCCGTGACCGGCCCCGGGGGGGGGGGGGCAATTGTTGTGTGGGGGATTG